>NZ_SAUN01000001.1:1556617-1867941 GCF_004011505.1 Nonomuraea polychroma
AGGCGGGCGACGACCTTGAGGCTGCGGATGGAGTCGCCGCCGACGGCGAAGAAGTTGTCATGGGCCGAGACCCGCTCCAACCCGAGCACCCCTTGCCAGGCGGCGGCGACGGCCAGCTCGGCCGCCCCCTCGGGCTCGGTGTGTCCGGCGGCCTCGGGGGTCCGCGGGTCGGGGAGGGCGTTCCTGTCGAGCTTGCCGCTGCGATTGAGGGGCAGCGCGCCGAGCACGGTCCAGATCCTGGGGATCATGTGGTCGGGCAACGTGTCACGCAGCATTCGCTCCCACCCGCCCGCAGCTGTGTCAGCCGCGGTGGGTTCGGTGGGGACCACGTAGCCGGCCAGGCGCAGGCCGGCGCCGTCCTCGATGGCGCGGACGGCTGCGGCGCGGATGCCTGGCAGGGCTGCCAGGGCCGTCTCGATCTCGCCCAGTTCGACCCGCATGCCGCGGATCTTGACCTGGTGGTCGGACCGGCCGAGGTACTCGATCTCGCCATCGGGCCGCCATCGGGCCAGGTCGCCGGTGTCGTACAGCCGCCCGCCCGGGGGACCGTACGGGTCGGGGACGAAGCGCTCGGCCGTCAGCGCGGGACGGGCCGCGTACCCGCGGGCGAGTTGCACGCCGCCGATCCACAGGTGGCCCGGCACTCCGAGGGGGACGCGGTTCATCCGGTCGTCGAGGATCTCCAGCCGGGTGTTCGCCACCGGCCGCCCGATCGGGATCGTGCCCTCACCGGCCCGGCACGCGTGCCACGAGACGTCCACCGCCGCCTCAGTCGGCCCGTACAGGTTGTGCAGGCCCGCCCCGGGAAGCGCGGCGGCGAACCGTGCGGCCAGGTCGGCGCCGAGCGCCTCCCCCGAGCAGACCACGGTACGGAGCGCACCGAGCCGCGCGCCCAGCCCGGGCTCCGCCAGGAAGGCGTCGAGCATGGACGGTACGAAGTGCACGGTGGTGACCGACTCGCTCTCCAACAGGCAGGCCAGGTGAGCGGGGTCGGCGTGCCCGCCGTGCCGGGCGACGACCAGCCCGGCCCCGGTCATCAGCGGCCAGAACAGCTCCCACACCGACACGTCGAACGAGAACGGCGTCTTGTGCAGCACCCGGTCGTCCCCGGTCAGCCGGAAGGCGTCCTGCATCCAGTGCAGCCGGTTCACGATCGCCCGGTGCGAGATTCCGACGCCCTTGGGCCGGCCGGTGGAACCCGAGGTGAAGATCACGTACGCGAGCGAGTCGGGGTGCGGCCGGATCCCGAGCGGCCCGCCGTCCTCGGCGGCGACGGCCTCGGCATCGCGGTCGAGCAGCACCGTCGCGACGCCGGTCCGGGTGGCCGCGATCTGGGCGGCGTCGGTGGTGTGTGTGCCTGCTGGGCGTGGTAGCCGGTGGGCGAAGCGTTCGACTGAGATGGCCAGCCGGGCGCCCGCGTCGGTCATCATGCCCGCCAGTCGCTCGGCCGGGTGGTCGGGCTCCAGTGGCAGGTAGGCCGCGCCGGTGGCGACGACCGCGTGTACGGCGATGACCAGGTCCGCCCCTCGCTCCAGGCACACCCCGACGACGTGGCCGGGGCCGGACCCGAGCGCGCGCAGTCGCCTGGCCAGGCGGTTCACCCGGTCGGCGAACTCCGCATAGGTGAGCCAGGCCCGGGTCCCCGCCGGGGTCTCGAAACCCAGCGCGGGCGCGTGTGGGGTACGGGCGGCCTGCTCGGCCACCAGCGCGGGCAGAGTGCCGTTCGCGGCGGGCGCGCCCGTGTCGTTGGCCCGGTGGATGGTGTCCAGCTCGGCCGGGGTGAGGAGGGGCAGGTCGGCGACCGGCCGCTCCGGCTCGGCCACCGCGGCCGCCAGGAACGCCCGGAAGTGGTCGGCGAAGCGCTCCATCCGGTCGTGCTCGAACAGGTCCTTCGCGTAGTGCAGCACTCCCGTGAGCCGGTCGCCGGCCTCCTCGATCACCAGGTGCAGGTCAGCCTGCGTCACCCTCGGGTCGATGTCGAGGGTGCGCAGGGCGATCCCCGCCACGTCCGGCGGCGCAGGCGGCACGTTCTGGTAGGCGAGCATCACCTGGAACAGCGGGTTGCGGGCCAGGTCACGCTCCTCGGCCAACTCCTGTACCAGCACCTCGAACGGCAGCTCGGCGTGGTCGTGCCCGTCCAGTACGCGTTCGCGGGTGCGCGACAGCAGTTCGGCGAAGGTCGGCTCGCCGGACAGGTCGCCGCGCAGCACGAGCGTGTTCAGGAAGAGCCCGGCCATCTCCTCCACGTCCGGGTGGGCCCGGCCGGAGACCGGAGTGCCGACGGGGATGTCGGTACGTCCCGTGTACCTGGCCAGCACCGCCTGGAACGCGGCCAGCAGCACCATGAACGGCGTCACCTGCCGTTCGCGTGCGAGGGCCTGCACCGCCGCCACCGTCCCGGCGTCGATCGGGAACGTCAGCCGCCGCCCTGCCATGCTCGCCGGCCCCTGACGGTGCCGGTCCGCGGGCAGGTCCAGGGTGGCGGGCAGGTCGGCGAGCGTGTCCTTCCAGTACGCCAGGTCGGCCGCCCGCTCGGAGACCCGCGCCCGATGCCAGGCGGCGAAGTCCCGGTAGCCGGCGGTGAGCGTGGGCAACTCGGCCGGGGTGCCGGTGACCCGTGCCCGGTAGAGCTCCATCAGGTCGCGCAGCAGGATCGACAGGCTCCACCGGTCGGCGACGACGTGGTGCAGGGTGAGGTACAGCTCGTGCTCCGCCGCGCCGCACCGTACCAGGGCAGCCCGTGCCAGCGGCCCGGCCGCCAGGTCGAACCGGTGCCGCGCCTCCTCCAGCCCCACGTCCGGACCCGGCCGCACGACCAACCGCGGCCTGCGGGCGCCCTCCCGCAGGACGGGTTCGCCGTCGTCTTCCACGATGACCAGGCGCAGGGCGTCGTGCCGGTCCACCAGATCGTCGAACGCGGCGGTCAGCGCGGCCACGTCGAGCGGGCCGATCAGCCGCTCCGCCCAGGCGACGTTGTAGGCGGGGTTGCCGGGGTCGAGCTGGTCGAGGAACCAGAGACGGACCTGCGCGTGGGAGGGCCGGGCCGGCTCGCCGGACGCGGGCGGGATCGGCCGCGCGGCGGCCAGGTCACTGGTGCTGGGGCTACCGGCGGTGACGCTGCTGGCGGTGGCGTGGCCGTCGGGAATGAGCGGGGCGAGGCCCGCGATGGTCGGGGTCGCGAAGCAGCGGCGCAGTGTCACCTCGGCGCCGTAGGTCTCTCTGAGTCTGACCACCAGGCGCATGGCCAGCAGGGAGTGGCCGCCCAGGGTGAAGAAGTCGTCCTCGATCCCGATGTCGTCGCGTTCGAGCAGTTCGGTCCAGATGGCGTGGAGGACGTGTTCGGCGGGGGTCCGCGGCGGGTGCTGCCGGGCTGCCTCGCCGCTACGCCTGCCGGGCGGCGGTAGGGCGGCGCGGTCGAGTTTGCCGCTGGGCAGCACGGGGAGGTGCGGGAGGGAGACGAAGGCGGCGGGGATCATCGCTTCGGGGAGGCGGGTTCGTAGGTGTGCCCGTAGTTCGGCTTCCTGTGCGGTGCCGATGACGTAGGCGACCAGGCCGCGGCCGCCGGGGGCGTCGTCGCGGACGGTCACGACGGCTCGCTGTACGGTGGGGTGCTCGCTCAGGACGGTGGCGACTTCGTCGAGTTCGATGCGGACGCCGCGTACTTTGACTTGGTCGTCGAGGCGGCCGAGGTATTCCAGGGTTCCGTCGGGGCGCCATCGGGCCAGGTCTCCGGTGCGGTAGAGGCGTCCGCCCGGTGGGCCGAAGGGGTCGGGGATGAAGCGTTCGGCGGTCAGTGCGGCCCGGCCGTGGTAGCCGCGGGTCACGCCGGCCCCGCCGAGCAGGAGTTCGCCGGGAACGCCCACGGGGACCGGCCGCAGGTCGCGGTCCACCACGTAAGCCGCGGTGTTGGCGACCGGCCGGCCGATCGAGCCGCCCCGGCCGTCGGTGACATGGAGCCTGGTGGACCACACGGTGGTCTCGGTGGGGCCGTACAGGTCCCACAGCTCGTCGGTGACGGTGAGCAGGCGGGCGGCGAGCGGGCCGGGGAGTGCTTCGCCCGTGCTGATCACCCGGGGGACCCGGTGGGTCAGCGCGGGCAGCAACCCCTCCAGGACGGAGGGGGTGGCCTGGACGGTGTGCAGGTTGCCGTGCTGGATGAGATCGTGGACGCGTTCGATGCCGGTGGCCGAGGCGAGGACGACCGTGCCGCCGGTGACCAGCGGTCCGAAGATCTCGATCATCGCGATGTCGAACGACACCGACGTCAGGAACAGGAAACGCCCGCCAGGCGCCAGACCGGGGCGCTCGCGCACGTCCCAGAGCAGACTGACCAAACCCCGGTGCGGCACGACCACCCCTTTGGCCCGGCCGGTGGAGCCGGAGGTGTAGATCAGGTACGCAGCCTGGTCCGGGTGGAAGGCGGGCTCCGCCGGAGGGCCGGCCTCCCGGGCGGTGGTCGAGTGGTCGTCGAGGAGGAGCAGGCGTGCGGTCGCCGGCAGGCGGTTCAGGAAGGAGGTGACGGTGACCACCAGGCTGGCGCCGGAGTCGGTGATGATCTGGTTCAGCCGGTCGGGCGGGTAGCCGGGGTCCAGGGGGACATAGCAGCCGCCGGCCTTGAGGACGGCCAGCAACGCCGCCACCATGTCCGGGTGCCGGGGGAGGCAGACGGCGACCCTGGTCTCTCGGCCGACGGCGAGAGCGCGTAGTTCGGCGGCCAGGTCGTTCGCGCGGGACTCCAGCTCGGCGTAGGTCAGGGACGTGCCGTCCGGGCCCTCGACGGCCGGCGCCTCGGGTGAGCGGGCGGCCTGCTCGGCGACCAGGTGGTGGATGCCGCGGTCGGGGTACGGGGTCGCGGTGTCGTTCCAGGCATGCAGGGTGTTCCGAAGCTCGGCCGTGTCCATGAGCGGCAGCTCGGAGAGCCGCAGGTCCGGGGCGGCGACGGCGGCGCTCAGCAGCGTACGCAGGTGCGCGGCCAGGCGGTGCGCGCGGTCGTCGTCGAACAGATCGGTGGCGTAGTCGAGCACGCACAGCAGCGACCCGTCCGGGCGCTCCTCCACGATGAGGTCCAGATCGAACATGACGGTGCCCGGACGCACGTCCAGGCGTTCCAGGCGCAGGCCGAGCGGGCCGCCCGGCAGCTCGGGGGTGTTCTGGTAGGCGAGCATGACCTGGAAGAGCGGGTTGCGGGACAGGTCCCGGCCGCTGGACAACTCCTCCACCAGCGTCTCGAACGGCAGGCCCGCATGGTCGAACGCGGCCAGCGTCCGCTCCCTGGTACGCCGTACCAGCTCGGTGAAGGTCGGGTCGCCGGACAGGTCGCCGCGCAGCACCACCGTGTTGAGGAACAGGCCGACGGTCTGGTCCAGGGAGGGGTGCGGCCGGGCGGACATCGGCGTGCCGATCGGGATGTCGGGCTGGCCGGTGTAGCGGGCGAGCAGCGCCTGCATGGCGGTGACGAGGACCATGAACGGGGTGGCGCGCTGGCCGGCGGCCAGGTCGCGCAGCCCGGCGGCGAGGGTGTCGTCCAGCTCGAACAGCAGGCGGCGACCCCGGTTCGACTGCATGGGCGGGCGCGGCCGGTCGGCGGGCAGGTCGAGCACGTCGGGCAGGCGGTCGAGGGCCTTGCGCCAGTAGTCCAGGTCGCGCTCCAGGGACGGCCTGTCCTGCTGCCAGGCCACATAGTCGGCGTACGCCACCGGCCGCGCGGGCAACGGTTCACCGGCGTAGAGCCCGAAGAGGTCCCTGAACAGGATCGCCACGGACCAGCGGTCGGCCAGGATGTGGTGCAGGGTCAGGATCAGACGGTGTTCCTGTGCCTCGGATGCCACGCGCACCAGGCGGGCCCTGGTCAGCGGGCCGGCGCTCAGGTCGAAGGCGAAGCGGGCCTCGTCGCGGGCGACGGCGTCGGCCTCGGCGGCGGACATCGTCTCGACGCGCAGCGTGGGGCGGACGCGGCCGGGGACCTGGCGGGGCTCGCCGTCGTGGGTCTCGATCACGTACCCGAGGATCGGGTGCCGGTCCACGAGCGCGTCGAAGGCCGCGGCCAGCGCGGCGGCGTCCAGGTCGCCCACGATCCGGTACGCCCACGACAACGTATAGGCGGGGTTGCCCGGGTCGAGGTGGTCGACGACCCAGAGGCGGCGCTGCGCGTCGGACAGCGCCCCGGTGGACGGTTCGTCGGGCAACGGCGGCCCGGTGTCCGGGCGGAGTGAGAAGGGCGGGGGCTCGGAGCCCGGCCCGCCCTTCTCCGCGGCCCGGGTGCGCGTGAGGCGGGCCTCCAGCGCGGCGCGCTGTTCCGGGCTGAGCCTGGCCAGCCGCGCGCGTACCCCATTCCCGTCGCTCACCGCTCCTCCTCCAGAAGTTCCAGCAGGTCGGCATCCGTCAGTCCCTCTTCGAGCACCGCCAGTGCCTGCTCCTCGACGGTCGTGGCGTCGAAGCAGCGACGCAGCGGCAGCTCGACGCCGAACTCGTCGTCGATCCGGCCGATGAGGCGGACCACCAGCAGCGAGTGGCCGCCCAGGGCGAAGAAGTCGTCGGTCACCCCGACGCGCTCCCGGCCGAGCAGCTCGGCCCAGATGGCGGCGAGGGTCTCCTCCATGGGCGTGCGCGGCGGCACGAACGCGGTGGCCGCGACACCGGCCTGAGGCGGCGGTAGGGCGGCGCGGTCGAGTTTGCCGCTGGGCAGGACGGGGAGGTGCGGGACGGAGACGAAGGCGGCGGGGATCATCGCTTCGGGGAGGCGGGTTCGTAGGTGTGCCCGTAGTTCGGCTTCCTGTGCGGTGCCGATGACGTAGGCGACCAGGCCGCGGCCGCCGGGGGCGTCGTCGCGGACGGTCACGACGGCTCGCTGTACCGTGGGGTGCTCGCTCAGGACGGTGGCGACTTCGTCGAGTTCGATGCGGACGCCGCGCACTTTGACTTGGTCGTCGAGGCGGCCGAGGTATTCCAGGGTTCCGTCGGGGCGCCATCGGGCCAGGTCTCCGGTGCGGTAGAGGCGTCCGCCCGGTGGGCCGAAGGGGTCGGGGATGAAGCGTTCGGCGGTCAACGCGGCCCGGCCGTGGTAGCCGCGGGTCACGCCGGCCCCGCCGAGCAGGAGTTCGCCGGGAACGCCCACGGGGACCGGCCGCAGGTCGCGGTCCACCACGTACGCGGTCGTGTTCGCCACCGGCTCGCCGATGAGCATCGTGGCGGGGGAGTGCGGCACCCGGTACGCGGTCGACCAGATCGTCGTCTCCGTGGGCCCGTAGAAGTTCCACAGCTCGTCGGTGACCGTGAGCAGGCGAGTGGCGAGGTCGAGGGGCAGCGGTTCGCCGCCGAGGATGGCACGGGGCAGCCCGGGCGGCAGATGCTCGAGCGCCAGGCTCGCGACCGACGGGGTGAGCTGGATCAGGTCCGCGTCCTCGGCGGCCCGGCGGATCTCCTTGGGAGTGCGGGCGGCGTCCTCGGGGGCGATCACGAGAGTGCCGCCGGACAGGAGTGGCGTGAAGATCTCCAGGGCCGCGATGTCGAACGAGAGCGAGGTCATGAGCAGCACGCTGCCGCCGCCCAGCCGCCGGATCACATCGGTGACCAGGTTGACCACGCCGCGATGCGGCACCTGCACCCCTTTGGGCCGGCCGGTGGAGCCGGAGGTGTAGATGAGGTACGCCAGGTTGTCGGGCCCCACCGAGGGCAGGGGCCCGCTCGGTCCGGGTTCGTCGGCCGTGCTGCTGGAAGGCCCCGGGGGAGCGGTCACAGGTGAGGCGGACTCCGGGACGGTCAGCTGGTCCAGCAGCAGCTCCGGGGGACGCTTCGCCGGCAGCCGGTCGCGGTGGGCAGAGTCCGTGAGCAGCAGGGCGGCGCCGGAGTCGGCCAGCAGGTAGGCCAGCCGCTCCGCCGGGTACGCCGCGTCCAGCGGCAGATAGCACGCACCCGCCCGCAGGACCGCGAGCAGCGCGACGATCTGGTGCACGCCGCGCGGCAGGCACAGCGCCACGCACGACTCGGCCCGCACGCCCCCGGCCACCAGCCGCCTGGCCAGCGCTTCGGTGCGGGCGTCGAGTTCGGCGTAGGTGAGCTCCACGCCGTCCGGGGCACGTACCGCCACCGCGTCAGGGGTGCGCGCCGCCTGCTCGGCGACGAGCTCGTGCAGGGTCCGCTCCGGGTACGGCGCGGCGGTGTCGTTCCAGCCGGTCAGCAGCTCCCGCCGCTGCTCCGCCGTCATCAGCGGCAGCTCGGACAGCCGCGTCCCCGGGTCGGCGGCGGCCGCCTCCAGGACCAGCCGGTAGGCGCCGGCCAGGCGGGCGATGGTGTCGGCGTCGAACAGGTCGGTGCTGTATTCGAGGTAGACGCCGGCGCCGCCGGCCGTTCTGACGACGTCCACGTTCAGATCGAGCTGAGCGGTGCCGTTCGGGAACTGCCCGCGCGACGCCATCGGCAGCAGGTTGAAGCCCACCTGGTAGAGCGGCGTGCGGCTGGTGTCGCGGACCGGCTGGAGCGCCTCGACCAGCCGGTCGAACGGCGCCTCGGCGTGGTCCAGCGCGTCGAGGACGGTTTCCCGCACCCGGTCCAGCAACTCGCCGAACGACGGGTCACCGCTCAGATCGGTACGCAGCACCAGGGTGTTGACGAACATGCCGATCAGCGGCTCGAACTCGGGCAGGTCGCGCCCGGCCACCGGCGTGCCCACCGCGACGTCCTGCTGGCTCGCGTACCGGGAGAGCAGCGCCTTCAGCCCCGCCAGCAGCACCATGAACAGGGTCGCGCCGCGCCGCCTGGCCAGCGCTTCGAGCTCGTCGACCAGGCCGGCGGGCAGCGCCAGGTGGTGCTCGGCCCCGGCGTGCCCGCGGGTGGCCGGCCTGGGCCGGTCGGTGGGCAGCCCGAGGTCGGGCGGCAGGCCGGCCAGCCGTTCCCGCCAGTGGTCGAGCTGGGCGGCGAGCAACCCTCGGCCGAGGTGCTCGCGCTGCCAGGCGGCGTAGTCGGCGTACTGGACGGGCAGGCCGGGCAGCCGCGCCGGGCGGTCCTCGTCGAAGGCGTCGTTCAGTTCCTGGAGCTCTTCGGCGAAGTTGGTGGCGGAGCGGGCGTCGAACACGGCGTGGTGGACGACGAACACCAGCCGCTGCTCCGAGCCCGGCATCCGCACCAGGTGCGCCCGCCACAGCGGCGCCCGATCCAGCGCGAACGGCCGCCGCGCCGCTGCCAGGGCCAGCGCGCGGAACTCGCGCTCGGCCCGTTCCGGCGGCAGGTCGCGCAGGTCGGTCCGTGGCAGGGTGACCGGCAGCTCGACCTGGACGATCTGGACGAGGCTCCCGTCCTCGATCGCCAGGGCGGTGCGCAGCGTCTCGTGCCGCCGGACCAGCTCGCGCAGGATCCGCTCGCACCGGTCCGGATCGCCGCGCTCGGGCAGGTCGATCACGGCGTTGATGTGGTACGTGGGCGCGCCGGGATCGAGCCGGGCCAGGAACCACAGCCGTTCCTGGGCGAACGAGGCGGGAAAGGCATACGTGCCGGTCACCGGGGCCGCTCCTCTACTGCCCCATGGCCTCGCGCAGGCTGCGCGGGCGCATGTCGGTCCAGACCTGCTCGATGTGGTCGAGGCAGCTTTGCTTCGGCCCTTCGAAGCCGGCCTCCCGCCAGCCCTGGGGCAGGGGGCGCTCGGCGAACCAGATGGAATACTGCTCCTCGTCGTTGACCACGACCTTGTACTGGCCGTCCCGCATGTCAGCGCCTTTCCTCTCGGGGGAGCCGGGTGATCGTCGTTGCCTGTTCCGGGGCGTCCTGGCCGCGCAGCTCCTCCACCAGCGCGGCCATGCCGGCCACGGTGGGCACCTGGAAGAGGCTGCGCATGGGCAGCCGGACGCCGATCTTCTTCCTGATGAGGGCGATGAGCTGGACCGCCACCAGCGAGTTGCCGCCCAGTTCGAAGAAGTCCTGCTCGACGCTGACGCGGCGGGCGCCGAGCACCTCGCCCCACAGCCCGGCGAGCATGCTCTCCAGGTCGTTGCGGGGGGCGACGTGATCGTCGGAGGCCACCTCGGCCTCGCCGGCGGCGGCGGAGGCGGTGGCCAGCTCGTCGGCCACGGTGTCCTGGGTCAGCTCGCGGACCCCGGCCACGAACTCGGGCAGCGCGGTGGCGTTGACCACGACCTGGGCACCCAGATCCGCGGCGAGCAGGCGGCGGAAGGCCTCGGCGCCGTCCGCCGGCGGGATGCCGCGCTTGGCCCCGTCGAGGTCCAGGGCGACGCCCGCGGTCGCGGACTCCTCCTTCACCGTCACGTCCTCGGCCCCGTGCCTGGCCCCCTCGCTGACGGTGCGGGTCATCGCCTGCCGGTCGATGCGCCTGAGCACGAAGTCGGAGATGCTCACCACCCGCTCGCCGGCGTCGTCGTACAGGGTGAGGTCGGCGGCGAGCACCTCGCCGCCGCCGGTGTCGCGGAGCCGGGCGTGGCTCCACAGCGTGGCCGGGAGCGGGGCGTGCACGGTGATGCGACCGTAGCCGAGCGGTAGGTAGCTGTGCTCGCCGGAGACGGCGATGAACGCGGTCGCCTCGTCCAGCAGCGCCGGGTGCAGCGGCAGGACGGCCAGCTCGGCGGCGACGTCGGGACCGGCCGTCAGGTGGGCGAGCTGCTCGTTCTGGCCGAGCCGCACGGTACGCAGGCTGTTCCACCGCGGCCCGAACGTGACGAGCCCGGACGCCGAGGCGAACGGATTGGCCTCGCCGGTGCGATGGGTGCAGCGGGCCCGCACCTCGGGGAGGTCAGTGACGCTGCCCCCGGCGGGCTCCTCGGCCGCCACCCAGGCCGCCGAGCCCCGGGCGTGCTGGGTCCGCTCACCGCCGGTGACGCTGACCACTTCGAAGTCCACGCCGTCGCCAGTGGGGGTGAGCAGCACCCGGAGCTCGGCGCCGGCCCCCTCGGCGACCGGCAACGGCGCGACGAAGGCGACGTCGCGCAGCTCGATCGCGTGATCGGGCCCGGGGCGCGGCACGGCCGCCTCGAACGCGGCGCGGGCGGTCTCCAGATAACCGGTGCCGGGCATCACCGGCACCCCCGCCACCCGGTGCTCGTCCAGGACCCAGTGCGTCTCGGCCGACAAGGTGGCGGCGTACCAGGGCTGGCGACCTGCGCTCTCGTGGCGGTGGCTGAGCACCGGGTGATCCAGCCGGCTCACCCGGTCGCCGCGCTGCAGGGCGCGGAACGCCACCGGGGCTGCGACCTCGGCGGCCATGCCGACCTCCAGCCAGGCTCCCCAGTTCACCGACAGGACCCGGCCGGGCCAGACGTGCGCGTACGCGTCCATGAAGTTGTTGGCCGCGCAGTAGTCGACCTGGCCGAACCCGCCCGCGACGGCGGTCACCGAGGAGCAGAGCAGCACGAAGTCGAGCGGCAGGTCGCCGAACACCTCGCGCAGCGCCAGCGTGCCGGCGATCTTGGGCGCCATGACGTCGTCGGCGGCCCGGCGCTCCTTGACCTCGGCCATGCCGCCGCCGGGGACCCCGGCCGCGTGCACGACGCCGTCGATGCGGCCGAACCTGCCGAGCGCCTCGTCCCTGGCCCGGCGCAGCGCCTCGGGGTCGGTCACGTCGGCGGCGAGCACGATCACCTCGGCGCCCGCCTGTTCCATGCCGCGGACGGCGGCGACGGCCCGCCGCACCCGCTCCGGCGCCCCGTCGAGCGCGTCCCAGTCGGCCCGGGGCGGCAGCCCGGAGCGGCCGAGCAGGACCAGCCTGGCCTGGACGCGCCGGGCCAGGTCCTCGGCCAGGGTGAGGCCGATGCCGCCGAGCCCGCCGGTGATGACGTACACGCCGTGCCGGCGCAGCGGGTCGTCCTGCGGCGGCAGCGGCACCGGCTCGAAGCCGCGCAGCCAGCGCCGGCCGGCGCGCAGCGCGACGGGGGACGGAGGCACGCCCTCCGCCGGCTCGCCGGGCTCGGCGGCCAGCTCGGCCAGCACCTTCCCCGGGTCGTACGGCCCCGGCTCCAGGTCGAGGTGGCGGGCCGTCAGCCAGCGGGCCTCCAGCGGGACGACACCGGTGATGCCGGCGACCGTGGCGTGCTCGGGCCGGTGGACGTCCTGGCCGGTGACACCCTGCGTGCCGGCGGTCAGGACGTCGAGCTGGACCCCCGCCTCGCGCTCGGCGCCGGCCAGCGCCTGCACCAAGGCCAGCAGGCTGTGGAAGCCGAGCTCCTGGGCGGCGGTGGCCTGCGCGGCCGTGGTCGCCGGGGTGCCGTCCAGCGCCCAGGCGTGGATGACGCGGGGCGGCGCCCCGGTCTCGGCGAGCAGCGCCTCGTAGTCGTCGCGTTCGGCCGGGCGGACAGTGATCGTGCCGTCGGGGGCGATGCCGTACGCGCTGCCCGGGACCACCCGTACGGCGTCGGCGCCGGCCGCGCGCAGCCCGTCCAGCAGTGGTTCGGCGGCCGGCCCCGCGAACACCAGGCAGCGGAGCCCGGCGAGCGCGGCGGTCCCGGCCGGGGTGACGGGCGCCTGGCGCCAGGCCGGCACCGAGAACCACTCCTCCAGCGGCAGCGCGCCCGCACGCGGCGGCCGGGCGAAGACGAGCTCCGGGTCGAACGCGGTGTGCACCCAGTGGTTGGAACGCTCGTACGGGTAGGCCGGCAGCGGGATGCGGCGGGCGGGTTCGGCCAGGGCGTCGGTGTCCAGCGGGACGCCCGCGGTCCACAGGGCGCCGGCCGTCGCGTAGAGAACCTCCAGGTCGGGCTTGCCGTCGGCGGGGCCGGGGAGGCTGGCCAGCGGCCGCGGGGCGGTCCGGGGCAGCTGGGTCCTGGCCAGGCCGGCGAGCTGGCGTCCAGGACCGCACTCCACCAGCCGCCACTCGCCCTCGGCGGCGAGCGTCGCCACGCAGTCGCCGAACCGGACCGCCTCGCGCAGGTGGCGCGTCCAGTAGGCGGGGTCCGTGGCCTGCTCGGCGGTGATCCAGGTGCCGGTGACGTTCGACAGGAAGGGCAGGCCGGGCGCGTGCCGGGCCGCGGCGGCGACGGCCTCGTGGAAGTCGCCGAGTATCGGGTCCATCATCGCCGAGTGGAAGGCGCGCGAGGTGCGCAGCGCGGTGTGCTGGACGCCGTTCTCGTCGAGCCGGGCGGCGTAGGCGGCGATCAGCTCGCCGGGGCCGGCGACGACGCACGTGCCGGGGCCGTTGACGGTGGCGATCGACAGGCCCTCCGGCAGGTCGCGGCGCACCTCCTCGTGGTCCAGGCGCAGGGCGAGCATCGCGCCGGGCGGCATGCTCTGCATGAGCCGGCCCCGGGCGGCCACCAGGCGCAGCGCGTCGGGCAGGGAGAAGACGCCGGCGATCGTCGCGGCCACGTACTCGCCGATGCTGTGCCCGATCATCGCGGCCGGCTCCACGCCCCACGAGCGCCACAGACGGGCCAGCGCCCACTCCACCGTGAACAGCGCGGGCTGGGTGAGCGCCGTCTGCCGCAGCCGCTCGTCGGCGGCCTCCCTTTCGTCCTCGGCGGGGAAGAGCAGGGTGCGCAGGTCCAGGCCGAGCTCCTCGCGAAGGATCGCGGCGCACTCGTCGACCGCGGCGGCGAAGACCGGCTCGGTACGGTAGAGCCCGGCGCCCATCCCCGCGTACTGCGCACCCTGGCCGGAGAACAGCCAGGCCACCTTGGGCGTTCCCGCTTTGCCCTTGACCAGCCGGCGCGGGGTGGACAGCGCCGTGACCGCGTCGGCGGCGTCGGCCGCCACCACGGCGGCCCGGTGCGCGTACCGCCGCCGGCCCGCCCGCAGAGTGTAGGCCACGTCGGCCAGATCGGTCTCCCGGTCCTTGAGGTGATCGGCCAGCCTGGCCACAGCGGCGTCCAGCGCGGCCGGGGTGCGGGCCGACAGCAGCAGCAGGTGGGCGGGGCGCGGCTGGGCGGTGGGCAGCGGCGCGGGCGGCGCCTGCTCGACGATCACGTGCGCGTTGGTGCCGCCGATGCCGAAGGAGCTGACGCCCGCCCGGCGCGGGAAGCCGTTCGTCTCCCACTTGGTCAGCGTCGAGACGACGCGGAAGGGGTTGGTGCCGAAGTCGATGCGCGGGTTCGGCGTCTCGAAGTTGAGGCTCGGCGGGATCATGCCGTGCTCCAGCGCGAGCACGGTCTTGATGAAGCCCGCGATGCCGGCGGCGGGGCCGAGGTGGCCGATGTTGGTCTTGACCGAGCCGATGCCGCACCAGCCCGCCTCGTCCGTGCCGGCGCCGAGCACGCTGGACAGGGCCGACACCTCGATCGGGTCGCCGAGCGAGGTGCCGGTGCCGTGCGCCTCGACGTAGGTGACGGTACGCGGGTCGATCTGGGCGAGGCCCAGCGCCTGGGAGACCGCCGCCGCCTGGCCCTCGGCGCTCGGCGCGGAGAAGCCCATCTTGGTGGCGCCGTCGTTGTTGATCGCGTTGCCGATCACCACGGCGCGGATGTGGTCGCCGTCGGCGATGGCGTCGGACAGCCGCTTCAGCACGGCCATGCCGCCGCCCCCGCCCCAGATCGTGCCGGCCGCGGCGGCGTCGAACGCGCGGCAGTGCCCGTCGGGGGCGTAGATGCCGTCCTGGTGGAACTGGTATCCCCACTCGGCGGGCAGTTCCAGGGAGGCGCCGCCGGTGAGCGCCATGTCGCACTCGCCGGTGCGCAGCGCCTCGCACGCCACGTGCAGGGCGACCAGCGAGGAGGAGCAGGCGGTGTGCAGGGTCAGGCTGGGGCCGCGCAGGTCGAGCTTGTACGACACCATCGTGGCCAGGTAGTCGGGGTGGTTGCCGGTGTAGACGGCGAGGTTCCCGACGGAGGCGAACACCTTCTTGTTCGGGCGGATGTACATCCATTGGTACTCATCCGACCCGATGGCCCCGTAGACCCCGATCTCCCCGGTGTACCGCGCGGGATCGTACCCCGCGTCGTCCAGCGCGGTGCTGGCCAGCTCCAGGAACATCCGCTGCTGCGGGTCGCGCAACTCCGCCTCGCGCGGGGACATGCCGAAGAACGCGGCGTCGAGGGCGCCGTAGTCGGCTGCGATGGCGCACGCCGGGACGAACGTCGGATCGTCCAGCAGGTAGTCGGGTACGCCGAGCGCCTCCTGCTCGGCGCGCGTGTAGAAGCGCACCGACTCGACGCCCCCGGCCAGGTTGCGCCAGTAGGCGGTCACGTCCTCGGCACCGGGGAGTCGGCAGGCCAGGCCGACGACCGCGATCGGCTCGACCCCGGGCCCGTCTTCCTCGTGGTTCAGCTCAGCGGTCATTCGTTACTCTCCCGTCTGGCCCGGTGGGGCCGAGTTGAGGGTCGTGCCCGGCGCGCCGCGACCCGCCGGGCGGCGCGCTCCGTTCCGGCGGTGCGTCGCTCGCCGTCGAGGTGCGCCGCGAGCGTCCGTATGGTCGGGAAGCGGAACAGGCCCACGATCGGCACCTCGCGCCCGAGCGAGGCGGCGAGGCGGGCCTGGACCTGAGCGGTGGCGAGCGAGTGCCCGCCGATCTCGAAGAAGTTCGCGTCGGCGGAGACCCGCGGCAGGCCGAGGACCTCCCGCCAGATGCCGGCGACGAGGCGCTCGGTCGCCGTGGCGGGCTCCTGGCCATGCCCGGCCGCGGCCTGCGGGCGCGGCGTGGGCAGGGCGGCCCGGTCCACCTTGCCGTTCGGCGTCAGCGGCAACGCCGGCAGGAGCATCAGCTCGGCCGGGACGGCGTAGTCAGGCAGGCTGGCCGCGAGGTGGCGGCGCAGCTCGCCGGCCTGGACGGCCGCGCTCTCCGGCACCGCGTAGGCGTGCAGGACCCGGCCGCCGGGCTGCTCGGCCACTCTCGCGGCGGCGGCCCGGACACCGGGATGCGCGGCCAGCGCCGCCTCGATCTCGCCGAGCTCGACCCGGTAGCCCCGGATCTTCACCTGCTCGTCGGCCCGCCCGGCCAGCACCACCCGGCCCTCCGTGTCATAGCGGCCGAGGTCCCCGGTGCGGTAGCGGGCCGTCCAGCCGTCCGGCTCGCGGGTGAAACGCAGCCGGGTGAGCTCGTCGTCCAAGTACGCCTCCGCCAGGCGCCGGCTCCTGACCACCACCTCGCCCAGTTCCCCCACGGCGGCCGGAGCGCCGTCGGCGTCCAGCACGAGCAGCTCCGCCCCGTCCACGCCGCGGCCGACCGGCACCGGGTCGCCGGTGCCCGTCACCGGGGTGGTGATGTCGTACACGGCCTGCGCCTGGGGCGTCTCGGTGGTGCCGTAGGTGTTGACCAGGCGAGCCTTCGGCGCCACCGCCGCGAACCTGGCCACCTCCGCATAGGTCAGCCGGTCCCCGCCGAACAGCACCAGCCGCAGGTCGGGCAGCTCCACCCCGGCCGCGGCGATCAGCGTGGCGAGCTGGGGCGTCAGGTGCGCGACCGTGATGGCCCGCTCGCGCAGCCACGCCGCCAGCCGGGCCGGGTCGCGGACCCGGTCCTGGCCCGGCACGTGCAGCGTCGCCCCCAGGGTCAGCGGCGTGCAGGCGTCCCGCAGCAGCGGGTCGTGCGCCAGCCCGGCCAGCAGCGCGAACCGGTCGTCCGCGGTCAGCTCGAATTCGGCCGCGTACCAGGCCAGGAAGCGGGCCAGCGGGCGCTCGGCGGTCCGCACCGGCTTCGGCTCGCCGGTGGTGCCGGAGGTGAACGACAGATATCCGCGCCGCTCGAGCGGCACCGGGAACGGCACCTCCCTCGCCGGGATGGCCGGCTCCGGAAGATCGGCCGGTTCGCTGAGCCCGGCCGCCTCGGTGAGTCCGGCCAGCTCGGGAAGCCAGGCCAGTTCGGCGGGCACCGGCACGCCGGGGCAGGCGATCAGTGCGCGGGCCTCGGCGGAGCGGGCCTGGGCCGCCAGGCGGGCGGGCGGCAGGGCGGAGTCGAGCACGGCCCAGCGGGCTCCGGCCCCCAGGACGCCGAGCATCAGGGCAGGCAGCTCGCACGTGCGGGCGGCCAGGATCGCCACCGTGTCGCCCGGACGCACCGCCGCGGACACGGCGTCGCCGGTCGCCGCCACGAGCCGGACCAGCTCGGCATAGGTCAGCTCGCCGTCCTCACCGGCGACCGCCGCCCGATCACCGCCGGCCCGCCCGCGAGTGTCCCGCACTTGATCACCGCCGGCCGGCGCGAGAACGCCCAGGTTCTGTCCGGCCTGCGTGAGCATGCGTTCCACCACTCCGGGGCCGTCCCAGGCGGGGAGCGGGCCGGTTCCGTCCGGCAGCCTCGTCCGGCGCCGCCCGTCCTGCCCGGGAGGGCGCCCGGGACGGAGGGACGCGCGCCGGACCGGCCGTCCGGGAGCGGCGACCAGGTCGCCGAGGATCCGGAGGTAGCCTCCGAGCAGCGCCTCGATCCGCTCCCCCTGGAACAGCCGCGGGTTGTACACGGCCTGCAGGACGTACCGCCCGTCCCGTTCCCCGACGTACACGGTCAGGTCGAACAGCGCACCCGGCAGCCCCGGCAGCAGCGGGACGGCCGTGACGCCGGGCAGCTCCAGCCGTGGCTCGGTGATGTCGTACATGTTGAACAGCACCTGGACCAGCGGGTTCCTGGACAGGTCGCGGCCGGGGCCGAGCCGGTCGACCAGCCGCTCCAGATGCACGTCGAGATGCGCCAGCGCGCCGGACAGCGTCTCCTGACAGCGCTTCACATGCGCCTCGAAGGTCTCGCCGTCCTCGACCCGCAACCGTACCGGCAGCACCTGCACCAGGCACCCGACCAGCGGGTGGAAGGCCGGATCGCGCCGGTCGGCGACCGGCGCCCCGACGATCAGGTCGCGCTGCCCGGTGAGCCGCCGCAGCACCTGCGCGAACGCCGCCAGCAACACCGCGTACGGCGTGCTGCCCAGGCGCGCGGCCAGCGTGCGGACCCTGGCGCTGACGGCGGCGTCGGCCTCGGCGGAGGCGCCGGCACCCTCGAACGTCTGCACGGCCGGGCGTGGATGGTCGCGGGGCAGGTCGATCACGCTGGGCGCGCCCTCCAGGTGGTCCTTCCACCACTCCAGGTCCGCCTCCTTGTCCCGCCCGTCGAGGTAGGCCACGTACCCGGCGAATGACGTGCGCAGCGGCGTGAGCGCGGCGCGGCGGTAGGCGCGCCCGAGGTCGTCGTAGAGCACCCGCTGCGACCAGCCGTCGAACACCAGGTGGTGCGCCGTGATGGCCAGCACGTGTTCCTCGTCGGCGATGCGCAGCAGCCGGGCCCGCCACAGCGGCCCCGCCGCCAGGTCGAAGGCGAGCCGGGCCTCGGCCTCCAGCCGCTCGCCCACCTCCGGTTCCGTCACGTCCTCCACCGGCAGCGGCACCGGGCCGGGCGGCGACACGGCGACGGCCGGCACTCCGCCCGACTGCGGGATGCGCCACCTCAGCACCTCGTGCCGCTCGGCCACCACCGCCAGGGCGGCGCGCAGGGCGGTGACGTTCAGCGGTCCGGACAGGCGCTGCGCCATCGCGATGTTGTGCGCGGACGTGCCGGGTGCCAGCCGCTCCACGAACCACATCCGCCGCTGCATCGCCGACAGCGCGGCCGGCGACGCGGCGAGCGGCTCCTCCCGCACCGGCGGAGCAAGATCGACCAGGCGGGCGATGCCGGCCACGGTACGGCCCGCGAGCACGTCGCTGACCTCGATCTCCTTGCCGAGTCCGGCACGCAGCAGCGCGGTCAGGCGCATGGCCACCAGCGAGTGCCCGCCGGACGCCAGGAAGTCGTCATCCGGCCCCGGCTCGCCGGTCCCGAACGCCTCGGCCCAGGCCGCCGCGACGCCGCGCTCGGTCTCGCTCGCCGGGGGCCGCTCCGGCCCGTACTCCCGCGGCGCGCCGTTCGCCGGGGACGCCGCGCGGTGGGCGCGCAGGGCCGGCATGTCGATCTTGCCCGCCACCGTCAGCGGCAGCGCGGCCAGCCGCACCACCCTGGTGGGAACCATGTACGCGGGCATGCTCTCCAGGCAGTGGGCCCGCACGTCGTCGATGCCGGGCGCGTCCTCCGGCGCCAGGTAGGCGGTCAGCTCCTTCAGCCCCGCCGGGCCGGCCGTCACGTCCGCCACCGCCTGCCGCACCCCGGGATGCGCTCGCAGCACCGCCTCGATCTCGCCGATCTCGACGCGCTGGCCCTGGACCTTCACCTGCCGGTCCAGCCGCCCGATGAAGCCGATGCGGCCGTCGTCCTCCAGGACGACCTGGTCCCCGGTGCGATACATGCGCGCCCCGGGCCCGCCGTACGGGTCGGGCACGAACCGCTCGGCCGACAGCCCCGGCCGGTCCAGGTAGCCGCGTGCCAGTTGCGGGCCGCCGATGCACAGCTCCCCTGGCGTGCCGGGCGGGCAGGGCTGGAGCACGTCGTCGAGGATGTACGCGTGGCAGCCCGGCAACGCGTACCCGATCGGCAGCGGCCTGTTCCAGACGCCCGTCAGTTCGGTGCCGACCACGCACACCGTGGTCTCGGTGGGTCCGTACCAGTTGTGGAAGCGCCGCCCGCCCGTCGCCCAGCGGGCCACCTGCTCGGGCCCGGCCGGCTCGCCCGCGGTGAGCAGGTCGCGAAGCCAGGGCAGCCGGTCCGGCTCCAGCAGCGGCAGCAGGGCGGGCGGGATCGTGCCCCAGGTCACCCGGTGCCGCTCCAGGAAGCGCTGGAGCCGGGCGGGATCGACCCGGTCCTCCTCGGGGATGAGCATCACGGACCCGCCCCGCGCCAGCGGGGCGAAGATGTCCAGCACCGACACGTCGAACCCGAGCGCGGCGAACCCGATGGACCGGCACTCGGCGTCGAGCTCGAACACCTCGCCCGCCATCGTCACGAAGGACACCACCGAGGCATGGCTCACCACCACCCCCTTGGGCCGCCCCGTCGAGCCCGAGGTGTAGAGCACGTAGGCCGCCGCGCCCGGCGGCGTGACACACGCGGGCGGCTCGCCCCCGGCGGCGTACGCGGGCGACGGGCCGGGGGGTTCGACGCGCGCGGGCGGCTCGCCGCCGCCTGGCCGGCGCGCCGTCTCGAGCCGGACGGGGAGCCCGGCCAGCAGGCCGGTGCCGGTCTCGTCCGCGACGACCGTGGTGATCCCGGCGTCCTCGATGATCGCGCCGAGCCGACGGCGCGGGTGCGAGGGGTCCAGCGGCACGTACGCGCCCCCGGACATGAGGACGCCGAGCACGCAGACCAGCAGGTCAGGAGTGCGTCGATGGCAGATGCCGATCCGGACCTCAGGCCTGGCCCCGAGGTCGCGCAGCCGGTGCGCAAGCGCCGCCGCTGCGAAGACCAGCTCGCGGTAGGTCAGGCCGTGGTCCCCCTGCCACACGGCCGTCGCGTCCGGAGTGCGCTCGGCCTGCGCCAGGACGAGGTCATGAAGAAGCGCCCTGTTGGTCACCGTGTGCCCCCGTTACCCTGCCTGTTCGGCCGGCATGTCGAATCTCAGCCGCACCCTGTCGTGCGGCACAGCGACTGCTCCCAACGCTTCTCCCCGTGAGGTGTGCAGAGGCAGGTGTACGACCCGCCACCGGGCCAGCCGGTCCAGCCCCGGACCGCACTGGGCATGCCAGGGGCCGGGATCGGCGAGGTCGGGAAAGCTGACCGCCGCGGGATCGGTCCCCTGGCCGGCGGCGGCCATCAGCGCCCGTTTCGCGGTGACGGCGCGCAGCGCCAGCCACCGCCGGTCCTCCTCGGCGGCGTCCTCGATCTGCTCGCGCTCGTCCCCGCTCAGCTCGGCCAGGCCGCTGTCCGGCCCGCCGACATCCAGCGCGCGCAGGATGGACACCCCGATCCCGGGCTCAGGTGCGGCGAGCACCGAAGCCGGGCCGTCCGCGTGGCTCGTGCCGACCGCGGCCACCAAGGTCGGGTCGTCCGTGTGGCTCGTGCCGACCGCGGCCACCAAGGTCGGGTCGTCCGTGTGGCTCGTGCCGACCGCGGCCACCAAGGTCAGGTCGTCCGTGTGGCTCATGCCGACCGCGGCCCGGCCGGCGTAGCGGCGCAGGACCGTGGCGTGGTCGGCGGTCCGGCCCATCCAGAGATGGAGCTCGTCCTGCTCGGGCAGGGCGTGCTCGGCGGCCAGGTCGGCGGCGATGAGCGCGGCCAGCTCGGCGGGGCGGTCCTTGACGAACAGGTGACCGCCGCGCAGCGTGCGCAGGCGGAAGCCGGCGGTGGTGTGCCTGGCCCAGCCGAGCATCTCCGCCGCGCCGACCTCCTCGTCGTCCAGGCCGGTGAAGGCGACGATGGGGGAGTCGATCGGAGGCTCGGGGGCGAAGGCGTAGTTCTTGATCCAGGTGAAGTCCGACCGCAGCACCGGCATCATCAGTTCCCGTAGCTCCGGCATGTGCTTGAGCTCGGGCAGCGCGCCCGACCTGCGGACGAGCTGGTCGATGAAGGCGTCGTCGGGCAGGTCCACGGAGGCCGCCAGCGGCACCCGGCGATCCGGCGGGTGCGCACCGCCGACGTAAAGTCTCGACGGCCGGCGCAGGCCGCGCCGGCGCAGCTCGCGAACCACCTCGAAGGCCAGCCGGGCGCCCATGCTGTGGCCGTACAGGGCGTACGGCTCGTCCGTGGCGGGCGCCACCTCGTCGGCGATCTCGGCGATGGTGAAGGCCGGCGGTTCGGCGATGCGGCTCTCCCGGCCGGGTAGCTGGACGGGGACCACGGTGAGATGGGCGAGCTCGCGGAGGAGTCCGGTGTAGGCGCTGGCGCCTCCGCCGGCGTACGGCAGGCAGAACATCGTGCGGGCGGGGCGTGGATCCATGGGGTGGGGATCCTGCGCCGCCGCGGCTAGCTGGCCGCTGATCGTCCAGCACCTCCCCTGCGGGGAGTCGCCGTCCGCGGCGCGTGCGGCCTGGGTAACGATGTCGATCGGGGGATTCGTCGCTGAATACAGAGGTCGTCAACCGCCATGTTACGGCGCTCCTCGACAATTACTCAGAAACAACTCGAATAGGGAGCTGTACGAACAGTCGCGACAAAGCGTGTGATCTCACGCCGTTGCACGACATCAACTCTTATATCGATGTTGACGGTTGGAGTCAACGGCGCGATTAGCGGGCGCCGGTTACCTGCTGGAGGCTTAGTAAATTCAGCCCCGGGGGCCTCTTGTGTCGCTGGACGTTCGATGATAGTGGGCCGAATGTACAATATGACCGTAAATAGGATTCGGGCAACCGAAACCTATCGGCAAGATTTGATCTGTTTGGTCGTTTTTATCCGGTCTGGGGGTGTTCGTCGCAACCTCTGGAGGGAAGGGCAGGCCTGTCGGAGTGTGGCACCGCCTTGCGTCGTCCCCTGACAACCCTCGCAACAAGCTCTGCATGGCGAAGTAAGAAGAATCCCCGGCCGTCCGGCACCGGCCGCGTCCTGCAGTCCGCCCACACGACTCCGGACTCATTTGTCGCCCGGTCCGTCAAGTCGCGATGAACCATTCAAGTATCGGTCAGGCCGATTGCCCTGGCGCCCTAATCCAGGCTCGGGTCGCACCGAAACTCCGGCTCGACGTGCGAGGTCGAGGCGGCGCTCGTGCGTGGCAGGGCTCTCGCGGATGGATTATCCGCTGATTCCCAAAAGAATTCTTGAATCAATTTCCCGGCGACCGTGCCGGGCGGTCCACCGGACAAAACCAATTCATTCGATAATCAAACACGGCTCCCGGGAGACTGCCGGTGGAGCCGCGATATCCGCGAACGCCGGTAAACGAGCGATCCTCGCATTCCCTCATTGCCGCCCGCGCCGGCCGTGCTCGGCGCACGGCCGGGGCGGCGCACAGCACGGCGTGCGCACAGCTCCTCGATCAGGTCATCACCTCACCGGGACCTCGCTCCAGGAGACACGCCGGTCTCCGGTCGCATGGGGCCGCGCAGGCGGCGCATGGCCTCGACCCTGTCCATGCCGGGCAGGCACACCGTGTCCGGCGTGGACTCGGATACGGCTTGACCGCTCCTGCGACCTAACCGCCCGCGGAGAGTCGTAAGTCGTGCACGCGCTCCCACCGCTGCGCCGTGACGATCTTGGCGGTCAAGTCCTCCAGGTCGTAGACGATCGACCACCGGGTGTGGTGCTGAGCGACCCTCCTGAGCAGCTCCATCGCGTCCGTGTCGCCGCCTTCGGCGA
Source organism: Nonomuraea polychroma (assembly GCF_004011505.1). Classification (NCBI taxonomy): domain Bacteria; kingdom Bacillati; phylum Actinomycetota; class Actinomycetes; order Streptosporangiales; family Streptosporangiaceae; genus Nonomuraea; species Nonomuraea polychroma. Next base: position 1,579,620 of record NZ_SAUN01000001.1, read on the forward strand.
GGAGCCGGTAGCGGCGGTCGGCCAGCTTGGCGGCCCGGTCGGCGCCGCTCATCGTGATGTTGGTGAGGTAGCGGTCGTCGATGACGTTCATGCGGCCGTCGCCGAACTCGACGACCGCGGACCTGCCCGCCCGGTCCGCGATCAGGTAGTGGAGCTGCGGTCCGCCGGTGAAGTCCAGGTCGTAGCGGCGCATCAGGTCGATCGCCTCGGGCACGGTCGCGGCTCTGTCGAGCATGAGCCGGATGATCCGCACGCCGCTCACGGTGGGGCGTCCGGGGGTGGGTGCGGGCAGCTGCGCGTCGGGCGTCTGGGCCAGTCCGACGGCGAGCCCCTTCTCGTTCATGCCGTCGAACGGGGTCAGCACCGCGTGCGCCAGCCGCCGCCGGTCCTGGGCGGCGCTCAGGTCCGGCCGGGCCCCCGTTGGGAACAGGTAGGAGACGTCGGCCAGGGAGAGCGAGGCGTAGCCGTCGGGCGGGCGGGCGTGGACGACCATGGCCGGGTTGGGGTCCCAGTCGAAGTTCCTGCCGAACTCGCCGGGCCGGTGGAACAGCGAGCACGCCCAGCCGGTGTCCTTCCTGGCCAGCTCCGCGTCGGTGAGCGGTGCCTCGGCGTCGTAGCCGCCGTGGTAGGTCATTTCGTACAGCGGCATATCGTCCAGCCGGCGCAGGCTGGCCGCCGTACGGGCGATCTGGTCCTCCGTCTGCCTGAGAAGCCCCCGGGGGGCCGCGGAGGAGGGCGTCGGCGGCGCCACTGCGGGCGCGCACGCCACAGAGGCCGCCAGGGTCAGAGCCGACAACACCGCCACGGCAGGGGTCCGCATGCTTGTAGTGTGCCTTCCGGCGCCCGCCGTGTCACCCGTCAACCAGACGACTAGGGCCTGTTCCGGAGTTGAGATCATCTCGAACCGACAATGGACTACCAGGCAGGCGCGTCCTCGCCCGCCGTGCTCTCCCGGACGATCAGCCGGTGGGGCACCACGATCTCGGCGGGCGCGGCGGCGGTGCCGTTGATCGCTTCGAGGAGGGCGTTCACCGCCCGGCGCGCGATCTCGCCCTTGTCCGGCGCAACCGTGGTCAGGCTGGGCGTGCTGTACTGCCCCTCCTCGATGTCGTCGATGCCGGCCACGGCCACGTCGTCGGGGATGCGCCGCCCTGCCCTGGTCAGGGCCCGCATCGCGCCGAGGGCCAGCAGGTCGTTGTAGCAGAACACGGCGTCGGGCGGCTCGGGGAGCGCCAGCAGCGACTCCATGGCCTCGGCGCCGAGCCGCCGGTGGAAGTGCGGGGTGGACACGATCAGGCGTTCGTCCACCTCCAGGCCCGCCCGCGCGAGCGCCTGCCGGTAGCCGGCGGTGCGCAGCTGCGCGGTCTCGCCGGTCGCATACGGCTGGTCGCCGATGGCGGCCACCCGGCGGCGGCCGAGGCCGAGCAGGTGGGCGGTGCCGTCCCGGGCCGCTGCCACGTTGTCCATGGCCACGTGGTGGAAGCTGCCGTTGAAGATGTGCTCGCCGAGCAGCACGATCGGTATCCGGTTGCCCCGGGCCCGCAGCTCCTCGGCCGACACGGTCAGAGGGCTCAGCAGGAGCCCGTCGAACATGGTGGCCCGCGAGTCCCTGCCGAGCAGCTCTCGCTCGCGATCACCGTCGCCGTCGGTCTGGTCGATCATCACCACGTAACCGTGCGCGCGGGCCGCGGTGATCACCTCCCGGGCCAGCTCGGCGAAGTACGGCACGTCCAGCTCGGGCACCACCAGGGCGATCATCCCGGTGCGCCCCTGCTTGAGGTTGCGCGCGATCAGGTTGGGGCGGTAATCGAGCTCGTCGAGCGCCGCCTGGACCCGGGCACGTAGCTCGTCGGAGACCGGCGCGTAGCCGTTGACCACGTTGGACACCGTGCGGATCGACACGTTCGCCCGCTTGGCGACGTCGCGCAGGGTTGCAGCGGCCATGCGTCTCCTCTACCTCCGACTCCCGTACTTGGGAAGATCCTAACCTGCTCTTGCATCGTTGCAGACAAGTATGCATCATGTCTGCAACGTTGCAGAGCCCTCACGTGAACCGAGGCCGAGGAGTCAGAGATGTCCGAACCGCCCATGGACCGCCGTGGATTTCTCAAGGGAGCCCTGGGCCTCGGCGCGCTCGCCGCGACCGGCGGCACGCTGGCCGCATGCGCCCCCGGCACCCCCGGCGGGCCAGGCGCCCAGCCGAGCAAGCTCGCCAAGCCCACCGCCTCGGCCGCGTCAGCGAAGGGCGAGATCACGATCTGGAACCGGTCCGGCGACCTGTTCAAGGTGTTCGACGCGGCGATCGCCAAGTTCCGCGAGGCGTACCCGAACGTCACGGTGAACCACCAGGCCGTGGACATCGATGCCAAGCTGGCCAACACGCTGATCAGCGGCACGGACGTGCCCGACGGCAGCTTCTGGGACGACGCCAAGATCGGCGGGCAGGCCGAGCACCTGTACGACCTGACCGACCTGATCGCGCCGTACCGCGAGCAGACGTCGCCGTACAAGCTGTCGGTGAACACCGTCGAGGGAAAGATCTACGGCGTGCCGTGGGACCTGGACCCCGGACTGCTCTGGTACCGCGAGGACATCCTGGAGAGCGCGGGGATCGACCCGGCGAGCCTGGCCACGTACGACGACCTGCTGACCGCCGCCCGCACGATCAAGGAGCAGGATCCCAAGACCCGGCCCATCCACCTGGACAAGAGCCCGTTCCTGGGCCAGCTGTGGCTGGAGATGCTGGCCAACCAGCAGGGCACCAGCCTCACCGACGCCCAGGGCAGGCTCCGGCTCGACTCGGCCGAATACCGGCGGGTCTTCGCCTGGATCCAGACCGCGGTCAAGGACGGCCTGGTCACCCACGCGCCCTATCTGGAGCCGGCCGACGTCAACACGCTGGAGAGCGGCCAGCAGGTGTTCGTGCCGTGGGCGATCTGGTGGTCCTTCGCGCCGCAGCAGCTGCTCAAGGCCACCAAGGGCAAGTGGCGGGCGGCGCCCCTGCCGGCCTGGACGCCGGGCGGTCCACGCAGCGGCGCGATGGGCGGCAGCAGCTTCGTCATCCCCGCCAAGGCCAAGAACCCCGAGCTGGCCTGGTTGCTGTACGAGTTCCTGTGCTTCAAGGAGCCCGGTTACACCGCCGTGTACGGCCCCAACAGCGTCTACCCCGGCGGCCTGTCCACCTCGATCCCCAGCTACCAGCCCGCGCTCGACCCGGCCAAGCCGCTGTTCCAGCCGATCGAGGCGCTCGGCGGCCAGGACCTGTGGAAGGTCGCCGTGGACGCCGCCGCCACCATCCCGGCCGCCGCGCCGATCCCGTGGTGGTGGGCGCAGTCGGTGGACTACCTCGGCAACAACGTGCAGCGCCTGATGGAGGGCAAGATGGCGCCCGACGACGTGATCGCCGAGTCGGCGCAGAAGATCCAGCGCAACCTCATCGACCGGTCGTGATGGCGAGCCGCAACAGACGCGACCGGTTCCGGGTTCCGCCGTCGCCGTACCTGTTCATCGCCCCGTTCTTCGTGGTCTTCGCCGCGTTCGGGATCTACCCGCTGATCTACGCGCTGCAGCTCAGCTTCATGCGCTGGCGGGGCGCCGGAGAGGCCCACTGGGTGGGGCTCGGCAACTACCTCTACCTGCTGACCAGCCCGGACTTCTGGGCCTCGCTCGGCAACAGCGCGGTCATGTGGCTGCTCATCGTGCCGATCCAGGTCATCGCCGGGCTGGGCGGGGCGGTGCTGCTGGCCAACGCCAAGCTGCGGCTGCGCGGGCTGTTCCGGGTGGCGTTCATCGCGCCGTTCGTGACGCCGCTGGTGGCCATGGCGCAGGTGTGGATCGTGGCGTTCGACCAGGACTACGGCCTGGTCAACCACGTGCTCAACCTGGTGGGCCTGCCGGACGTGGGCTGGCTGACGTCCACGGCGTGGTCCAAGCCGACGCTGGCGCTGCTGTTCCTGTGGAAGACCACCGGGTTCGCGATCATCATCCTGCTGGCCGGCCTGCAGGCCGTGCCCGGTGGCGTGTACGAGGCCGCGGCCCTCGACGGCGCCTCCCGCACCCGCCAGTTCTGGTCGATCACCGTCCCGCTGGTACGCCGGAGCATGGCGTTCCTGGTGGTCGTGCAGACGCTGGCCGTCTTCCAGATGTTCGCCGAGCCGTTCGTGGTCACCGAGGGCGGCCCGTACGGCTCCACCACCACCGCAGGCCTCTACCTGTACGACCACATCACCGCCTCCGACCTGGGCACCGGCGCCGCGAACTCGTTCCTGCTGGTGCTGCTGGTCTTCGGCCTGTCGCTGGTCTCGGTCAGGCTGCTGCGGCCGAAGGACGAGGCGTCATGAACCAGACCAGGCCCGGCCCCGTGCAGTACGCGGTGCTGGCGCTGCTCGCGACCGTGTTCCTGTACCCGATCTGGTGGGCGGTCAGCTCCTCGCTCAAGCCGGCGGCCGAGATCATCTCCGATCCGCTGTCGATCGGCGCGCTGACGCTGGACAACTACCGGGCGATGTTCGCCGACGTGCCGATCGGCACCGGGTTCGCGAACACGGCGCTGGTGCTGGTGGTCAGGGGCGCGATGACGATGTTCTTCTGCCCGCTGGCCGGCTACGCGTTCGCCAAGTACGACTTTCCCGGCAAGAACCTGCTGTTCGGCGTGGTCCTGCTGACGCTGATGCTGCCGACGCTCGTGCTGATCATCCCGCTGCTGCTGGAGATGAGCGCGCTGGGCTGGGTGAACACGTACCAGGCGCTGATCCTGCCGGGCAGCATCGACGCGTTCAGCATCTTCTGGATGCGGCAGACCATCGCCGCCATCCCGGACGAGCTGATCGACGCCGGGCGGGTCGACGGCGCGGGCGAGTTCGGCATCTTCGCCAAGGTCGTGCTGCCGGTGATCCGGCCCGGCCTGGCCGCGCTGGCGGTGCTGACCACCATGAACGTCTACAACGACTTCGTCTGGCCGGTCGTCGCCGTCAACGACACCTCGCACCAGACGCTGCAGGTGGTGCTGGCCACGCTGGCGCAGAACGTCACCGGCAACCGGATAGGCGCCGACTTCGCGACGGTCTGGGGCGAACTGCTCGCCGCGGGCAGCATCGCGCTTCTGCCGCTGCTGGTGATCTTCGTCCTGCTGCAGCGCCACTTCATCAACGGCATCCTCGCGGGCAGCGTCAAGGGCTGACCCCCGTCCTCACGGAAGAGAGCACCATGGAATATCCCCGTCCCCACTTCGACCGGTCGCACTCCTGGTCGAGCCTCAACGGCGCGTGGGACTTCCGGGCCGACCCCGAGCCGGACTGGAACCGGACCATCACCGTGCCCTTCGCCTGGGAGACCCCCGCCTCCGGCATCGAGGCCCACTGGCTGCCGGTGGCCTGGTATCGCCGCCGGATCACCGTCCCGCAGCAGTGGACCGGGCAGCGGGTGGTGCTGCACTTCGGCGCCGTGCACCACGAGGCCACCGTCTGGGTGAACGACGTCGAGGTGGTCACCCACCGGGGCGGCTACACGCCGTTCGAGGCCGACATCACCGACGCGCTGCGCGACGGCGCCCAGGAGATCGTGGTACGGGTCTCCGCGCCGCTCGACAAGCGCGAGATCGCGCACGGCAAGCAGCGCAGCATCCCGCGCGACGACTTCGACGGCGTGTGTTTCACCCCGTCGTCCGGGATCTGGCAGAGCGTCTGGCTGGAGGCCCGTCCCGCCACCCACCTGGCCGCGCTGAAGCTGCGCCCGTCGGCGGGACTGGACGCCATCGAGGTCGAGGCCCGGGTGTCGGGACCCGAGGAGTCCCTGCTCAGGCTGACCCTGCGCGGCACGGACACGACGATCGAACTGCCGGTCGCGGGCGACGACGCGGGCCAAGGCTCGGGCGCCGGGGCCGGCTCGGATGGCGCGGGCTCGGAGGCCGCGCCGGTCTCCGACCGGACCGTCCGGGGCGTGCTGCCGGTCGCCGAGCCGCGCCTGTGGTCGCCGGACGACCCGCACCTCTACCACGTGGACGCCGAGCTGGCCTCGGCCGACGGAACCGACCGGGTCGCCGCCTACACCGGGCTGCGCCGGATCGAGGTCATAGGGGAGGACCTGTATCTGAACGGCCGCCGCCTCTTCGTACGCGGCGTGCTCGACCAGGGCTACTGGCCGCGTACCGGCATCACCCCACCCGACGACGCCGCGCTCCGCCACGACCTCGATCTGGCCGCCGCGGCCGGATACAACCTGGTCCGCAAGCACCTCAAGCTGGAGGACCCGCGCTTCGTCCACCACGCCGACACGCTCGGCATGCTGCTGTGGGCCGAGCCCGCCGCCACCGGCCGCTTCTCCGCCGACTCCGTGGCGGCGTTCGAGGAGCAGATCGCGCCCATGGTGGAGCGCGACGGCAACTCCCCGGCGATCGTCATCTGGGGCCTGTACAACGAGGAGTGGGGCCTGGACTGGGACATCCCGGGCGACCCGGCCAAGCAGGATGCCGCCGCCCGGGCATACGACCTGCTCAAGGTCCTCGACCCGACCCGCCCGGCGGTGGACAACTCCGGCTGGACCCACGTCAAGACCGACCTCCTCGACTGGCACTACTACGACGAGTCCGCCGCCTCCTGGGGCCGGACGGTGGCCGCCCTGCTGGACGGCGAGCAGGACGACTTCCCGGTCCGGCTCGGCCCCGACTACGTCGTGCGCAAGAAGCTGGCCGGCGCGCCGTCCCAGCCGCTGCGCGGCCTGCCCAACCTCAACAGCGAGTACGGCGGCGGCTTCACCAGCGTGGAACGCGCCTGGCACCTGCGCTGGCAGACCCAGGAACTGCGCCGCCATGACCGCCTGGCCGGCTACGTCTACACCGAGCTGTACGACATCGAGCACGAGTCCGCCGGCCTGCTGGACTTCGAGCGCCGGGCCAAGGACCTGGCCGGGGTGGACCCCGCTGACGTGAACGCCACCACCACGCTCGTCCTCGATGTCCTCCCCATCGCGCCCGGCCGCGACCTGCTGACCGAGACGCGCGAGATCACCGTACCCGTACGCGTCTCGCACCACGGCGCCGAGCCGGTCAACGGCCACCTGCACACCGCCTGGACCCCCGTGCTCGGCCCCGCCCCCGACGCACCCGGCGCCTTCGGCACGCCGGGTCCGTGGATCGAGGCCAAGCCTTTCCTGCTCAGCGCCCCCGCCGAGGTCAGCGCCGAGCTCCCGGCCGGTTGGACCAGCGGCCGCCTGCACCTCGCCTTGGTCAGCGACGGCGCCGTGGTCGCGCGCTCGGCCGTGGACGTGGACACCCGCACCGCCCCCGTCATCGGAGACGACTCGAACTAAGGAGACACCGTGCGCCTTACACCCCCCATCGCCGCGTTAGCCCTGGTCGGAGCCTGCCTGGCCGGATCCGCGAGTCCCGCCCAGGCGGCCCCGCCCGGCCAGGTGCTCTACGCGCCGAACCTGAGCACGTATCCGCAGGGCGACGCCAGCTACCCGCGGGCGATCCGGCTCGACCACGACGGCTCGCCGAACGAGACCATGCTCGCGACGTTCGCCCGCCGCAACCACAACGCGCCCACGTCGCTGCCGATCTACCGCAGCACCGACGGCGGGCGCACCTGGTCAGCGAACCCGATCTCCACGATCACCTCCCACACGCCCGGCTGGGATCTGGAAGCACCGGTTCTGTACGAGGTGCCGCGCACCGCCAACGGGCTGAACCAAGGCGACCTGCTGGCCGCGGGCACGGCCTGGGACGTCGGCGACTACACGGCCCAGAAGGTCGAGGTGTTCAAGAGCACCGACCATGGCGCGACCTGGACGTACCTGTCGAACTGCACCCAGACCAGCGGCCAGCCCAACTCCTGGGGCCACGGCATCTGGGAGCCGTGGTTCCTGCTGGCCCCGAACAACACCCTGGCCTGCTTCATCTCCGATGAGCGCCCCGCCAACACCCCGACGAACAACCAGGTCATCGGCCACTACACCTCCAGCGACGGCGGCCGGTCCTGGAGCGCCACGCTCACCCAGGACGTGGCCTTCCCCGCCGACAACCTCGCCAGGCCCGGCATGTCGATCGTGACCGGGCTGCCGAACGGGTCGTTCCTGATGGCGTACGAGATGTGCCGGGACGCCACCGACCCCGACCACGCCTGCGAGGTGTACGTCAAGACCAGCTCCGACGGCCTCACCTGGGGCTCCGGCGCCGGGACCCTGGTCCGCACCTCCGACGAGCGGGAACTGCTGCACACGCCGTACGTGGCCTGGCTGCCCGGCGGCGGCCCCAACGGCACGCTGCTGCTGTCCGGCCAGCGCGTCGTCGCCGGCCCGACCGGCAACAAGACCGTGCTCGGCGAGTCCGGCCAGGTCCTGTTCGCCAACACCAACCTGGGCGCCGGCGCGTGGACCGAGATCGAGGCCCCGGTGAACGTCAACCCCACCGGCGGCTACAACACCGGCGAGCCGTCCTGCCCCGGCTACAGCTCTCCGATCGTGCCCTCCGCGAACGGCACCGACTTCCTCTACCTGGCCGCCACCCAGCTCACCGGCAACCAGTGCCAGGTCAGATACGGCATCGGCACGCTCCCCGGCACCGCCGGCCAGATCACCGGCCCGGCCGGCGCCGGCAAGTGCGTGGACGTGGACACCAACACGAACACCAACGGCAACCCCGTGCAGCTGTGGGACTGCGGCATCGCCACCGGCCAGCGCTGGTCGCGGCACCCCGACGGCACCCTGCGCGCCTTCGGCAAGTGCCTGGACATCGCCGCCAACGCCACCGCCAACTTCAGCAAGGTCCAGCTCTGGGAGTGCAACGGCGCCGGCGGCCAGCAGTGGCGGCCGCAGCCGAACGGCTCCCTGCTGAACCCGCAGTCCGGCCGCTGCCTCGACAGTCCGGGCGGGGCCACCGCCACCGGCACCCGCCTGCAGATCTACGACTGCAACGGGCTCGACCCGCAGAAGTGGAACCTGCCGGCCTAGACAGCGCCAGGCTGTGCCCGCGGCGACGATCAGAGCGTAGGTCGACAAGTCGATGACGGATCGGGCGACGGCCGCCCCGGAGTCTCCGAGGCGGCACCGGCTGCGCGTGGCCATGGAACCGTCACCGGCTGATGGCGTTCGCGGCCGGCGCCGTTGGTGTGGCGGCTCAAGAGGGCTGGTCACGCCGGCGAGGCGCACCGCGCCGGCGTCGGGCGCCCGCCCGGGGCGCGGGCGGCGCGAGCCCCTCGTCGCAAGCAGATGCCGTCGACCGGGTGGGCCGCGACGACGTCGCCGGCGATGGGGGATCGACGGAGGTGTCCATGCCGACGATGCCGGGAGTCGGCAGCCGGGGGCGGCGTCAGTCGAGAGTCTCCTTCACGAGATCGAGGTAGGCGTGCCCGGCGGTGACGCTGTCGGGCAGGCCGAGTGCCGCAAATCCGTCCAACAGCCGGCGCAGCGTGGCGAGGTGGTGCTGCCAGGAGGAGTCGGGCGCGTAGGGGCCTCCGAGGAACTCGATCATCCGGGCCGTTTCCGGCGAGCGGCGGGCGATCCTCTTGCCCGCGATCGGGACCATCGCCAGCCGCGCCATCTGGTGATCGATGGGCCGCTTGGGAGTCGGCGGCTCGGATTCGCCGGTGCTGAGCAGCTCGGAGAAGGTGGCCGGGAGCCGGTCGAAGCCCTGCCGGTCGAGGATGACTGTGCTGTCGGCAGCCCAGCCGGCCCGCGAGATCGGGTAGATGTGCCAGTCGACCCAGAGCGGAAGCCTGTCGACGATGTAGTGCATGCCGAGCGCCCTGGTGCCGCGCGGGCCGTTGTGGCGGGCGTCGAAGGCCGCCGCCAACGTCCCCGGGCCGGAAGGGAGACGGCCGGGCACCGCGTAATCGTCGAGGTGCGCGTCGTCCACGACCACGAGCAGGTCAATGTCGCTCCAGTCGTCGGCCCGGCCCGCGCCGAGCGACCCGACCAGGGCGGCGCCGGCCACTCCGGGGTCGTCGTGGAGGCCGGCGGTCGCGGCACTGAGCCAGCGGGACCGGATGTCGGCGAGGCGGGGAGCCGACGGCACCTTGCTGCTTTCCGTGCTCATCGGGGCATTTCAGCACCCTGACGAAGCGGTGGCAACCATTAAGATCCGCAGGGCTGGGCGGACGGGACCCTGCGGCTCCGTCCGTCTCACCCATATGCGGGCCGTCAGATGTGGAGAAACACGTCGAAGCGATCTTCACCAAGCTGGGATTGAGCGGCGAGCAGGCCATCGACCGGCGGGTCGCGGCGGTGCTGACGTTCCCGCGCGACGCCGGTCTCCGCCCGCCGGGTTGAAGCAGCGTTCCGCCCGGCCGGACTTGCCGCCACCGCCGTCCTGGCAGCCTTCCGCATCAATCGGATGCAGGCATGGCGTTATCGGCGTTACCACACCTGCCTGCTACTTTGTGTAATGGATTGATTGCAATACGTGTCATAGGGGGCTGGTGTGAAGGTTGACTGCGTCGGCGGCGGACCCGCCAGCCTGTATTTCGCGGTCCTGATGAAACGAGCGGACCCGTCCCACGACATCACCGTCTACGAGCGATACCCGGAAGGCTCGACGTACGGCTGGGGAGTGACCTACTGGGACGATCTCTACAACAATCTCCACTCCGCCGATCCCGAGTCCGCCCGTGCCATCGGCGACGACTCGGTCCGCTGGGACACCTGGGTGGCGCACGTCCACGGCTACCGCCCGCCGTGCCTGGTGGAGAGCTGGGACGTGGGCTTCGGCATCACCCGGAGCCGGCTGCTCGCCATCCTCGCCGACAGGGCCCGCTCCCTCGGCGTCCGCATCGAGTACGAACGCGAGATCACCAGCGAGGAGGAACTGACCGGCGCGGACCTGATCGTCGCCGGCGACGGCGTCAACAGCGCGCTGCGCCAGCGCCACGCCGACCGTCTCGGCACCAAGGTCGCGGTCGGCCGCAACGTCTACCTCTGGCTCGGCACCACCAAGGTGTTCGACTCCTTCACCTTCGCCTTCGTCGAAACCCCGCACGGCTGGATCTGGTGTTACGGCTACCGATACAGCAATGAGCGCAGCACCTGCATCATCGAGTGCTCTCCCGAGACCTCGGCGGGGCTCGGGTTCGACCAGGCGAACGAGGCCGACAGCCTGGCCCTCCTGGAAAAGATCTTCGCCGACATCCTCGACGGCCACCCGCTGATCGGCCAGGACAACGCCGGCGAGAGCGCCCGCTGGCTGAACTTCCGCACGCTGACCAACGAGAGGTGGCACCACGGCAACCTCGTCCTGATCGGGGACGCCGCGCACACCACCCACTACTCCGTCGGCGCGGGCACCGCACTCGCGTTCGGGGACGCCGCCTTCCTCGTCTACGCGCTGCACGCCAAGCCGCGACTCGAGCCCGCACTCGAGTTCTACGAGCGGGAGCGCCAGGCCGAGATCCGGCCCATGCAGAAGGCCGCCCGCAACAGCGCCCGCTGGTACGAGAGCCTCCCGCGTTACGCCAACCTCCCATCGGAACAGCTGCTCGCCCTGCTCGCCCAGCGGCACTCGGCGCTGCTCCCGTACGTGCCGCCGCGGCTGTACTACCGGTTCGACCAGGCGCTCAAGCAGGCCGCGTGGCTCTGGTCGAAGATCGCATCTCCTTGAGCTTGGTCGCCGGGTCCGCGCCCAGCTACCGCGCGACCGCATGGCCGGCCGCACCCACCACCGGGTTGTAGGACAACTGCACCGGCACGCGCGTCCGCGACACCGTGGTACGGCCGGGAACCTGTCGCTGTTCGTTCGGTGTCATCCCGCGCGGGCCCACATCGTCCACAAGCCGGGGCCTGCGCTTCCCCGGCCCGATGTGGGGAGCGGCCAGGCGGAACTCCTCCCGCACGGGCAGGTCAGGGCTGCGCCGGCGCCCCCAGCCTTACGGCGCCCTACCCGCTGGCGACGTCGCGGATCGTGTCGATGACCAGCGCGGGCTGGAAGGCTTGCACGTAGTGCTCGGCGGTGCCGGCGATCACCAGGCGGCCACGGCTGGACAGCGCAGCCAGGCGGCGGGCCCGGTCCAGCGCGGTGTCCGGCTGACCTGAGGGGACGACGACCGCGACCGGCCGATCCCCCCAAACCCCCGGGCGTACCGTGGTGCGGACCTGCTCGGCACTGTCCAGCCCTGACCAGGCCTCGGCCCGCGCGGCATGCATGCTCCTGTCCCCGTAGACCACAGGAGCATGAGCCCGCGCGAAGGCGGTGGCCTCGCCGGGCACCAGCGCGTCGCCGGCCAGCCGCAGCAGGCCGGCCCGCGCCAGCAGGCCGTAGGTGGTGAACGCGGTGGCGAGCAGCGGCCGGGACAGGCTCATCGCGTCGTCGGCGGTTTCGTCGGTGACGTCGATCAACACCAGGCCGGCGGTCAGGTCCGGCCAGCGGTCGGCGAAGATCCGCACGATGTTGCCGCCGTAGGAGTGCCCGGCCAGCACGTACGGGCCGCGCTCCCCGGCCGTGGTGAGCAGGGCACGCAGCTCGCCTGCGGCCTGCCAGGCCGTACGCGGCTCTGGGCCGTCTTCGCTCCAGGCGTAGCCCGCACGGTCGTACGCGCACACGCGGGCGCTCCCGGCGAGTCCACGCTGGATGCCGGCCCAGCTCGCGCTCGACTCGGCGAGCCCGGCTTCCAGCACGACCGTGGGCGTGCCGCCTCCCGTGCAGGTGATGTGCAGGCGGTGCTCGCCCACGCGGACGAGCCTGCCCGGCGAGGGATGCCGGGTGCCGTCGTCCTGGCGGGCGACGCTCTCATAACCGAACCCCGCGACCGCCGCCAGCGCGACCAGCGCCGTGAACCACAGGACGACCCTGCGCAACAACCGTGCTCTCACACCATGAATCTAGGAACTCGATCGCGTCATTTCCTCGTCCTGGCGATGGAACAACGTCTGGGACCAGGGTCCCGGAACCGGTCCGCCACGAGAAGGAGCTGACCGGGAACGCGTGCTAGGCCCCGATCACCCCGACACCCTGAACTCACGCAACAACCTCGCCTACGCCTACCAGGCGGCGGGTGATCTGGACCGAGCCATCTCCCTGTGGGTTCAGCCGGTGCCGGGGGGCGTAGATCACCCTACGCGACGGCCGCCTGCGGCCCCGCCGGTCAGACCGCGGCCGACGCCGCCGTGGCCACGCAGCTCGACGCCACGCTCAGCGGCACGATGCGCGGTTCCATGGACGCCTACAGCGTCTCCTGCGCCCGCATGGTGATCGGAGCGGTGATCCCCTGGTCGTGGCCGCGCCCCCGATCGCACCCTCCCTCCGGTGAGCAGCCTCCTCCCGACCGCACCGCCTCTCCCCGCAGGGGGCGTCCAACCCGACGAAGCGGCCCCGGATCGACGCGCAGGTCCCCGAAGTCAGCCCGCGGCAGGTCGCGACACGTCAGCGTCCATCGTGACGGCGCGGATCAGATCGGCGGTGCGGGCGACGGCGGCGGCCGGGCCGCGCTCGCCGCGGAGAACCTCCTCGATCATGACCTGGAGCTGAGCGGAAACGAGCGCGTACACCGGGCTCACCGGACGCAGGACGGCACGGTCGAGAAGCGCGGCGGTCTGGGCGTGGAAGGCCGACACGGCGGCGGCCGCCTGGAGCGAGGTCCGTCGCGGCGGCAGCTGCCCGGTGATGAGGCACAGCCGGACCAGGGCGTCGGGAGCCATGGCGGCCCGCAGCAGCCGCATCGCGGCCTCGGGACGGCGGGCCTGCCGCGGGATCACGTACACCATCCCGCCGCACATCACCGCGGAGCGGCCTTCCGGGCCGCGCGGCATCGGGGCGAAGCCGAACCTGCTGTGCACCTGATCGAGCGAGAGCCTCGTCACCTTCGCCAGCGCACCGGCCTGGTAGCTCGCGCCGACGCACATCTCGGCCCTGCCTGCGCCCAGCAGCTCGACGGCCTCGTCCTTGCCGAAGCCGGCGACGTCCGGCGACAGCACCCCGTCGGTGATCAGCTCCCGGACCAGGCGCATGGTCTCCGCGGCCGCCGGGCTGTCCAGGACCACCTCGCCCTCCTCGCCCAGGACGAGGGCGCCGTTGGCGGCGAGCAGCCCGGTCAGCGCGTACGTGGTCTCTTCCCCCGCCCGGCGCCCGCCCGGCATGACGAGGACGTGCCCGGACCCCGTACGACGCCCGGCCAGGAGCCGGCCGGTGGCGCGCAGTTCCTCCCAGGTCTCGGGCGCGCGGAGCCCGAGCCGCTCGAACGTCTCGCGCCGGTACCACAGCCCGGTGACGTCGGCCGGCGCCTGCACCGCCGGCGTCCGTCCGCCGAACCGGTGGGAGAACGGGGGCAGCAGGTCGCGGGTGTACTCGTTGGCCAGCCAGCCGTCGGCGTCGAGCTCCTCCAGCGGGGTCAGGAAACCCGCCCTGGCGAACTCGGCCACCCAGACGGAGTCGAGCACGGCCAGGTCGGGGCCGCGCCCTTCGGCGATGGCCCGCAGGAAGGTGGCGTGGAGCTCGTCGAACCGCACCGTGCGGATCCGCGGCCGGGCGGCCGCGCCGGCCGCCGCCGTCCGCAGGTGGTCGACGCTGACCGTGCCGGTCGCCAGGACGGTCAGGTCGGCCGTCTCCTGCTCCTCCTCCGCCGGAGCCGCCCCGCAGGCCCACGCGGGGTTGACGAACGTGCCGCGCCGCCGCTGCCGCAGGACGATCCCCTCCTGGGCCAGCTCGGTCAGCGCCCTGGCCACCGGGGTGCGGCTCAGCCCGAACTCCTCGCACAGCTCCTGCTCGGTGGGGATCCTTCCGTCCGGGCCGAACCGCCCGGCCCTGATGTCCGCCACCAGGCGGGCCTTGAGCTGCTCATACAGCGGTGGCGGCTGACTGGGCGACATCACGCTCCCTTGGTGCGGCAAGCGAAACCATTCTTTTGCCATCCTATTTGCCACTATTGACACTGCGCATCTCCCTCAGGTCTAATCACCGAATGTCATGACAACAGGTGAAAGGTAGATCCTGTGAGCGGACCAGGGCATCAGCTCTCGGCGCGGGCCATGGCGTGGATGGACTCGTTGTGGGACCCCGAAGTGCGGCTCCTGCGTTACCCGGCGATCTCCCTCGCCAGGTCCTCGCACGCCTGGCGAACCCATGGCGTCAGGGAGACCTCCTGGTACGCGCTCGGCCTGCTCATGAGGGCCGACACCGAGCGGGCCGCCGAGGCGCTGGCTTCGGTCCTGACGCACCAGTACGTGGCGCCGGGGACGCCGTACGACGGAACCTGGCGGCGCTCGCCCCAGGAGCCGCAGCCCCCCGCCGACCCGGTCCTGTGGAATGACTACGACCCGAACTGGCGCGAGTTCGTCGGCTGCACGCTCCTGCTCGTCCTGCGCGAGTACGGCGAGACACTGCCGGACGACCTGGTCCGGCGGATCACCGGGGCGCTCGCCCTGGCGGCCGGCAACGCCAGAGAACGCGCGGTGTCGCCGCACTACAGCAACATCGCCCTGATGAGCGCGCATCTCATGCACGAGGTCGGCGTCCGGAGCGGCGATCCCGCGCTGGCCGCGGCCGGCGAGAGCCTGGGACGGCAGGTCTTCG
Source organism: Nonomuraea polychroma (assembly GCF_004011505.1). Lineage (NCBI taxonomy): Bacteria > Bacillati > Actinomycetota > Actinomycetes > Streptosporangiales > Streptosporangiaceae > Nonomuraea > Nonomuraea polychroma. The sequence goes on from NZ_SAUN01000001.1 coordinate 1,595,110, forward strand.
ACATCTGGCGGCGGACGCGGACGTTCGCCGAGTTCAACTCGCCCACCTACTACGGAGTGGACCTGTTCGCGCTGGCCCTCTGGCGCGGCAGCTCATCGCCGGTCCTGCGCGAGCTCGGCGACGAGATGGAGGTCGGCCTCTGGACGGAGATCGGCCGGCGCTACCACCCCGGCCTGCGCAACCTGGCGGGTCCGTACGACCGCTCGTACGGCATGGACCTGTCCGGCTACGTCTCCCTCCTCGGCCAGTGGATCGCGCTCGCCGACGGCCTGGAGTGCGCGCCGCTGCCCGCCGGCGACCCCTCGCAGGCGGTCCACGCGCACGACCTGTGCTTCGCCCCCTGCTTCGCCCTGCTCGGCGCCCACCCCAAGGCGGCCGGGCTGCTCGCCCCGGCCCCGGAGAAACCGCGCTGGGTCAGCACCACCGTCACCGAGTCCCCGCGGCGGATCGCCACGTCGTGGCTCGGGCCGCACCACATGATCGGCGCCCAGGACACCGGCGGCGCCAAGACGGATGCGGACGATCAGTACCACCCGGTCACCGTGCACTGGCGCGGTGACGACGGCGCGCCGCACTGGCTGCGCGTCATGCCGTCCGCCGGCGTCGACGCCACCGTGACCAAGGACGGCGTGCTCGAGGTCACCGCCGCGGGCGACCTCGAGTTCGAGTCGGACTGCCGAGCTGACGTCGGCGCGGGCCGCTGGCTCCTGCCGGGCCTGTCAGTGACCGTCTCCACCGGCGCCGCCGCCAGCCCCGCCCCCTTCCGGATCCGCTACCCAGGCCCCCTCCACCTCACCCTCGAGATCTCGCCGCGCTGAAGGAGATCAGCATGAACCGACCACTGTCCCGCCGACCTGCCCGCCTTACTGCTTGAGGTCAGGGCCGACGCGGTGGAGAAGCAAGGGCTCGACGAGCTGGTCCGGACGGCCGGCATCGTCGCCTACGACGACAGCGGCACGCCCGTGGAGTACGGCACGCACATCCACGCCGCGGCCCGCTACAGCGTCCAGATGAACCTGCTCATGGCTGGTCGATGCAGAGATGAACGACAAACATGTTGACGCTGCGTTCACCGCGGCGGTCCAGGCTGCCCTGACCGGGCAGGTCAAGGCCATCCTCAACGAGGGCGATGGCGGGGGTCACCTGCAACACCGCCGGCTGGCCGAGCGGATCCTGGCCCTCGTCGCGTACGGGCGGCACGGCCGGCTGCTCGATCACGCGGCCCGGCTCGCCGCCCGGCTGCGCGAGCTACAGGGCCCCGGCGGGTTGTTCACCGGCGGTGACAACGTCGACTCCCCGCCGGACTCCGCGTTCAGCGTCAACGATCTCGCCGACGCCCTGCGGCTGCTGCGGCGCGACCCTCCCGGCGCTGCCGAGCACGGGCTGGCGGATCTGCTCGACGACATACTGACGGCGGTCGCCCCGGCCTTGGCGCGGGGTGGAGTGCACACCCCCAACCACCGCTGGGAGATCTCGGCCGCCCTGGCCAGGCTGCACCGGCTCGCGCCCGATCGGGCGCTGGCGGAACGGGTCGGCCAGTGGCTGGCCGAGGGAGTCGACATCGACGACGACGGGCTCTACTCCGAACGCAGCGCCAACTACGCCGCGTACGTGTCGAACCCGTCGCTGCTCGCCATCGCCGAGGTGTTCGACCGTCCTGACCTGGTCGACGCCGTCGAACGGAACCTGGACGCCACGCTCGATCTGCTGCTGCCGGACGGGTCGGTCGAGACGGTGCTGTCGCGCCGCCAGGACCAGCGGCAGCCGCTGCCCCTGGCGCCCTACCTGCTCTCGCTGCGCCGGATCGCGCTGCTGCGCGGCCGGGGCGACCTCGCCTGGGCGGCCGGGCTCGCGCTGTCCCAGGGGGTCGTCTCACCGGCGCGCGCGGCCACGGAGCTGATCCTCGACCCCGGCATCGCGCGGGAGCTGCCGGAACCCGTACCGCCGCGGAGATCGCGGCAACGCGTCTTCGGCGCCGCGGGACTGCTCGTCGACCATCGGCCCGCGACGACGACCGTGGTCTTCGGCGGTTCCGACTATCCGCGCCACAGACGCATCCGTTCCGGGCTGGCGAACTCCCCGACGTTTCTACGCCTGTTCGCCGGGGCGGCCGTCCTGGGGGACGTACGTCTCTCGCGTGTCTTCTTCGGTCTGGGGCCCTTCCGCGCCGACCGGTTGCTGGTCGAGCGCGATCAGGGGGGCACGACCGCGACGCTCACGGAATCCGTGTCGGCCTCCTACTACCAGCCGATGACGCATCAGAACCGCGACGCGCGCGGCCACTACGGGCTGGTGGACGATGGCCGGTTCAGCTCGGCCATGGACTTCGGCCTGCGCAGGCGGGACGAGGTCACGCTGACCACCGCCGTCCACGTGGCCATCACGGACACCGGGGCCGAGCTGACCGTCGACCTGGCGGGCCCGGCCGTGGACTGGTCGCTGGAGCTGGCCTTCCGGCCCGGCGGGCGAATGACGGGCGCCATGGCCCTGGACGAGCACGCCTGGCAGCTCGACCCGGGCGAGCCCGCGGTCTACCGCGTTGGCGACGACTCGATCACGGTCACGGTGCCGGCCATGTCGATGGCCGCTTCCCATTCGGTTCCCGGCTACGAGCCCGGCGAGGAGTACCGGTTCCTCGGGGGCACCGACGCCGTGTCGGGAGAGCGGCTGTACGTCGCCGGACGGGTTCCGGGAAGGTTGCGTTTACGTCTCGCAGCTGCCCACCACTCGGGATAGAACCGCAGCTAATGAAGTTTGTCCTGATGTATGTAAGTCAGGAGATCTTAAAGATCTTATGTAGTGACTATTGACCCGGCAAACGCTTTCCAGTTACCGTCCCACGCCACAGGCAGACAACGTTCAAGGAGACGCCATGACGACTTCTGCGACAGCCCGGAGACGACTCATGCGCTGGCGTTGGCTGCCAGTGACCGTCGCCGCGGCGATCGCCCTCACCGCGTGCGGTTCGAGCTCCGGCGGGGACTCGGGCGGGGACTCGGGCGGAGACTCCGGCGCCAAGAGCATCACCTTCTGGCTCTCGGCGAGCGCGGCCCAGGCGCAGGGCTATCACGACCTGGCCAAGGAGTTCGAAGCCAAGGAGGGCGTCAAGGTCGAGATCGTCAACGTCCCCTACGACGGCTACCAGGACAAGCTGCGCCAGGCCGCGCAGGCCAACTCCCTGCCCGACTCGGCCAGCGTGCCCTCGCTCGACACCATCTGGATCAACCAGCTCCAGGACCTCGCCGCGACGGCGAACGCCCCGGCCAACAAGATCAACAAAGACCTGCTCACCGTCCAGGACGGCAAGGTCCTCTGCATTCCCTCCGACCTGACGGCGGCCGGGCTGTTCGTCAACAAGACCCTGTTCGAGAAGGCCAAGGTCGACATTCCCGCCGACCCGAACAAGGCCTGGACCTGGGAGGAGTTCCTGGCCGCCGCCACGAAGGTCCGCACCGCCACGAACGCCAAGTACGACCTGGTCTACGACCAGTCCCCCGCGCGCATCAGGGCCTTCATCTACGGCCACGGCGGCAAGGGCTTCCAGCTCGGCGCGGACAACAAGTACGCCACCCCCGACGACGCCACCGTGCAGGCGCTGACGAAGTTCGCCTCGCTGAACGACGACAAGGTCATGCCGAAGTCGGTCTGGGGCGCGGGCGCCGACCCGAACGCCCTGTTCAAGAGCGGCCAGGTCGTCGCGTACTTCTCCGGCGTCTGGCAGGTGGCCGACTTCGCGGAGAGCATCACGGACTTCGACTGGGCCGGCGCGCCGACGCCGGTGGGAACCATCCACGCCACCGACATCAACCTCGGTGGCAAGGTGGTCGCCTTCAACAACGGTGACAAGGCCGACCCCGCCAAGAAGTGGGTGGACTACATCTTCCAGCCCGCGAACTACACGAAGCTCGCGCAGGTCAACGGCTACCTGCCGGTGGAGTCCGGTCTCACGCTGAACTACCCGTTCAAGAACCAGGCCGCCCTCGACGCCTTCCAGCTCTACCTCAAGGAGATCGAGCTGGCGGACCCGATCTCGTCCTATGGACACCAGAGCGGGACGAAGCTCCTGCTCGCCGGCAAGTCCATCCAGGAGGACCCGACCAAGGAGGAGATGGCCAAGCTGATCAATGGTCAGCAGGACATCAAGAAGACCGTCGACAACATCGTGTCGGGGCTCAACCAGCAGATCGGCTGACCGTACGGCCCGCCGGCACTTTCCCTGCGCCGGCGGGCCGAGCGCTGAAGAACGCGGAAGAAGGAGGAGAGCGCAATGGCGGAGAGTGTGCCGCAATCGGCGGGGCGCGCCAACGAGACGCCGGCCCGGACCGCATCGCGGCGGTGGCCCCGCCGGCGGACCCGGCGGCATGACCGCTACACCCTGGCGCCCCTGCTGCTCATCTCGTCCAACCTCGCCCTGTTCCTGCTCTTCTTCGTCTGGCCGGCCGTCATCGGCCTGGGATACTCCTTCACCAGCTACACGGGCGTCGGCTCGGCGCCGTTCGTGGGCCTGGACAACTACCAGCGGCTGCTGAACGACGAGGCGTTCTACGCGGCGACGGTCCGTACCTTGATCTTCACGGCGGCCGTCGTTCCGCTGACGTACGTCGCCTCGCTGAGCGCGGCCGTGCTGCTCGTCAGCCCGTACAGCCGCGGCAAGCCGGTCGCGCGGGTGATCTTCTTCGTGCCCTGGCTCATCTCCCCGATCATCGCCGGTGTCATCTGGCGATGGATCTTCGGTGAGAACTTCGGGCTCGTCAACTACGTCATCATCGCGCTCGGCGGCGAGGCGGTGCCGTGGCAGTCCAACGCGAACCTGTCCCTGATCATCGTGGTCATCGCCGCAACCTGGGGGAGCACCGCGGTCAACATGCTGATGTTCGTCGCGGCCATCAAGAACGTGCCGACCGCGTACTACGAAGCCGCGTCCCTGGACGGCGCGGGCTCGTGGGCCAAGTTCCGCCACATCACGCTTCCCTCGATCGCGCCCACGTCCTTCATCGTGATCCTGCTCACCACCCTGCACTCGATGAAGGAGTACGCGCTCATCCAAGCGGTCAATGCCGGAGGTCCGGGCTCCGAAAACAACCTGCTCATCCAGTACATCTTCACGACCGGCTTCCGCCGTGCCCAGATCGGTTACGCGAGCGCCGCGTCCTTCGTGCTCATGCTGATCCTGATGATCATCGCTATCGCGCAGTTGGTCATCAACCGCCGGAAGGACTCCTGAGATGGACAACCTGCTGCCGAAGAAGGTCTGGGCGACGGCGGCCCTGTGGTTCATGGTCGCCCTGTACGGCATTCCGGTCCTGTGGTTCCTGCTCAGCTCCTTCAAACCGGCGGGGGAGCTGTTCTCCTATCCGCTGACCATCTTCCCGAAGCAGCCGACCATCTCCGGCTTCACCCAGGCCTGGACGAGCTTCGACTTCAGCCGCTACTTCGGCAACACCCTCATCGTGGCCGTGTCCGCAACCCTCATCACCATCGTGACAAGCGCGACCTGCGGTTACGCCCTGGCGAAGTACACCAACTGGTGGCTGCGGGCGTTCACCATCTGCATCCTGGCCACCACGATGCTGCCGGGCGAGGTCATTCTCTCCCCCCTGTTCCTCATCGTCCGCGACCTGGGCCTGTACAACAGTCTCGCCGGCGTCGTGGCCCCCTCGGTGATCACGGCGACGGGCACCTTCCTGTTCCGCCAGTTCTTCCTGAGCGTGCCGCGCGACCTGCTGGACGCGGCCCGCATCGACGGCAGCGGGGAACTGTCGACGTTCATCCGGATCATGCTCCCGCTCTCCCGGCCGATCATCATGACCCTCGCCATCATGTCGTTCCAGTGGCGGTGGAACGACTACATCTGGCCCCTCGTGATCCTCAACGACCCGAAGGAGTTCACCCTGCAGATCGGCGTCGCGAGCATCGTGGGCGCGGAGAACGTCAACTGGTCGGTCCTGCTCGGGGCGTCTGTCCTGTCAATGATCCCCCTTGTCGTGATCTACCTGATCTTCCAGAAGTACGTGATGAACGCCGACCTCAGCGCGGGCCTGAAGGATTAGTGCCGGTCTTCGATCCCCGACCGTCAGTTGAAGCGCGGGCATAGGCGCCCGATGAGCGGCCTTCAGGGGTGGTCGTCGATCTCGTGATCGGTGCGGGCGATGGTTGTCGTAGTGCCGCACCAGCGTTCGGCGACCGCGTTCGCCCGCGGAGATCGAGGCGGCGTCTTGAGCATGCAGACACCCTCGGCTGCAACACCTCGTCGAACGTCACGGTGAACTTCGCGTCGCGGTCGCGGATGACGAATCGCAGAGTCTCAGCTCGTTGCCCCAGCTCGATGAGCAGGTTGCGTGGGCACTGCCCCACCACGGTTAACGGCAGACACCGTGGAGAGCCCGTTACCGAGAGATCGGTACGGAACCGGGGCACACGCTCACCACCCAAGGCAGCCAGGCGACGCACTTAAACGACAAGCTGAGCAGCGGGATCAGATGGAGGTCGAGTCAGCCTGCTCACAAAGCGACCGTGGTCTTTTCCAAGATGTCGGCCAGGCGCGTGTAGTCGACGTCCTGCCCTTCTTCGATGTCGACGGCCTTGCGTTCCCCTTTGCCCAGTGCTCGGATGAAGCCCTTGACCACAGGGATGTCCGTGGCGTTGAACACCATGAATGACACCTTGTCCCGGGAGACCGCTATGACGGCCGCGAAGTTGCCGTTCTTGAGAAAGTGCGGTTTGCCGTATTGCAGCCGTTCTTCGATCGTGGGAACGGTCTCGTGGACCATCGCGCGCAGCTTCTCGCAGACGCCGATCTGCCACGGCGCGGTGTTGTTGATGTACTGGGTGACGTCGTCGTTCATGCCGTTCTCCAAATGTCGCTTCCGCAGGTTGCCTTGCGCAGGTCCCTCTTGGGGAGGCATCGCGTTCACGCTCGCCCCAGCCCGCGGCATCGGCCCGCGGGTAAAGGTCTTTGCCTCCCCGGCACCTGTTGTGTCAGTCGACGAGGGCTCCGCAGGAGATGTTCACCTGCGTGGAGGTGATGCTCCTGGCGTGTTCCGACGCCAGGAACGCGGCGACTCGGCCGACATCGTCCAGGGTCGCGGCTCGCTTGAGAAGCGTCGCATCCACCATCTTCTGCTTGTAGGGCGCCATCTCGGGAAGGTCGGGCAGGGACTCGGGGATCCCACCGGTACGCATCGAGACCACGCGTACGGAGTGCGGGCCGAGCTCGCAGGCCCACTGGCGGCGCATGGCCTCGATCAGGTCGCAGCCAACCTGTACTGTTCCCAGGCCGGGCGACGAGTTGCCCGGGTCTGAGCCGCCGAAGTGCAAGATGACTCCCGAGCCCTGCTTGACCATGTGCCGTGCGGCGGCCTGGGCGGTCAGCAGAAACGAGCGCGCCACCTTGTCCATCGCGCGGCCGAAGTCGGCGACGGGCATGTCGAGCAGCGGCACGAACAGCGCGTCCTGGGAGATGACGTTGACCGAGACATCGATGCTGCCGGTCTGTGCCGCGATGGAGTCGACCCAGCCGTTGACGGCGCTCTCGTCCAGAGCGTCCACGATCGCCGTCTCGGCCAGGCCGCCCTGGCGGCGGATGTCCGCGGCGACGGTGTCGAGCTTGCCGGGAGTGCGGCCGGCGAGGAAGACTCGCGCTCCCTCGGCGGCGAAGCCCCGCGCCATCGCGCCGCCGATGGCGCCGCCGCCCCCGTAGATCACCGCGGTCTTGTTCTCCAGAAGCATGTCCGTCTCCGTTCGTCGGTTCGATGGCTCGAATCTAGGGACGGCACGGCAGGGCGGGCATCGGTCCCACGACTGCTCTGACAGATCCGCTGATCAGGGCGGGCGGCGACGGGAACGGCGTACCGCAGGCCGGTCCGCGGCGGGTGCCGGCCATGGTGACGAGTAAGTAGCTCGACTGATACGGCTCACAGCTCGAGCTTGGCGAGCTCCATCCTGCGGGTCACGCCGATCTTCGGATAAGCCCGGTAGAGGTGATGTCCCACGGTGCGCGGGCTGAGGTACAGGCGCGCCGCGATCTCCCTGTTGCTATACCCGGCCGCGGCCAGTCGCACGACCTGGAGTTCCTGTGGGGTCAGCCGCTGGAGCGGGTCGTCGGCCTGGGCATGGGCCACGGGCCTGTCACCGAGGACCGTCAGTTCGGTGCGGGCACGCTCGGCCCAGCGTGCCGCGCCGAGTCTGGCGAAGGTGTCCTCTGCTTGCGCCAGAGCGGCGCGGGCCTCCGAGCGGCGGCGCTGGCGGCGCAGCCATCCGCCGTAGGCGAGCGTGGTCCGCGCGAGTTCGTACGGCCGGTCGGGGATGAGCCGCAGCGCGGCGCGGTAGTGACGTTCGGCCTGGTCACCGTCGGCGAGTAGGGCCCGGCAGCGCAACTCCAGAGCCTTGCCGACGTCATTGTGCCCGGCCCACGCCGCCAAGGCCGGCAGGTGTCGTCGGGCCAGGTCGGCGCGTCCGGCGCGGATGGCGGCTTCGACGTGATCCGGTACGGCCCTGATGAGCAGATCGTGCCGGGCAGGGCCCCCGCATGCTTGCTCGAACCCGTCGAGCGCCTGCTCGAAACGTCCCTCGGCGAGATCGAGCAGTCCCACGCCCCACGAGGCGAGGGCCGCGTTGGTGGGGTGCAGGGCAGCGTGCTCACGCACCTCGCCGGCCAACGCACGGCACTCGGCGGCGTCGCCGATGACGGCGGCCAGCCAGACCGCGATGGCCTTCAGTACGGTCACCTGCATGTCCATGCCGATGTCGGACGCCAGCGAGATGCCTTGAGCGAGGTCGGCCTGAGCGCCGCGGAAGTCGCCCCGCAGCAGCCGGCCGATGGCCAGCGGCTCCAGTACGTACGGAAGCCAGCCGAGCGATCCGTCCGCTCTGACGTCGGCCGCCAGCGACTCCAGCACGTCCGTCGCCGCCACGTCGTCGGCGGTCAGCAGCCCCATGAATCCGGCGATCACCCGCTCGACGAAGTCCTGGACGGTTCCGGTCCGGACGGCCTTGACCAGCGCGCGCATGGGCACGACCGCCGCGCCGAAATCGCCGTCGGCGTGCCTGCCGTACCCGATCAGGGCCGCCACCACGGGCGTCAGCGCCGCGCCCGAGGGCAGCCGGACGGTCTCCAACTGGGCGACGGCTTCTTTGACGAGATCGTGGGCGCATGCGTCACGGGCCGCCCACACGGCCTCGGTCAGCATGGACACCGCCCGCTCCGGATGGCTGCCGGTGATCAGCATGGCGGCCTCCAAGGCCAGGGCTGCGTCGGCGGCCGGTGAGGTGCTTTCGTAGGCCACCTGCGCACGCACGTAGGTGGCCTCGGCGACAACAGCGGCCCTGCCGGTCAGCGCAGCGGCCTCGGTCGCCAGCCGGGTCGCCCATTCCGGGCGGCCGGCGTCGTAGGCCGAGCGGGCCGCGCGGACCATGCGCTGTGCCTTGCCCTCCTGATCGGTGCTGAGCCGCGCGGCCCGCTCGTACGCCAAAGCGACCGCCACCGCCCCACCGCGATATCGGGCTCGCTCGGCAGTGTGTTCCAGCTCGCTGGCGACTTCATCGTCGGGGCCGGTGGCCGCGGCGGCCCGATGCCACGTGCGGCGGTCGGAGTCCGCCACGAGCGACAGCGCACCAGCCAGGGCTTCGTGTACGGCGATGCGCTGATGATGAGGGGCGCTCTGATACACGGCCGAGCGGATCAGCGGATGACGGAACTTGATCTCGTCGGCTGACGTGACGACGAGACGGGCCTCCTCAGCCGGACCGAGATCGACGAGTGACACACCGAGGGCGACGCCTGCCCGCAGGACCACATCGAGTTCGCAGGTGCCGTCGGCCGCTGCCAGCAGAAGGAGCAGGCGGGTGGCCGCGGGCAACTCCTCCAGCTGGGCCCGGAAGGCGTCCTGCACGCGTCCGGCGATCCTCAGCGGACCGACCGGCGTAACCAGGCCGTCCCTCGACAGGCGGGAGAGCTCTATCAGGGCCAGCGGGTTGCCGCCCGCCTCGTCCAAAAGCCTGTCGCGCACCGGAACAGTCAGCTCGGGCGCGCATTCCGCCAGCAGTTCCACGGCGGAGTCACGGTCCAGCCCGTCCAGCCGCATGACCTCGATCCCCGGCGTGAGGAACGGTTTTGCGGTGTCCCGTACCGCGAATACCATCACGATCGGATCCTCATGAAGCCTGCGCGCTGCGAACAACAACGCGTCCGAGGACGCCCGATCCAGCCATTGAGCATCGTCGATCAGGCACACCAGCGGCTGCCGCGCGGCAAGATCCGACAGCAGCGTCAGCGTCGCGGCGCCAACGAGGAACGGGTCGCGCACCGGAACCTCAGCCAGACCGAACACCGACCGCATGGCGGCCGCCTGCTGGCCCGGCAGAACGTCCAGCCGGTCCACGAACGGATGCAAGAGCAGGTACAGCCCACTGAACGGCAACTCGGCCTCGGTCTCGATGCCGGCCCCCCGTAACACCCCCATCCCGTCCGCGACCGACGCCAGATCATCGAGCAGGGCCGACTTGCCGACCCCCGCCTCACCCCGGACGACCAACGCCCCGCTCCGCCCTTGGCGGGCCTCCGCAAGCAGCACCTCCAAGCGGCCGCGCTCAAGGCGGCGTCCCTTCAGCATGACGGCACAGTAGCGCCCACGCCAAAGTGGCACATAAACGGGCGACCCCATCAACCACTCCCATGAACTCGCCCCCGCCTCGACCGCCGCCGCCGTCGACGGGTGTGTCCAGTCAGTGGTGTATCTCGATCTTGTTTGATGAGCGGGTGGTTGGGGTCAGGCGGCCCTCGAAGGTGATGGCGCAGGCGTTCAAAGCGGCTTTTTCGATCCATCCCCTGAACGGGCAGCGCCAGTGCGTTCTGGCGGTCATCGAGCACGCCACCAGGCGCGTTCGCGTGCTCGGCACCACCGCCCACCCGGCCGCCACCTGAGTCATCCACGCGTTCAAGAATCTCGTGATGGACCTGGAGAACGCGGGCTGCCGGGCGCGCTATCTGATCGGCGACCGGGTCGGGAAGTTCCCGGCGCTCATGGAGGAGATTCTCACCGACGTCGGCATCCAGGCCGTGCTCACCGGTGTTCGGATGCCGCGGATGAACGCGGTTATGGAGCGGTGGGTGCAGTCGTGTCGAACGTATGCCGACGAGACCGACTCGGTGGAGTCCTCCACGAATACTCGCATGCCGCTTGAACTGCGTGGATGGCGTTTTCGGCAGGCGCAGAGGCGGCGGGTGGCGGCAGTGATCAGCCAGGTGGCCGGGTGGTCCGGGATGGCTTGGCCGGGCCATTGGACAGCGGCGGCCAGCAACGCCTCCTGGACCGTGTCCTCGCAGGCGTCGAAGTCGCCGTACCGGCGGACGAGCGTGCCGAGGACCTGCGGCGCGAGGCGACGCAGCAGGCCCTCGGCGGCGTCGGTGATGCACACATTTCAAACCCGGACGGGTCCATGATCGGTCTGGCCTCCACCGCGCAGTAGCGGGCGTCGGGAAAGCGTTTAAATCAGCACCAAGTACTTCATCGGCCACCTCCCAGCGTCATGATCCTCCTCCATGAATCCTCTCTTAGAGGAGTCGGATCAGCGGAGCGGATTTCGACAGACCGGTTCGACGATGCCCGTTGTCCGCGACACCGTTGGATTCTGCTTGCGTGGTGGCCTGATGCCGGTCACGGAAGAGTCCTCACTCACTGGACGGCCGCGCCCCTGAGAGCCGCTCCGGGAGCGGGGCCAGCCGATAGTTGGCCCACATGAAGGCGTCCATCTGATGCTGGTCGGCGGTGAGGTTGACGACCCGGTCGATCTTGCCCCTGGTGTTGAAGTGCCACACCAGGGCCCATGTGGTGTCCACCTTGCCGCGACCCTTGGTGGTCCAGCCCCGGTGGACGTCGACGACGTACTCGTCGTCGGCCTGCAGGAACATCGGGTCCGCCTGGAAACCGGACTTGCCCAGTTCGGTGAAGAAGGCCACCACCTCCTCCACACCACGCTTGGTGCCCGACAGGGGGTGGTGGCCGGGGATGCTCCATTCGACGTTCTCGGTCAGCACCGACCTGATGCCCTCCATGTCCTGGGCGGCGTAGGCGGCGAAGAACCGGTTGATGGCCTCGATCTTGGGATTCTTGCCGGCCGCGGAGACCTCCTTGGTTGGTTCAGCGACGCCCGCGGCCGTCGCTGACCCACCGGTGAGGGCGCATGTCACAGCAACGGCGAAGGCGACGATGGGGATGGGATAACTCTTCATGGAAATGCTCTCCTCAGGGTTTGACCATCGGCGTCATGTCGGCCATCGGCCGGTGGCGGGAGACGGCGTGTGGCCGCCCAGCCACTGGCGAGTGGATTTCTCCTGGTCGGCGTGCTGGGCCAGCGGCATGCGGAGGCCGCTGACGCCGATCGATCGATGTGACACCCAGGATGTCGGCCCCGTGGTGAGCACAGCAGGGTAAGCGGCTGCACATGAGGCTGCAGGATCCTGCACGCCTCAGGCGCGAGGCGTTACAGCCAGCCGCGTTCCTTGGCGAGCAGGGCGGCCTGGAAGCGGGTGCCGGCGCCGAGGCGGGCCATCAGGTCGGCGACGTGGGCGCGGAACTTGCGGACCGAGACGTTGACCGAGCGCGCCGCCGCCTCGTCGGTGTCGTGGCAGGTCAGCGCGTGCAGGACCCGCTGCTCCATGGGCGACAGCGGCAGGTCGTCCAGCTCGCGTGCACGCCCCCACATGCCCTCGAACACCTCCGCCAGCATCGCCACCACGCCGGGTTGGCGGATCTGCAGGGCGCCCGCTTTGGGGTTGGCGGGATCGGCTTGGACGAACGCGGCCGACCGGTTGACGATGGCCAGGTGCCTGACCGGCTCGGTGGTGACCCGGTGCAGGTCGCCACGGGCATGCCAGTGCCGCGCATAGGGTTCCTGCTCCGGGTCTTCCAGGACATGCGCCGGGAACAGCGTGCGGCTGCGAAGTCCACGAGCCAGCAGCCGCTCGAGCGGCTTGTCCTCATGGTCTCTCGCGACGTTCAACGCCCGCACCTTCACGTGCATGAACTCGCCAGGGTGGTCGGCCAACTGGTCACGCATGCGCCGGGTGACAGCAGACCCGCTCGGCAGGTGCTCGACCAGCTGCACGGGGCGACCGCTGCGGTGCTCCTCGGCCAGCTCGGTGAGCACGTCCCAGGCGAGGGTGAGGTCGGTGAGCTGACGCTGGGTCTGCTCCAGACGCCGCCGTACCAGCACATCCACCGCGGCGGCCGGTGTGACGGCGGCCAGCGTCCCGTCCACCAAGCACAGCGCACGCAGCTCGGCGACCACTCCGCGCACGTCGGGCATGACCAGATCCACGCCGGTCGCCTCTAGGTCAGCATGCGGATTGCGCAACAGGTAGCGATAGACGCGTTCCTGATCGGCTGTCAGCCCCAGACTGGCCAGGCTCATCATCACCTCGGGTATGCGGACGTAACCACACCCGCAGCCGCTTCATCTGCTCGTCTCGTCAGTAGAAAGGCAGCCTATCTCGCAGTGGTCAATGCTGAGCTGGGGGACTGGCGGCCCCGGAAAACGATCTCCCGTATTCCGGGAAGCGATCTTCCAGGCTTCGCGTCGCCCCCAGCTCACACGCACTCGTGAACACCCCTTCGCCGACAGCCCGCTCGTGGGGTCGATGAGGATCATCTTGCTGAACCATGCGGTGCGTGAGGATCTGATCGCCATCAATCCCGCTCAAGGGGTGCGGTGCGCCGAGGGGGACGCATCCGGTGGTGTGGACGACTCGGCGCGAGGCGGCCTGGCGGCGCGACGGGGAACGCCCGCCGGTGGCGGTGTGGACGGTGGAGCACCTGGCCGCGCATCAGCTGGTGCACACCGAGGATGGGTTGGTCCTGTGTGAGCCGAAGAGTGCGGCCAGCCGGCGGACGGTGGCGCTGGATCCGGAGAGCGTGCGGTTGTTGCACCGGCAGGAGCGGGCGCAGCGGCGGCTGCTGGGGGAGCGGTGGTCACCGACCGGCCCGGTTCTTCACCCTGGGCAGCGGGGCGGTGGTACGTTTCGGTGTTGCCGCAGCTGTATCACGACAGCGCCCGCGCGACGGCGCCGCTGGTGCCGAAGGCGGTACAGGGAACCAACGGGAAGATCGGCAAGGCGCGGGTGAGAGCGTGACTCACATGTGGCTCACCATGACTCATGATCAGATGACGCGACTACAGAGCCGCGTAAAGTCGCAGGTCGGCGTGGTAGGGCGGGTGGGACTCGAACCCACGACCCACGGATCATGAGCCGTCGTCGTGTCGGTCTGTGCCGACGCGTGCCGTGCTGTATCGCGAACACGCGAGCAACGATTTGTGTCCATGCATCGGCACGAGCGGTTTATCGCAGAGCCTCTTGACGACGTGCGAAACCGCGGGCCAACGCTACAAGCGAGTTGCGACCGGACACGGCGAGAAAGGCCCGGTCTTCCGGGGCAAATCTCACCCTGATGTCAGAGCCGAGCCGGCGTTCGAGGACGGTGATCTGGTGGCGCAGGGCGAGAATTTCGATGTCCTTGTCTCGATTCCCCAGGGCAGCAGTCGCAGTGCTGCGAAGGTGTTCGTGACGGTGAGATAGGCCAGGCGAAGGAGCACGGCCGATCATCATGCCGCACGCGTTTGCCTCTCCTGCACGACCAACCACCTACAACGACACGTTCGCGCCTTCCAGCACGCGCATGAAGGCACGCGACCATTCAGGCAGGTCAGGCCAGCCACGACAGGAGACCATCGTGCCGTCCACCACGTCGGGGGCGTCCACGAAGGTCGCACCGGCCATCTCCATGTCGGTCCTCAACGGCGGGAACGCCGCCGTGGTACGGCCGCGCAGCAAGCCAAGCGCCGCCGGCACCTGCGGGCCGTGGCAAATCGTGCCCACCGGCAGGCCGCGCTCGAAGAAGTAGTGCACGATACGGGCGACGTCGGGATCGGTGCGGATGTACTCCGGCGCGCGGCCGCCCGGGATCACCAGCGCCTGGTAGTCGTCAGGGCGCACGTCGGCGAATGCGAGATCCACCGGCAGTTGATGGCCGGGCCTCTCGGTGTAGGCGTCCCAGCCGGGCTCGAAGTCGTGGACCACCAGCTTTACCGCACGCGTGGTGGGGGCGGCCACGATCGCCTCATGACCCCCTTCCCGGAGCCGGAAGACGGGGTACATGGAGTCCAGCTCTTCCGCCGCATCACCGGTCAGAACAAGCACTCGGGCCATGACTCACTCCTCTTCTCTCACAGTGGATCTTAATTCGCATGGGGCAGAAATGGCAGACCCGCCGGAAGCCTCACCCGCGGACTGCTGTGTGCGCCGAGCACCGTCCGGACTACGCGCACGCTGCGGTGCGCTCCGCGCTCGAGCCCGGCCCTCGGGTGCTCGACCTTGCCGGGGCAGGAGAGGTGGGCTGAGCAAACTCGTTCCGGCCCCTGGCGCGGAACTTGTCATTCATTGCCGGGCGCCCATGCGGTGCCGCCAGGCGAGGGCGATCCAGGCCGCGAGGGCGACGAGCGCCACGAGGACGATGATGACGATCTTGAGGGGAGTCCCCATCGCACCTTGGTCGTCCGTCACGGTCGCCGGCGCGGCGGCCTTGTTCCGCGCGGGCGCCGTCGCCTGGCCCGTTGCGGGGGCGGTTGCCGCCACGGGTGAGGCGGCGATAACGCCCGCCTTCACCTTCACCGTTGCTTTCGCCTTGGAGGGCTCGGTCGCGGTCACGGTGACCCGCCACTCGCCGCTCGGCAGCGGCTCGGCGGAGTGGTAGAGGTTCTGGCCCTCGGGCGCCGACCTGAGCGGCACCGGCCCGAAGGAACGGCCGTCTGCCGAGGTCGCCTTCAGCGTGGCCTCGACGATCTCCGTTACGGGATGGCCGTCCTTCTTGTACGTGACCAGCACGTTGACGTTGTCGGCGCCGTCTCCCGTCACCTCCAGCTTGATCGGCCCGCCGTGGGCGGAGGCCGCCGGTGCGCCGAAGCCCAGCATGAGCCCGGCCAGCAGGACGGTGAGGACGTATGCCGGTGCCTTGTTCACGAGTGGTGACTCCCCTCGGGTTCGGTGTCGGGGGTGAGCGCCCCTTCGCCGGGTGATGTCGGTAGGAACACGTGCTGGTGGCCGTAGCCCGCGTCGATGTTCAGGGCGTCGAGAGCGGTGGCTCCGACCGACCAGGTGAAGAGCGCGTCGGCGCGTTGCCGTACGGCCAGGTCCATGGCGGCGGCGCGGGCCGGTCCCGTCAAACCCCGCGCGGCCGCGTAGGTGTCGACGGTCGTGGCGAGCTGCCGTACGGCGGAGGCGAGACTCGACCGCGCCACGTTGGTGGCGGTCTCGCCGGACGGCGGGTCGGCGAAGCCTTGGACGGCCGCGGCGGCCGCCTGCTGCCAGGTCTCGACGTCGGCGGCGGTCACCGCGACGGGCCCTGCGGTGCCGTCGGACGGCATGGCCCGGCTCAGCCCGTCGAGCACGGGGAGGAGCCGGGCCCGCGTGCTGCGGGCCAGCTCCGTCAGGGTCTTGATCTGCGTTTTGTCGCGGAGGGCGGACTCGGCACGGAGACGGTCGGCCGTCTGCTCGATCGAGTCCGGCCGGGTCAGCGCGAACACCACACCGCCGGCGACGATCGCGCCGAGCGCGAACGCGACCGCGAGGGCGAGCACGCGGGCCCACGTCGCACCCTGCGCGGGGGCCGGTTGCCTGGGTCGGTTGATGGTCACCACCTCCTGAGGGGCGGATGTCGATGGCGCTCACGCCTTCTGAGGAGTGCCTTTGCTGTGGCGCATGATCAGCTGCTCGATGCGCTTGCGGCGCCATGCGGCGACCAGCCGGATGGCGAAGGAGCCGAGGATGAGGAGGACGAGGAGGGCGAACTGCGGCCACGGCAGGGCCCAGACCGTGGTGTCGATCGCCATCCGCTGGGCGTCGGCGCCAGGGATCGGCTTGCCCGCGGGCGAGGGGATCGCCGTGACCGTCGTGCCGATGGGACCCAGCGGCCAGGCGCCGGGCACCCGTGCGACGAATGTGCGGCTGCCGCCCGGCATGAGCTCCCTGGCCTTGGCCGCGGACGGGTCACTCCAGTTGTTCTCGCCCACGAACGTGGACGTCAGGACCCGGTTGTCCGTGACCAGCCGGACGTTGCCGACGTTGGCCACGGTGTAGGTCACCTCGACGGATCCGGCGGCGAAGGGATTCCACGATCCCGTGTACTCGGCCTGCACGTCGGTTACTGCCACCTTGGCCACATAGTCGCCGGTGACGCGGATGTTCAGGCGGACGCCCACCCGGTTCTGGACCCGTACCTGACCGGAGACGGTCTCCAGGGACGCGGTCACACCTGCGGGGTGATCGCCCGGCGTCGCGTTCTGAGGGATCGACACCGTCACCGGCACGACGGAGGTGGCCCCGGCGGCGATGGTCACCTTCTCGGGAACCGCTATCCAGGAGCCGCCGTCGGTCGGTTTCGCGTCCGAGGGCCGCATGTCGAAGTAGCCCTTGGAGGTCAGGTAGCCGTCGTTGGCGTCGATCGCGAAGTCGACCGGCTGAGTGGAGCGGTTGATGACCGCCACATGCTCGACCACCTGCTGTCCGCCGGCGAGTTCGAGGTCGATGACGCTGCGGCCGTCAGGACCGTCGGCGTTGGCCGGAACGACCGACCAGGTGGTGTCGGCGTCGGACGGGGTCGCGAACGCGACCGTGGTGACCAGGACGGCGACCAGCAGGGCAACACCGACAGCGGGTAAGACGGCGAGGTGGGCGAGGGCGCCTCGCGAACGGCTTGTGGTCAACAGAGGTGTCTCCAGTCTCATCGTGGCCGTCCGGGACCTGCGCCAGGCCGGCGCAGGTCCCGGACGCCCACAGCGGGCGATGGCGTCCTGCCTCGGGTTCAGGACTGGTTGAAGAGGGAAAGCGTCAGAGTCGAGTGGTACTCGCCGGCGGCGACGTCGGCGGGAGTGCGCAGCGCGAGGTCGGCGTTGACCTGCCAGGTGCCGATCTCGTCGGCGGAGTTCGCCGTCGACACCAGCAGCTCCTGCCCCTGCAGACCGACGGTGGGCGCTCCCGAGCCGTCTGAGATGACGCTGGAGACGGGCTCACCGGCCTCCACCGCCCCGGAGGAGGAGTCGCTCAGCAGGCGCGGCCGCCAGCCCAGGTACTGCGGGCCGATGGGCGGCGCCGAACCGCTCGTCGCGGTGAACTCGCTGGCCTGGCCGACGACCGCCCAGAAGTCACCGGCGGGGATCTCCTCGGGACGGCGGGTGTCGGTCACCGTGACCGTCGGCAGGGTGCCGACGAACTGGCGGGCGGCGGCGTTGGAGCCGTCCTCCTGCAGGGCCACTCCGCCGTTGTCGGCGACGGTCATGGACACCTGACCGGTGGTGTTGGGTTGGATCGTCACCGACACGTCGATGCCGTTGTCGGGGTCGTCGTCCGCCACCGCGGGACCGGCCACGCCGACGCCGGCGGCGGCGAGCGCGACACCGAGCATCGCCGCGGCGAGTATCTGCGTAGTCCTGTTCATTTTCATGTGTTCGCTCCATCGAGGGGGTGGGGCCGGTCGGCTGCTCGGCCGGCCGGCCCCGGTTCTGCTTCGGCGGTCAGCGGCAGCTGAGCGCCGGGTAGGCGGCGTCGTACGACGAGGTGACCTGCTCGCCACCGATCGTCGCGGTCCCCTTCACGGTCACCGTGCCCGCGTCGATCTGCCCGGCCCGGCTGTTGAAGGACTGGTACGCCTGCTTGCCCGGGGCTACGTCGGCCACGGTCTTCGAACCGAACGGGGTGGTCAGCGTCACCGTCGCCGGCACGTCCGAGCCGTTGACGGCGGTGACCGCCACGTACGCCGAGGTGCCGATGCAGCGGGACGAGGCGGAGACCGTCAGCTTGACCTGCGGCGCGGACGCCGAGATCGTCAGCGTCAGCGTCTTGGCCTCTTCGAGGTTGCCCGCCTTGTCGGCCGAGCGGTACTTCAGCTCGTGCTGCCCGTCGCCGGTCACGGTGACCGGTTCGGTGTAGGCGGTCCAGTCACCGCCGTCGAGCTGGTACTCGGTCTTGTCGACCCCGCTGCCGCCGTCCTCGTCGGTGGCCTTCAGCGTGACCGACACCGGACCGGTGAACGTGCCACCCGCCGGCTGCTCCGGATCGGTCGTCGCCGTCGTCACGGGCGCGGTCTTGTCCTCGTCCGAGCCTGCCTTGGTCAGGTGGAAGTAGTCGAACGTGACCGTCTTCGACGCCGACTGGTTGGTGCCGATGGCGTACACGCCGACCTTGGCGCCGGTGGCCACCGCGGTGTTCTCCACCGTCGCGGAGAGATCCGTCCAGGTCTGGCCGTCGGAGGAGTAGGAGCCGGTGTAGGTGGTGCCCGCCTTCTTCAGCCGCAGCCACCACACGCCGCTGGTGAGGTTGTTCACCTGCGGCTGCGGGTTCTGCACGGTTCCGCCGACCTCGCTGCGCAGTTCGATGCTTCGCGCCACCGTCGAGCCTGCCGAGTTGGTGGTGAGGAAGTCGAGCTTCACGTAGTCGTCGTCACCGGTGTACACCATCAGGCCGCCCTGCTGGTACTGCTCGTTGAGCGCCGAGGCGTCCACCTTGGTCTCCAGCGTCCAGTCGCCGCTCGGCGCCGTCTGCAGGATGAAGTTCTTCGGGCCGCTGTTGCCGGTCCCGTAGATGTCACCGGTCGTGGTGTCGAGCTCCAGCTTGCCGTTGCCGACGCGCGCCGCCGTGGCGTCGGGGCGCACGACCGCGTTCCAGCGGCAGGCATCGAGCGCGGTGCCGTCGAACTCGTCGTCCGGGTCCGGCGCCGTCGCCTTGTCGTCCGGCGTGATGTGGAACCAGTCGAAGGACGCGTCCACCACCGGGTGGTTGGCCCCGGCCAGCGAGAGCAGGCCGATCTTGGGGTCGGCGATTCCGGCGAGCGGCTTGGTCTGCGGCATCGCGGTGAACGTGGTGCCGTCCGAGGAGTAGTGGGCGGTGATGTTGGTGCCGTCGCTGACGAAGCGCACGTACACGGTGTCGGGGTAGGAGTCCCCGAGGTTGGCCGTGTTGCTCTGCGACACCTCGTTCGGGCTGCCGTTCTCCTCCCGGATGAACTGGAAGATACGGCTGGCGTGGTTGGAACCCGAAGTCGACCGCGCCTGGAGCACCATCTTGGCGTAGTTGTCGTCGTCCCCGTAGATGATCAGGCCCGCCTGCTGGTACGCGTCACGCGCGTCCAGTGTGAGCTTGGCGGTGGCGGTCCACGCACCCGATGGTGCCGGTTGCACGACGATGTTCGGCGTGTTGCCGCCCGTGCTGTAGATGTCGGTGGTCGAGGTCGGGATCACGAGCTTGCCGTCCGCGACCTTGAGATCCTGGTTCTCCCGGATGACCGACCAGCGGTCACGGTCGAGCTGGCTGCCCAGGAAGTTGTCGGAACGGCCGGTGAAGCACACCGTGGCCGCCGCGTCCACCTTGACCGGGACCTGTGCGGTGGCCGACGCGCCCTTGGCGTCGGTCGCGGTCACCACGGCCGTGTAGCTGCCCGGTGCGGTGTAGGTGTAGCTCGCCTCGGCCGTGGTGAGCTCCGGCGCGCCGGTCACCCCGAAGTTCCACTTGTAGGTGATCGCGTCGCCTTCGGGGTCGGTGGCCGTCGCCTTGAAGTCGACCTTCAGCGGGGCGACGCCCGTCGCCGGGGTCGCCGTCGCGGTCACGGCGGGATGCTGGTTGTCCGTGGCGCCCTTGCCGACGAAGTCGACCCAGTTGAAGTTGGCCAGGTAGGCGTTGTCGGCCGCGCTCGCCGGCTTGCGCACGACGAAGTACAGCGGTCCGCTCTCGGTCGGTGGGCTGGCCAGGTCGAGTGTGGCGTCGGTGAACGTCTGCCAGCCGCCGGTGGGCGTCACGTCGACCGAGCCGACCAGAGCGCCGGTCTCGGGGTTGCCCGCCCGGACCTGCACGGTTCCGCCGGCTCCGCCCGAGGAGGCCCGGAGCCGGATCGCGGTGACGTTCGACAGGTTCACCGGGTCGAACGACCACCAGTCGCCGTCCTGGACGAACGCGATGTGCTGGTTGCCGCCCTGGGTGTCGGTCGTGGTCTCCGCCTGGACGCCTGCGGCGTCGGTGCCCTTGCCGTCGGCCACCCGGCCGGTCCCCGCGAAGTGCTCGGCCTGCTTGCGCTTGGGCTGCAGGATGATCTGGCCCCGCCCGGTCAGCGGTCCGGCGCCATTGGCGCCCCCATCGGTGTAGCTGGCCTCGATGGCGTAGAAGAGGTTGTCGTACTCGCCGTGGCCCGCCTGCTTGGTCTGCAGGGTGCCCTCACAGCCCATGAGCTGGTCGAGCGGGTGGGGGTGGCTGTCGTGGCCGAGGATCGCCTGGATCTTGACCTTCTCGCAGTCGATCGTGCCGTCCTCGGCGTCGGTGACGGTGACCTTGAACTTCACCTGGTCGCCGAACTCGAAGAGGGCGCCGTTCGGCGGAACGTCCACCTTGACGGTGGGACGCGTGTTGCCCGCGCTGATCGACACGCTGGCGGTGGCGGTCTTGCCGTCGGGGGTCTTGACGGTCAGGACCACGCTGTAATCGCCCCCCTCCTCGTAGGTGAAGGCGGGGTTGGGGTCGGTGGAGTCGGTGTCACCGTCACCGTCGAGGTCCCAGGCGTAGGTGAGCGTCTTGCCGTCCGGGTCCCGGCTGCCCTCGCTGGAGAACTTGACCGCCAGCGGCAGGGGCCCGTCGGTCTTGTCCGCCGTGGCACGGGCGATCGGCGGGCGGGTGCCCTTGGCGTACTCAATGCGGTAGATGCCGGAGTCGGCGTTGTCGCCGCCGAAGCCGGAGCCCCACTCGATCATGTACAGCGCGCCGTCGGGGCCGAACTTCATGTCCATCGGCTTCTTGAACGACAGGGAGCCGAGGATCGGGTTCATCTCGACGAGCTTGGTGCCGGTCTCGTCGAGCTGGAACGACCACACCTTGTCGTTGTTCCACTCACCGAAGACGGCCTTGCCGTCCCAGTACGCCGGCCACTTCACGTCCGACTGCAGGTTCGGGTCGGAGCGGTAGACCGGGCCGCCCATCGGCGCGCCACCGCTCAGCTCCGGGAAGTTCTGCGGGTCGGCCGCGTAGTGGTACCAGATGGTCGCTGGGATCACCGGCGGCAGGCTGGTCAGGCCGTCGTTGTTCGGCGAGTCGTTGACCGGCGCGGCACAGTTGAACGGCGACCCCGACTGCCTGGTGGCGAAGTTGTAGTCGACGTACGGGGTGTTGTTGCCGACGCAGTACGGCCAGCCTAAGTTGCCCGGCTTCGAGACGAGGTTCCACTCGACCGTGTTCTGGGGGCCACGGGTGGCGCTCGCCGAGTTGGCGTCGGGACCGTACTCGCCGAGCATGATGTTGCCCGTCTTGGGGTCGAGACCGATGCGGAACGGGTTGCGCAGGCCCATGCCGTAGATCTCCGGCTTGGTCTTCGCCGTGCCCGGCGCGAACAGGTTGCCGGACGGGATGGTGTAGGTGCCGTCGGCCTCGGGGTGGATCCGCAGCAGCTTGCCGCTGAGGCTGTTGGTGTTGCCCGCGGTTCGCTGGGCGTCCCAGCTGGAGCGGCCCGACTGCTCGTCGATCGGCGTGTAGCCGTCGGAGGCGAACGGGTTGGTGTTGTCGCCCGTGCCCAGCCACAGATTGCCGGTCTTGGGGTCCATCACCATGCCGCCGCCGTGGTGGCAGCACTCGGCCCGCTGCACCGGGACGTCGAGGATCTTCTTCTCGCTCGTCATGTCCAGGGTGTCACCGGTGACGGTGAACCTGCTCAGCCGGTCGACGTTCGTCCCGGTGGGCGAGTAGTAGAGATAAACCCAGTGGTTGGAGTCGAAGCCGGGGTCGAGCGTCAGCCCGAGCAGGCCGCTCTCGTTGGCGGTGAAGACGTTCAGCTTCGCCGCCGTCACCGTGCCGCCGGTCGGCTTGATGATCTTGACCTCGCCGAGCCGGTCGATGTAGAAGACCCGGCCGTCCTTGGCGACGTCCACCATCATCGGGTTCGACGTGTTGTCGTCGAGCGTGACCTTCTCGAAGCTGCTGCTCTGCGAGGCCGAGCAGTCGGCCTTGACGGCGCCGGCGGCGGTCTGGATGCCGCCGAGGAGCAGCTTCAGGAAGTTGGGCTCGCTGTAGTTCTCCTTGAGGTGGCCGAGCCCGGTGTACCACGAACGGCCGCCGTCGAAGTCCTGGCACCACGTGTTCGGGTGGTCGGCGCCCATCGTGGCGCCGGTGTAGGACTTCTCGTCCATCGACGTCAGCACGTGGACCGTGCCACGCGGGTTCGCCTGGTAGTCGTACCACTCGTCGGTACGGGTCCAGGTCGTCGGGAGATCCTTGGTCGCCGGGTGGGCCGGGTCCTCCACCTTGACCGTGGCCTGCTGGATCGCCGGGTGCTGCTTGAAGTACGCCCCGACCAGCTTGCCGTACCAGGCCCAGTTGTACCCGCTGTCGGCGGCGGCGTGGACGCCCACGAACCCGCCGCCGTTCTGTATGTACCGCTGGAAGGCGTCCTTCTGGTTCTGCGTGCCCAGGGGGTCACCGGTCGTGGACATGAAGACCACGGCCTGGTACTGCGCCAGGTTCTGGTCCGTGAACAGGGCGCTGTCCTCGGTGGTGTCGACCGCGAAGTTGTTCTCCTGGCCGAGTTTCTGCACGGCCGCGATGCCCTCGGGGATCGAGTCGTGCCGGAAGCCGGTCGTCTTCGAGAAGACGAGCACTTTGAAGGCGGGCTCCGCCGTAGCAGCGGCCTGCGCGCTCACCGGAGCCGCGAGGAGCGTGATGAGCGGGGCGACGAGGGCCAGGGCCATCGTGGTCGCGGTTCGACGTCTCGGGCGTCGTCCGCTTTCTGGCAGGACCGCGTTGAGCAGCCCCACCGCCTGCGCCCATGTTCGATGACGTGGTGACATGAAAACCCTTCCTGACCGGGGGGACGTCAGGCAAGGCGCGCGCCGCCGCGCTTGTTGCCACTTGGGTGGTAGCGGATGTTGCGGGTTGCTGGAGGGTGCCGTCTCCAGGTCTGTGGGGCCGTCAGTGAGGTGCCGGCCTGGGGAGCGAGTCCATGATCGTCGTCGGGTCGTCGATGAGGTGGTTCACCACCATGCTCGCGGCGCCGCGGGAGGCGGCGCCGAAACCGAGCGTGGAGGCGACGAATCGGCACTGGGCGGCGGGAGCGGCCACCACGAGCCGTTGCAGCTGATCTTGCGCGTGCGGTAGCAGCCACTGGGCCAGAGAGGCGAAGTAGCCGCCGATGACAATCACTCGCGGGTTGAACAGGTTGGCCAGGATCGAGCCACCGAGCCCGAGCCACTCGCCGACCTGTGCCACCGCCGTCATCATTCGCCGGTCTCCCGAGGCCAGGCCCCTGGCGATGTCGGCCACCCGTTCGCCGGGATCGGGGACCGGCATGCCGGGCAACCCGTACGCCTGCTCGGGCATGGCCGCGCGGACGAGTGCGGCCAGGCCGACCTTGGTCTCCCAGCAGCCGATGCGGCCACAGCCGCACTGGTCGCCGTTCGGGTCGACCCGCAGATGTCCGACCTCGCCGGAGAACCCGTCCGCTCCGCGCAGCAGTTCACCGCCGGAGATGATGCCGCCGCCCACGCCCACTTCTCCGGTGAGATAGACCAGGTGAGGCGTGCCGGCGGCGACGCCGGAGGTGTATTCGGCCAGGGCGGCGAGGTTCGCGTCGTTGTCCACCCGTACCGGCACGCGCGGTCGGCCGAGTATGGCGCCCAGCTGCTCGGCCAGGGGCAGGTCGCGCCAGTGGAGGTTCGGTGCGAGTGTCACGACGCCGCGTGTCACGTCCACGAGTCCGGGGACGGCCACCGCGATGCCGGTCGGGACCGCTCCGGCCCGCCGCATCGCCTCCACGGCCTCCTTGGCCACGAGCCCGAGCCGGCGCACGGCGCTGTCCGGGCCGCTGCCCATCGCGTCGTGGACCACCCGGCGCTCGACCAGGCTCCGGCCGCTCAGGTCGGTGCCGTGGACCGCGATGTAGTCGACGTTGATCTCCATGCCCAGGGCGCCGACGTGCGCGCCGTGCAGCGCCACCGCCCGTCTGGGACGCCCGATCGCACCCACGTGCTCGACACCGACCTCCCGCACCAGCCGCCGTTCCAGGAGCTCGGCCATGAGGTTGGAGACGGTGGCCCGGTGCAGCCCGGTCGCCTGCGCGATCTCGGCACGGGAAAGGGACCTGTGGTCGCGCAGCTCGCGCAGCACCAGCGAGAGGTTCGCCCGGCGCAGCGTGGCGGGACCCGTCGGCGCGGCGCGGCCCGGGGCGCGGGAGCGGGACGCCCTGTACGTCACCCGCACCACCTGCCCCTTTGTTTGTCTCTGAGATCAATTAATCAGGGTTGTAACACGGCGATGTCGCACCACGCACCCCTCAAATCCGTAACGAGTTGGCATCGCTCGCTTTCGTGCACTTCAGCCACATTCCTCGCTCCAGTTATCGGAACGTTACGCAAGTTGCGAACGATTTAATACTTGTGCCCGCAGGAACTCGTGCTTTTAATTCGGCTAGCCATCTGAACTAATCGAGGAGGAGCGTGAACCACAGCCGGGCCGACGGCCACGCGACCGACTCGATGAGTCGCGGCCGGTCCGCGGGAGTTCCCGCGGATCAGGCCACCGTGCGCCGTTCCAACCTCGCTCTGGTGCTGCGCCACGTCAGTGCGCGCGGCCCGTGCACCCGGTCGGCCGTCGCCGCCGCGACCGGGCTGAACAAGGCCACCGTCACGAGTCTGGTGAGCGAGTTGCAGGCGCGCGGACTGGTCAAGGAGATGGGGCCGCAGCACGCGGGCTCCGTCGGCCGCCCGGGTGTCGCGCTTGCCCTGGACGGATCCCGGGTCGGCGCCCTCGGCATGGAAGTCAACGTCGACTACATCGCCGCGATCGCCACCGACCTGGCCGGCAGGGTGATCATCGACCGGCGCATCGGTTTCGACGCCATGGGCTCCGGTCCGGAACGCTCACTGAGCGAGCTGGCCCGCATGGCCGAGAGGACCGTCGCCGACCTGGACCGGCTCGGGGTCACGCCCGCCGGGATCACCGTGGCCATCCCCGGCCTGATCGACACCACCACCGGCATCGTCGTCGTCGCCCCGAACCTCGGCTGGCGCGGGGTGGCGGTGGCGGAGCGGCTGTCCCAAGCGAACATCGCCGGGGACATCCCTGTCGCGGTGGACAACGACGCCAACCTCGCCGCCCTGGCCGAGTACACCTCGGGCGTCGCGGCCGGCACCTCCGACCTGGTCTACCTCACAGGCGAGGTGGGCGTCGGCGGCGGCGTCATCTCCGGCGGCCGGCTGCTGAGCGGGGCGGACGGATTCGCGGGGGAGGTCGGCCACGTCATGATCGATCCCTCCGGCGAGCCGTGCCGCTGCGGCCGGGTCGGCTGCTGGGAGACCAAGGTCGGGCTGGCCGCGCTGGTCCGCATGGCCACACCTGACCGCGCGTACGGTACCGGCCCGCAGCTCGTCCGCGACCCGGAGGAGCGGCTGGCCGAGATGGAGCAGCGACGAGCCGAAGGAGATCCCCGCGTCGACGCCGCCGTCGCGGAGGTGGGCCGGTGGCTCGGCATCGGGGCGGCCATGCTGGTCAACCTCTTCAACCCACGGGTGATCGTGCTGGGCGGGTACTTCGCGCGACTCGCCGACCTGCTCATCCCCGCGGCGCAGCAGGCGTTGGCACGCCTGGGCATGAGCGACGCCGCCGAGCGCTGCCGGTTCGTCGCCTCCGACCTCGGCTTCGGCGCCGCCTCACGCGGAGCGGCCGGAGTCGTCGTCGAACGAGCACTGTCCGACCCCACAAGCATCTCGATCCGAATGCCTCCCACCATCGGGGTTGTCGAGGGAACGCCGATGGCCTGATCGTCACATCCGCCCTGACCGGCGTGTCCGCCACGCGGTCCGATCTATCCGCCTGCTCGCTGAACCTCCCGTCCGCCTGACCATCCTGCTCCGCACCGCCTCGGCACCTCCCGCCCATCTCGCGTGCCGCGGCCATGGGGTATGCGGTCAGGCGGACGCGAAAATCCCGTGCCCCTTTTCCCGTGCCTTTCCCACCCAGAACGTCCCGCCCGCCTGATCGGTCATCCGGGGCCGCACGGCACCGTTCACGCCGACCTCGGTGCCGTCGCGGCGGTGCCAACCGGCGCCGTCAGGCGGGCGGGGCCATCAGGCGGGCACGGCCACACCGTAACCGAGGGAGGCCCCTGTGCCGCGGCCACCGTCCGACGCGTCATCTCTGCTGGTGATGCGAGGAATCGTCAAGCAGTTCCCCGGCGTGCGCGCTCTGGACGGCGTGGACCTCGAGGTCAGGGCCGGAGAGGTGCACTGCCTGCTCGGCCAGAACGGCGCCGGGAAGTCCACGCTCATCAAGATCCTGTCCGGTGCCCACGAGCCCGACGAGGGCGAGGTGCTGCTCGACGGCTCGCCCGTACGGCTGGCGCCGCCGACCGCGGCCATGGGCCAGGGGATCGCCACCATTTACCAGGAACTCGATCTGGTGGACGGGCTGAGCGTGACGGAGAACATCTTTCTCGGCCACGAGCCGGCGACCTTGGGGTTCTCCCGCCGGGCCGAGGCCGACCGGGCGACGGCCGAGCTGCTCAAGCGGCTGGGGCACGGCGAGATCCGCCCCCGCACCGAGGTGGGCTCGCTGTCGCCGGCGCACAAGCAGATCGTCAGCATGGCCAGGGCGCTGTCGCACTCGGCCCGGCTGATCATCATGGACGAGCCGTCGGCCGCGCTGGACCACGACGAGGTCGGCAACCTGTTCCGGGTGATCCGTGACCTCACCTCCCAGGGCGTGGCGGTGATCTACATCTCCCACCGGCTGGAGGAGATCCGCGAGATCGGCGACCGGGTCACCGTGCTGAAGGACGGGCGCACGGTCGCGGTGGGGCTGGCGGCCAAGGACACCCCGACCTCGAAGATCGTGGCGCTGATGACCGGCCGCAACGTCGAGTACGTCTTCCCGCCCCGGCGGGGCAGGGGCGCCCACGAGGGGCGTCCCGAGGTGCTGCGGGTGGAGAACCTGACGCTGCGCGGCCGGTTCGCGGACGTGTCGTTCAGCATCAGGGCCGGGGAGATCGTCGGCCTGGCGGGCCTGGTCGGCTCCGGCCGCAGCGAGATCATCGAGGCGATCTACGGCGCGCGGCGGGCTGGCGGCCGGGTCGTGCTCGATGGGCGGACGGTGCGGCCGGGCAGCACGACCCGCGCGGTGCGGATGGGTATGGGCCTGGCCCCCGAGGAGCGCAAGGCGCAGGCGTTGCTGCTGGACCACCCCGTCGCGCAGAACATCACGCTGGCGAGCCTGAGCCGCTACACCAGGCCGCGGTGGCTGGGCTGGCTCGACCGCCGGGCCGAGTTCGCCGAGGCCGAACGGCTGTCGCAGGCGCTGGACATCCGTCCGCCCGATCCGCGCCGGCCGATCAGGACCTTGTCCGGCGGCAACCAGCAGAAGGCGGTGCTGGGACGCTGGCTGGCCGAGGACCGCAAGCTGCTGCTGCTGGACGAGCCAACGCGTGGGGTGGACGTCGGCGCCCGGGCTGAGCTGTACGCGCTGGTGCGCAAACTGGCCGACGACGGCATCGGTGTGCTGCTGGTGTCCAGCGAGGTGCCCGAGGTGCTGGGCCTGGCCGACCGCGTGCTGGTCGTCCGCGAGGGCCGGATCGTCCATGAGGCGCCGGCCGAGGACCTGGACGAGCACCGGGTGCTCGACCTGGTGATGGTCTCCGCAGGGCAGCTGCCCGGGCCGGATGCGGCAAATCCCCCCACCGAAGGAGCATTCCATGACTGAGGTTGATCAGGCCGCGTCGGCCGGTCCGCGTTTGAAGGCGGCGGGGCCGGGCGGGCGGTTCGGCCGGCTCGGTGAGGTCCGGCATCTGGGGCTGGTCGCGGCGCTGGTGCTTCTGGCGATCGTGGGATTGGTGACGAAGCCTGAGAACTTTGCCACCTCCTCCAACCTGGTGAGCATCCTGGCGCTGGCCTCGACCATCGGAGTGATCACTGTCGGCATGACCTTCGTGATCATCGGTGGTGGCATCGATCTGTCGGTGGGCGCGCTGATGGCGCTGGCGTCGGTGTGGGCGACCACGCTGGCGACCCAGTCCTACGGGCCGGTCGTGATGATCGTGTGCGCGGTGCTGGTGGGCACCGGCGCCGGCCTGCTGAACGGGATCTTGATCGCCTACGGCCGGATGGTGCCGTTCATCGCGACGCTGGCGATGATGGTGGCCGGGCGCGGCCTGGCGCAGCGGATGTCCAACCAGCGCACGCAGCTCGTGCAGCAGGACAACTCGATGATCGTGAGTCTGTCGACCACGCGGGTGCTCGGGCTGCCGCTGCTGGTGTATGTGTTCGCGCTCGTGGTGCTGCTCGGCTGGCTGCTGCTCAACCGCACGACGTTCGGCCGGCGCACCTACGCCGTGGGCGGCAACCCCGAGGCCGCCCGCCTGGCCGGCATCGACGTGCGCAAGCACACGCTGATGCTGTACGCCCTGTCGGGGTTGTGCTGCGGGATCGCCGCGGTGCTGATCATGGCCAGGACCACGACAGGGTCGTCCACGCACGGCGACCTGTACGAGCTGGACGCGATCGCCGCGGTGATCATCGGCGGGACGCTGCTGAGCGGCGGCCGGGGCACGATCATCGGGGCGATCCTCGGCCTGCTGATCTTCACTGTGATCACCAATCTGTTCATCCTGAACGGCCTGAACACCGCCGACCAGCTCATCGCCAAGGGCGCGATCATCGTCGCCGCCGTGCTGCTGCAGCGGCGAAGCCTCAAGACACCCACCTGATACCGGAGCCCGATTCAGCAAGGAGAGAAACATATGGACAAGAACGTTGCCCGCCGCGGCTTCCTCGCCGGCGGCGCCGCCCTGGGCGCGGGTGCCCTCATCAGCGCCTGCACCAGCAACGAGCCGGCCGCCACCCAGCAGGCGAGCGCGTCCGCCGCCGCTCCCGCGGCCAAGGAAGGCAACGACGCCCCCGGCGAGAAGGTCGTGATCGGCTTCTCCGCCCCGGCCGCCGACCACGGGTGGATCGCCGCCATCAGCAAGAACGCAGCGGATGCGGCCAAGCAGTACACCGACGTCGAGTTCAAGCCGGTCGAGCCGACCAACGACATCAACCAGCAGATCTCGGCGGTGGAGTCGCTGATCCAGGCGAAGGTCAACGTGCTGGTGATCCTGCCGAACGACGGCCAGCAGCTCAACCAGGTGGCCCGGCAGGCCATGGACGCGGGCATCCCGGTGGTCAACGTGGACCGCATCTTCCCGGACAAGCTGTCGTACCGGGCCTGGATCGGGGGGGACAACTACGGCATGGGTGTGGCCGCCGGACACCACATCGGCAAGACGCTGAAGGACAAGGGCGTCTCCAACCCGGTCATTCTGGAGATCCAGGGCATCGCCACGCTTCCGCTGACCCAGGACCGCAGCAAAGGCTTCGCCGACGCCCTGAAGACGTACGGCTTCACGGTGGCCGCGCAACAGGACGCCAAGTTCACGGTGGAGTCCGGCACGCAGGTGGCCACCAACCTGCTCCAGGCGCACAAGAAGATCGACGCGATCTGGAACCACGACGACGACCAGGGCATCGGCGTGCTGGCCGCGATCAAGGAGGCCGGTCGCAACGAGTTCCTCATGGTCGGCGGCGCGGGCTCGGCCAACGCGATGAGGGACATCCAGGCCGACAGTGGCGTGCTGAAGGCCACCGTCACCTATCCCCCCACCATGGCCGCCTCGGCGATCAAGATCGCCCGGCTGATCGCTCAGGGCAAGGGCATGAGCGACCTGCTGGAGCAGCAGGTGCCGCAGTCGATCACCCTGGCTTCCGAGACCATCACCAAGGACAACGCCGCCCAGTACCTGCCTCTCGGATTCGAGTCATGAGGCCCGTCATCGGGATCGGCATGGTCGGCTACGCGTTCATGGGCCGTATCCACTCCCAGGCGTGGCGTAGCGTGGACGCGTTCTTCGACCTGCCGGTCAAACCCGCGATGGTGGCCGTGGCCGGCAGATCCGCCGAGGCGACCGCGCAGGCCGCCGAGAAGCTGGGGTGGACCGGCGCGGAGTCCGACTGGAAGCGCCTGCTCGACCGCGACGACGTGCAGATCGTCGACATCTGCACGCCCGGCGACTCGCACGCCGAGATCGCCGTCGCGGCGCTGGCGGCCGGCAAGCACGTGATCTGCGAGAAGCCGCTCGCCAACACGGTCGCCGAGGCCGAGGCCATGGCCGCGGCGGCGAAGGAGGCGGCGGCGCGCGGCGTGCGCAGCATGGTCGCCTTCAACTACCGCCGCGTGCCCGCCGTCGCGCTGGCCCGGCGGTTCGCCGAAGAGGGCATGCTCGGCGAGATCCGGCACGTACGGGCGCAGTATCTGCAGGATTGGATCGTCGACCCGGAATTCCCCCTGGTCTGGCGGCTCCAGAAGGACAAGGCCGGCTCCGGGGCCCTCGGCGACATCGGCGCCCACATCATCGACGTCGCCGAGTTCATCACTGGTGAGCGGCTGACCGGGGTGGCGGCGCTGACCGAGACCTTCGTCAAGGAGCGTCCCCTGGCGGCCAGTTCAGCCGGGCTCTCGGCCGGCGGCGGAACCGGGAGGGGCGCGGTCACCGTGGACGACGCGGCGCTGTTCATCGGACGGCTCAGCGGCGGCGGGCTGGCCTCCTTCGAGGCCACCCGCTTCGCCACCGGGCGCAAGAACGCACTGCGCATCGAGATCAACGGAGCCCTGGGCAGCCTGGCCTTCGACTTCGAGTCGATGAACGACCTGTGGTTCCACGACCACACCATCGACAGCGCCGAGCACGGATTCCGGCGGGTGCAGGTCACCGAGCCGGACCACCCGTACGCAGGGGCGTGGTGGCCGCCGGGCCACGGCCTCGGGTACGAGCACGCCTTCGTCCACGAGATGAAGGACTTCCTGGAGGCGATCGCCGCCGGCACCGACCCCGCACCGTCCTTCGAGGACGGCCTGCGGGTGCAGCGGGTGCTGGCGGCCGTCGAGCAGAGCGCGGCTGAGGACAGCCGCTTCATCACTGTGGAGGGTTCATGACGAGGCCGGTCACGTTGTTCACGGGGCAGTGGGCGGACCTGCCGTTCGAGGAGGTCTGCCGGCTGGCGTCGGAGTGGGGCTATGACGGCCTGGAGATCGCCTGCTGGGGCGACCACTTCGAGGTCGACAAGGCCCTCGCGGACGACTCCTACATCGAACGCAAGAAGGAGACCCTGGCCAAGTACAACCTCGGAGTGTGGACGATCTCCAACCACCTGGTGGGCCAGGCGGTCTGCGACCATCCCATCGACGAGCGCCACAAGGGCATCCTGCCCGCCCGCATCTGGGGCGACGGCGAGCCCGAAGGCGTACGGCGGCGCGCCGCCGAAGAGATCAAGAACACCGCCCGCGCGGCGGCCGCGCTCGGCGTCACGACCGTCGTCGGCTTCACCGGCTCGTCGATCTGGCACACGCTGGCGATGTTCCCGCCGGTGCCCCCGTCGATGATCGCAGCGGGGTACGCCGACTTCGCCGACCGATGGCACCCGATCCTCGACGTCTTCGACGAGGTGGGGGTGCGCTTCGCCCACGAGGTGCACCCCAGCGAGATCGCCTACGACTACCACACCACCGTGCGGACGCTGGAGGCCATCGGGCACCGGCCGGCATTCGGCCTGAACTGGGACCCCTCGCACATGGTGTGGCAGGACCTGGACCCGGCGAACTTCATCCTCGACTTCGCCGACCGGATCTACCACGTGGACTGCAAGGACGCCCGGGTGGCCACCCGCGACGGACGGCGCGGCCGCCTGTCCTCCCACCTGGCCTGGGCCGACCCCCGGCGCGGCTGGGACTTCGTGTCCACCGGCCGGGGCGACGTGCCGTGGGAGGCGTGCTTCCGGGCGCTCAACCACATCGGCTACGACGGCCCGATCTCCATCGAGTGGGAGGACGCGGGCATGGACCGGCTGCACGGCGCGCCGGAATCCCTTGCCTACATCCGTTCCCTCAATGCCATCACCCCACCGGCCGCGGCGTTCGACGCCGCTTTCTCCTCTGAGTGACAGCTCATGCCGGGGCGGCGGCCGCAGGTGGCCGCCGCCCCGGCAGAACCGGCCCGCCGGGGGCATCCCATCGTCCCGGCGAACGATCGCGAGAGGAGACAGATGACAACGGGAGTATGGCTGATCGGAGCACGGGGATCGGTCGCGGTCACCAGCGTGCTCGGGGCGCTGGCGGTGCGGGCGGGCCTGGCCGAGCCGACCGGATGCGTCCTGGAGACGCCCGGACTGCACAGCGACGCCCTCCCCGGCATAAAGGAGCTGGTCTTCGGCGGCCACGACATCTCCTCGATCCCCCTGGGCAAGAAGGCCGCCGCGCTGGCCGAGGCGGGAATCGTCCCCGCCCGGCTGGCCGGGGCCGTGCGGGATGCGCTGTCCGGGGTCGAGCAGGACGTACGGCCCCTGCCGGTCCGCGACACCCAGGCCGAGGTCGCGGACGCCATCGGCGCCGACCTGGACCGCTTCCGCCGGCGGCACCAGCTGGACCGCGTCGTCGTGATCAACGTGTCGAGCACCGAACCGGCGCCGCGACCGCATCCCGCCCACACCGATCTCGACGTGCTGCGGGCCGCGCTGGACGGCCCGGAGCCCGTCCTGCCGCCCAGCGCCCTGGCGGCCTACGCCGCCCTGCGAGCCGGCTGCCCGTACGTCGATTTCACGCCCTCCACCGGCGCCCGCCTGCCCGCCCTCGACATCCTGGCCAGAAGGGAGGGGCTCCCGTACGCGGGGCACGACGGCAAGACCGGTGAGACCCTCGTCAAGTCGGTGCTCGCCCCGATGTTCGCCCTGCGCAACCTGAAGGTGCACACCTGGTCCGGGATCAACCTGCTGGGCGGGGGCGACGGCGCGAACCTGGCCGAGCCGGCGGCCAACGCGGCCAAGTCCGCCAGCAAACAGCGCGTGCTCGCCGAGACGCTCGGCTACGTCCCGCAGGGCGACACCCGGATCGACTTCGTCGAGGACCTCGACGACTTCAAGACCGCCTGGGACCTGATCTCCTTCGAAGGCTTCCTCGGAATCCGCATGCGCATGGAGTTCACCTGGCACGGCTGCGACTCGGCGCTGGCCGCGCCGCTGGTCCTGGATCTGGCGCGGCTGACCGCGGCCGCTCACCGGGCCGGGCGCACGGGTCCGCTCACCGAACTGGCCTTTTTCTTCAAGGACCCCCTCGGAGAGGTGCCGCACGGGCTGGCGGAGCAGTGGCAGGCGTTGCGGGCCGCGGTCGACGCGCTCGGCTCGCCGGGGGAGGGGCGGTGACGACACGGTGACGGCGCTCCGCGATTCGCCTCGCCGTCGAGCACGATCTGCCGGCGCTCGTCCACACCCCTGACCGCGACAAGGCCGGCGGCACCAGGCGCACGCTGGAGGGCGCGGAGCCAAGCCGGCGGCCGGCACTCACCACAGGGCTCCTGGTAGCGCTGACATCCGATCGGAGGCAGGAACGGCGCGTGGGCCGGGCGGCCCACGCGCCGTTCTCAAGGCTTGATCGCGAGACCGCCGTAGGCCCAGGCGTGGCCGCCGGGAATCTGTTCCTGGTATTCGGTGGGATCCGGCCGCCACGTCACCACCTCGACGAGGCCCGGGTCCACCAGGTCCCAGCCCTCGAAGAAGCGCAGCGTCTCGTCGTGGGTGCGCGGCACCATGGGGGCGGAGCTGTTGTCGTAGGGCTTGGTGAAGTCCTCGCGGCGCACCTGGTCGGCGAAGTCGAGCGTGATGTGCGACAGCAGCAGGTAACTGCCGCTGGGCACCGCGGCCTTGAGCTGCTCGACCAGCCCGTACGGGTCTTCCTGGTCGGTGATGAAGTGCATGACCCCGGCAAGGATGACGGCCACGGGACGGGTGAAGTCGATCACCTGCCGGACCGCGGGATCGGCCAAGATCTTCTCCGGCTGCCGCAGGTCCGCCTCGATCATGGCGGTCATGCCCGCGGGGTCACCGGTCAGCAGAGCACGACCGTGCACCAGAACGATCGGGTCATTGTCCACATAGGCCACGCGGGCCTCGGGTGCGGCCCCCTGTGCGATCGTGTGGGTGTTGTCCTGGCTGGGGATCCCGGTGCCGACGTCCAGGAACTGGGTGATGCCGGCCTCGGCCGCCAGATGCCGCACTGCCCGGCCCAGGAAGGCACGGTGTGCGCGCACGCCCTCGCGCGTGCCCGGCGACACCTCGATGAGCGCCTCGGCAGCCTTGCGGTCGGCGGCGAAGTTGTCCTTGCCGCCCAGTAGGTAGTCATATATCCGAGCTGGATGAGGAATGTGAGGATTGATCTTCGTGATCGGAACCTCGGTGTATGAAGGGGCCAGCGGGTCTGTCCCTCTGTCGCTGTGAGTCATCTTCTCTTCCTTCTAGATCGGCGATGACCGCCGGGCCTTGCTTGGGGGCCCAGGGGTGGGCCTCGCCGAGGACTTCCCTGTGTCCTGTTCTGCCGGACGTGCTTCTCACCGTGCTTCTTCGTCGCCCGGTCCGGCGTTACGGCGCAGGCCGCTCGCGAACGCCCGCCGCAGCCCCCACTGGTGCGCGAGACCGTGTGGCACCGGCCCGATCGCGTCCTTGAAGGCCGGCCCGGGCAGCGCGCCCGCCCGGGCCGCGTCATGGGTGGCGGTGGCCGGCCGGGCCAGGTCGAGTATCAGCGGCGCGGCCGGCGCGGAGTCGCGCCCGTTCCAGGCGAGGTCCGTGCGCGTGCGGCGGCCGGGAAAGCCCTCGAACGCGCAGGTTCGGCATGGCGAACATGGAGGGGAGCACGGACTTGACCACGGTCTCGCCAATCTCGCCGTGGTGGCCGCCGTACGGCACCTCCTGCCGTACGGCGACGAGGTCGCGTGCGCGGCGTGAGGTGGCACGGGGCATATCTCCTGATCGACGGCCGCCAGTTCCTCCCGCAGGTGGGTGACCGTCGAGGCGGACAGGAAGCCTTCGCCGGCCAGTTGCCCGGCTTTCTTCCACAGGGGAACCGAGGCGATGTCATGCCCCCCGAAGACGGTGGACGGGTGGATCAGTCTCAGGCCACGGACGCGGCCCCATTCGGAGGCCCGACGGCAGACCTCCTCGGAGGGCAGATTCACCCCCGTCGAGGACGTGTGGCGGGGCTTGACGATCTCTGCGGGGTGAGGAGGACATTCCCGATGCGGTGGTGCTCCTGAAGGTTCCCGTCCGCCCGATCCGGCACGTCAGTTGGCACCTCCGCGGCGGAGCCGGGTTCGGCGCCGACGGCGCGCGCCAAGGGCCGGCGGGGACATGGCGTTAACACGAGGGTTGAGCCTCCATAGGCGAATTCATGCGAAGGATCGTGCGGAACACATCCGCGGGGCCGAACCGTGCTCCGGTGGGGACGCACGCCACCGACGCCGGGACGGCAGCCCGTCCGCCGAGCACCACAGAGCCGAGGAGAGATCACTTCGGGCACTCAGTTTGGGTATCCCGCCGAAAATTGTCAAGAACGGAGCGGGAATTTCGGCGACGCCTGCTCCAGCCTGTGCCGGTCATGACGGCACAACATGCGAATTGTGGTCCCGGCAAGTTTCGGCCGAGCTCCCCGTGCAGGGCTCATGAAAGTTTCACGGCAACCCTCGCACCGGTCGGCTGTGTCCCGCCTCGATAATTCGAGGTGAGCACGCTCGGCGGCTGCCTCCTCAAGTGCCGCAAGCTACGGCGCTCTTGACAGTGCCTTTCCGCCTCAGATTTGCTCCATCCCGCCACCACTTCCATCGACCTGAAAGGTAGCTCGACCGCCCAGCGGTTGTTAGCGCTAACAGCGGAGAGGCGGAACAATGAAGCGAGGCGAACCGCGTACTTGTCGGTACGTGGGCATCGGAGCCGCCGTGGCGGCTTTGACCGAAGTGACGAGCTACCAGGCCCGCGCGATGTACCTCAGCTACACCGGCCGCTACCCGCGGATGCAGCTCTGGCACGGCACCACCGACACCACGCTGGCCTACGCCAACTTCGGTGAGGAAATCAAGCAGTGGACCAACCTGAACGGCGTGAGCCAGACCCCGGCGCTCACCGACGGCCCGCGCTCGGGCGCCACCAGGACCCGGTACGGCGGCACCGGCGACCGTCCCCCCGTCGAGGGGTTCAGCTTCGCAGGTTACGGCCACTCCCTGCCGTTGACGGGCATGTTCCCCTACGCCCTGTCCTTCCTCGGTCTCGACGCGACCTCGACGGACCCGACGCCCAGCAGCCAGACCAAGAACGCGGGGTCGGGCAGATGTCTTGACGTCGCCGGCGCCTCCCAGGCCAACGGCGCGCAGGCGCAGATCTGGGACTGCCACGGGCTGGCCAACCAGCAGTGGACACCCACCGCCTCCGGTGAGCTGCGCGTCTACGGCGGCAAGTGCCTGGACGTCAGCGGTCGCGCCACCGCCGACGGCAGCAGCGTGATCATCTGGGACTGCAGCGGCCAGAGCAACCAGCAGTGGCGCTTCAACAGCGACGGCAGCATCACCGCGGTGGGCGCGAACAAGTGCCTGGACGTCCCCGGTAACACCCCGGCCACCGGCACCAGGCTGCGGATTTGGTCCTCCAACGGCGGCGCCAACCAACGCTGGACCCGCACCTGAGCGTGGTGGCATCGCTTTCGGCGCCACCAGGGAGTGAGCAGCCCACCAGGGAGTGAGCAGCCCGCCGTCCGGCGGGCTGGGGCCGGACGGCGGATGTGCCGGCCGTCATGGCCGGTCGAGACGACAACAGCGATAACAGACGTGATCACAGGGAGGTCCTGGTGTCCGCAGCAAAGGGGTCGATGCGCCCGCATCCCTCGCCGTCGCGCGGCGGTGAGGGGTTGCGCATGCGTACCTGGAAGAGAAGGTGGGCCGCCGTGCTCACGGTGGTGGCGTTGCTGGCGGCCGGCACGGTGATGGGGACGGGGGTCGCCGGAGCCGAGTCCAACGGCGGGGTACGGGTCATGCCGCTCGGCGACTCGATCACCGAGGGCACGCAGGTGCCGGGCGGCTACCGGATCGGCTTGTGGCAGCGCCTGGTCGGCGGCCGCTACACGGTCGACTTCGTTGGTTCGCAGTTCAACGGGCCGGGCAGCCTGGGCGATCACGATCACGAGGGCCATCCGGGCTGGCGGATCGACCAGATCGACGCGAACATCACCGGCTGGCTGCGTACCTACACACCGCGCACGGTGCTGCTCCACCTGGGTACCAATGACATCCTGCAGAACTACAACGTGGCCGGCGCCCCACAACGGCTGTCCACGCTGATCGACCACATCACCGCGGCCGTGCCCGACGCGGATGTCTTCGTCGCGACCATCATCCCGCTGTCCAACTCCGGCCAGGAGTCCGCCGCCCGCACGTTCAACGCGGCGATCCCCGGCATCGTCCAGAGCAAGGTGAACAGCGGCAAGCACGTCCACCTGGTCGACATGCACAGCAGATTGACCACCTCCGACCTGATCGACGGCATCCATCCGACCGCCGGCGGTTACGACAAGATGGCCGCCGCCTGGTACGCGGCGCTGCAGTCGGTCCCTGGCAGCATCGGCCAGCCTGGGGACGGCACGTCCAGCGGGACCGCGATCAGAGGTGTGGGCTCGGGCCGGTGCCTGGACGTCTCCGGTGCGTCACAGGCGAACGGCGCGCAGGCGCAGATCTGGGACTGCAACGGCCAGCCCAACCAGCGCTGGACGTCGACCAGTGCCGGTGAGTTGCGGGTCTACGGCGGCAAGTGCCTGGACGTGGCCAACCGGAGCACCGCCGACGGCGCCGGCGTCGTCATCTGGGACTGCAACGGCCAGAGCAATCAGCAGTGGCGCTTCAACGCCAACGGCACGATCACCGCGGTGGGCGCGAACAAGTGCCTGGACGTGCCCAACTACTCCACGGCCAACGGCGTCAAGCTCCAGATCTACACCTGCCACGGCGGCGCCAATCAGCGCTGGACTCGCGCCGGCTCATGACATCGCTCCGGTAGGTGGAGAAGCAGACGCGCGCACTCCTGACGATGGCCGCGTTATCGGCGGCCGGCTCCTCGTCGCGCTCGACCGCGCGACTACGCCAGGCACCAGGACCATCTCGGCCGGATCGCCGATGTGACCTTCCGGCCCGTGAGCAGACCACCGCGACGACGCACGAGAAAGGTTCCCTCATGGACACATCCCGAGCCAGGCGGCTGCTCGCCGGACTGGCAGCCCTGGTGCTCCTGCCGATCATCGCGGTGAGCTTATGGACGACGCCCGCAGCGGCCGCGACCAGTCAGTTCCGCGGCATGAACTGGGCGGTGCTGGGCGACAACTTCAGCACCGGCCCGCTCGTCGTCGACGGGCTGAGCGGCTCCGACAGCTACGCCACGGTGCAGGCCAAGGCCAACGCGCTGTACGACGACATGCAGTCGACACTCGGCGTGAACACGGTCAGGCTGCCGATCAACACCCACACCGTCGGCACCACCTGGTGGAACGCCTACCGCGGCGCCGTCGACGCCGCCACGGCGCGCGGGTGGAAGGTCATCCTCGCGTACTGGGAGGACGGCGCGGCCTCGGGGGGCCGCATCACCAACCTGTCGGCGTGGAACTCGATGTGGTCGACCGTGACCTCCCAGTACGGATCGAACAGCCTCGTGTACTTCGAGCCGATGAACGAGCCGCACGGCTACAGCTCGGCCGAGTGGCGCAACATCGCCGCCGACTGGCTGGACTACCACTACTCGGCCCCGCCGAACCGGGTGCTCGTCGGCGGTACCGGCTTCAGCCAGGACCTCCGTGACCTGTGCAACGACTCGCGTTTCGCCGGCACGCTGTTCTCGTTCCACCACTACGCGTTCTTCTACTCGGCGAACACGTACGACGGCTGGCGGTCCCACGTCCAGACCCGCCTGGGCAGCTGCGCCTCGCGGGCGGTCGTCACCGAGTTCGGGGCTCCGATGAACAACGGCCTGAACTACGCCGACGCGAACAGCACCGACAACTTCGTCCGTCACATCCGCGCCGTCACCCAGGTGATGCGGGACAACGCCATGGGCGGCACTTACTGGCCGGCCATCGGCGGCAAGCCCGGCAACATCGGCTACGACTGGTACTCGATGTACGCCAGGAGCGGCAGCGGAACCGACCTCAACCTCACGATCCGCAACCAGTCCGGCGCGAACCGCCTGCGCTACGGCTGGGGCGACGCCGTCGACGGCGGCGGTGGCGCAACGACGACCCAGATCGTCAACCAGAACTCCGGCAAGTGCGTCGACGTCCTGCAGGGCTCGACCGCGAACGCCGCCGAGATCATCCAGTACACCTGCACCGGGGCCGCCAACCAGCAGTGGCAACTGCGCGATCTGGGCAACGGCTACCACAACATCGTGGCGCAGCACTCCGGCAAGTGCCTCGACGTGAACAACGCCTCCACCGCGGACAACGCGGCCGTCATCCAGTACACGTGCGGCAGCGGCACCAACCAGCAGTGGCAACTCCGCACCGTGTCCGGCACGAGCTACGTCGAGATCGTCGCCCGGCACTCGGGCAAGTGCCTCGACGTGTCCGGCCAGTCGACGGCAAATAGCGCCCGCCTCCAGCAGTACACCTGCTGGGGCGGCGCCAACCAGCGCTGGGACGCTTGAGGCCACACCAAACAGAGGCACGTGAACGCGAAGGCATCTGGCCACCGGTGGCGAGGAGCGTACGTGATCCTGGACGGCACCCCGGAGCGTCGTCCAGCCCGAGGTCCAGTGCTTCCTGCCCGGTGGCCGGCCGCCTGCCGTGCGACCGCTTTGAGCATCCCCGGCTCTGCGTCGTGCGCGGAGCCGATGTGCTGGATCTCCTGTGAGCCGCGGAGTGCGCACGCCGCTTTCCGCGGCGGACCAGCAGGTCAACGGCCTACGGCCCGGATTCGATCGTGAACGTGAGCCAAGTCAGGCATTGATCCGGCGCCCGAGCGGGCGTCCACCACGTGGGCCGACCTCCTGCGCTCGCAAGCCGACGCTTTACTGGCCTGCGATTTGGGTCCAGCCGGTAGCCGCACAACCAGAACGTGAGATGGGTGTTCCACTCGGCGGCGCGTGCAGGAAGGAGTTACCGTCCGCCAGCTCTGCGAGGATGATCGGCCGCAAGTGATCGCAGGCCGGGTCGACCCAGTCGGATTCGGACACTGTCATCACTCCCGATGCCTGCCACGTGAGCCTCTTCGGAGGATACAGATCCACAGGAAACGGCCGGAAGGCCGCGGCGGGTCAGGTGAGCAGGCGCTGCGGGTGCATGCCGTCCACCAGCCCCGTGTCCGGCGGATGCACGCTGTAGCCGAGCATGTGGCGGACCCGCCGGCTCAGTTGCCTGGCCACCTCCCGGCCGGGTGAAAGGGTGAACGCCTCCCTTGTGCGCAGCCACGGCTCACAGTAGTGCGCAGTGATCGTCAGATTGGGGGCGGCGGCCGGGGGGACTTCGGCGGTGCCGTGCCAGAGGGTGCCGAGGATGATCACGCACGAACCCGGCGGGGGCGTGAGGGGGACTCCGGGCTCGTCCGGACGGCGGGCCGAGGGCCAGCGGTGGCTGCCCGGCCACAGGATGAAGGTGGCCCCTTCGTCGAGGGTCCAGGTAGTGACGACCGAGAGGGCGGGCCGGGGACGGGGAACGGGGTAGTGGTCGTCGTCCGCGCTGGGCGGGCGGGCGGCGGCGCCAGGGGCCCTTTCGATCACGTCCAGTTTCGAGAGCAGGAAGTTCGGCAGCAGGAGCCGATCGAGCACCGCCACGACGTACTGGTGGTCGAGGAGGGCGTCGACGGCGCGGGTGTTGTGCAGGACGCCGAAAATCTGCCGGGTGTGACGCGACCTGAAGGGGTCGCGACCGGCCGGCATCAAGAGGGGGGCGAGCTCCGCTCGGATGCGCCGGCGGCTGCCGGCCGCGAGGAGGCCGGGGAGCACGAGGTAGCCGTCGCGGTGCAGGCGCGACATGGCGCCCGGGATCATGGCGCACCGCCGTCACGATCGCCGGTGACGCCCAGTGCGGAGACGGTGAACAGCCAGACCTCGCGCATCACGGCCTGCTGATCGGGGCGCGGGTCCTGGTCCAGGACGATGGCGAGGATGGCACGCATGCCGCCGACCACCGCGGCGGCCAGGAGCTCCGGGTCGCGATCGCCGGCCACGTGTCCTTCGGCCTGGCCCGCCGCGAAGTGCTTGGCGCCCAGGTCGATGACCCGTTTGAAGCACTGGGCTTCCAGGGCGGCCACGCGGGCGTCGCCGACCATGCGGCCGAGGACGACGGGCGCGAGCGGGTCCGCATACATGTGCTCGACCCAGGTGGCGACCTGCGCCCGCCACCGTTCGAGCCAGGTCGCCCCCTCGTAGTGTCCGAGCACGGTGTCGGCTATGAGCCGCTCGTAGAAGTCCTCCAGCAGGGCGCTCATGAGGCCGCTGCGGGTGCCGAAGTAGCGGTACGGGAGCCCGGCGCTCATCCCTGCGCGTCTGGCCACGGCCGCCACCTCGACGTCGCCGGTGGCGATCAGCTCGTCCGCGGCGGCTTGCAGGAGGCGCCGGCGGCTGGCGTCGGCACGGTCGGAGACACGTTCCATGGCTCCAATGTTGGTTGAGCTCAACTCAATTCGCAAGCGACATTTCGTCTCGCCCGCGGCGGGCGGGACGGCCGTTCCGCGGGAAGGGACCCACGCGCACGCCGGCTGCGCGGGTCAGCGTCGGATCATGGCGAACACCGGTACGGGCCCCGGCCCCATCAGATGGTGCCCACGGAGTACGGCGATCTGACCGACACCGCCTACAAGCAGACCATGCGCGCCACCCTCGACCCCGCGGTCGTGGTGATGTGGACGGGCACCGACGTCGTCCCTGTAAGGCACGCCTGCACGCTTGGCCAGCGCATCAGTCCGGGCCCGCTTGGCGCAATCGCTGCGGGCGAGGCCGTGCGGCCCTCGCCCGCGCTTCCGGCTGGGGCCGTCAAAAGGCCGGATCAGTGTGGACGCGCTCGCCTTCGACGTAGGTGGCCAGCACCGACGTCCCGGCGAGCTCGTCGGGCGGGACGGCGTACGGGTCGCGGTCCGTGACCACCAAGTCGGCCAGCTTGCCCTTGTCGATGGTGCCCGTCCGGGCGTTCAGGTGGTTCAGCCGCGCCGTGCCGAGCGTGTAGGCGACCAGCGCGGTTGTCAGGCTCAGCCGCTGTTCCGGCAGGAACGCCTCGGCGTTCCCGCCCGGAGGCGTGCGGTTGACGGCGACGTGGATGCCCAGGAACGGGTCGGGGCTGCTGACCGGCCAGTCGCTGCCCGCCGCGAGCGGGGCGCCGGCGCGGACGAGATCCCCGAACGGGTACTGCCAGGCCGCCCGTTCCGGGCCGAGGAACGGGATGGTCAGCGCGTCCATCTGCGGCTCGTGTGCCGCCCACAACGGCTGCACATTGGCGGTGATGCCGAGCGCGGCGAACCGCGGCACGTCGTCCGGGTGCACGACCTGCAGATGGGCGATGTGATGACGGTGGTCGTTGGCACCATTGGCGGCGCGCGCCGCCTCGAACGCGTCCAGAGCCTCCCGGACCGCCCGATCGCCGACGGCGTGCACGTGGACCTGGAAGCCCTCGGCGTCCAGGCGGGTGACGCACCCGCGCAACGCCTCAGGATCGACGAAACTGAGCCCTCGGTTGCCGGTCAGGCACCCGCACCCGTTGAGATAGGAGGAGGTCATCGCGGCGGTGAAGTTCTCCACCACGCCGTCCTGCATGATCTTGACGCTGGTGGTGCGGAACCGGCCCACCTCGTCCTTGCGGGCGAGCAGCTCGGGGATCTGCTCCTCACCCCTGTCGCGATCCCACCACAGCGCGCCGA
Organism: Nonomuraea polychroma; assembly: GCF_004011505.1. NCBI lineage: Bacteria > Bacillati > Actinomycetota > Actinomycetes > Streptosporangiales > Streptosporangiaceae > Nonomuraea > Nonomuraea polychroma. Next base: position 1,638,900 of record NZ_SAUN01000001.1, read on the forward strand.
CCACCCGGGCGGTGAGCAGCCCCGACTCGGCCGCCGCCAGGTAGGCGCGCTGCACCTTCGGATCGACCATCGCGTCCTGCCAGGCGATCACGCCGGCGGCGTGCAGCCTCCGCTGGCCGGCCTGGAGCGCCCGCAGCATCATCTCCGCCGTCGGCTCGGGGACGTGCCGGCCGACCAGGTGCGATGCGCCCTCGTGGAGGGTTCCCTGCGGCGCGCCGCCGGCCTCTCGCTCGATCCGCCCGTCCGCCGGGTCGGGAGTGCTCGCGTCGACACCGCTCAGCTCCAGCGCCCGGGTGTTGACCCAGGCGCCGTGGCCGTCCCGGTTGATCAAGTGGACGGGCCGGTCGGGCACCACCGCGTCCAGCAGGCGCCTGCTGGGGGTTCCGCCCGGGAACCACTCCATGGACCAGCCACCCCCGCTGATCCATTCGGCCTCCGGGTTCGCCTCGGCGTACGCGCGGATGGCCGCGACCGCCTTGACCGCATCGCGGGCGTCATGCAGGTCGCACTGGATCATGGTGAGGCCGGCCAGGACGGGATGCACGTGGGCGTCCTGGAAGCCCGGGAGCAGGGCGCGGCCGGCCAGGTCGACGACCTCGGTGCCGCGGCCGATCAGGGGCCGCACGTCGGGGTGGTCGCCGACGGCGACGATCCGGCCGTCGCGGACGGCGACCGCTGTGGCCGTGGGGCGCACCGGTCCGAGCGTGTGCACCGGGCCGCCGCGAAGGACGAGGTCGGCGGGGGCGGTCATGTGGTTTCTCCTTCTCGCGTGAGCGGAGTGATCAAAGCGATTCCGGGCGGTGCGTCCAAGGGCGGACGTGCTCGACGGCGGCGCCGACGTGGAAGACGGTGGCGTCTTCGTAGCTGCGGCCGACGATCTGCACGCCGGTCGGCACGCCGTTGGAGGCACGTCCGGAGGGCACGTTGAGCACCGGGCAGCGGCTGGCGATGTTGAAGACCGTGGTGAGCGAGTACTCCATGTAGTGGTCGAGCTCGACGCCGTTCACGGTGAGTTTGGTGTCGACATACTCCTTGCCCGCCCGCAGGCCGGGCGCGCCGGTGGTCGGACAGATCAGCGCGTCGTAGCGGTCGAGTAGCTCGCCGATCGGGCGGTAGATCGCCGCCTCCATCTCCAGGCCGGCCAGGAAGCCACCGCCCCGCTCGTACGTGGTCCTGGCTTGCGCGGCGAAGTCCAGCGCGTACCGGGTGAGCGTGTCACCGTGCGCGGCGGCGATCCGGCCGACCATAGGGCCGAAGACGGCGCCGAAGTGGATGAAGGCGGCGCGCATGACGTCGGCGCGGCGCAGCCCGACCGCGACTTCCTCGACGACCGCCCCGGCCTCCCGCAACGCGTCGGCCACGGCCAGGGTGTTGGCGGCGATGTCCGGCTCGATCTCCCAGTCGCCCAGGTTGGGCGCGTACGCGATGCGCATCCCGGCCACGTCGCCCAGCCTGTCGGGGATCCGGACGGCGGGGCGGAGCGAGACCACATCGTGAGGGTGCGGGCCGGCGATGACGTTCTGCAGCAGCGCGCAGTCGGCGACGGTGCGGGCCATCGGCCCGTCGTGGCAGTAGTGGTCGAGGTTGAACGGCGGCATCGCCGGCACCCGGCCGTAGGGCGGCTTGTAACCGACGGTGCCGGTGTTGGCGGCGGGCAGCCGGATCGAGCCGCCGATGTCGGAGCCGGTGGCGAGAACGGCGGTGCCAGAGGCGAGCACCGCACCGGAACCGCCCGAGGAGCCGCCAGGGGAATAGTCGAGGTTCCACGGGTTGCGGGTGACGCCCCACAGCTTCGAGTGCGTGAACGCGGCGCAGCAGAACTCCGGAGTGGTCGTGCGGGCGTGCACGATGCCGCCCGCGGCGACGATCCGTTCGACGACCGGGTGGGTGACCTCGGCCACGTGGCCGGCGTGGGCCAGCGAGCCGTCCGAGGCGATCCGTCCTGCGATCGGCTGCTCGTCCTTCGTGGCGGCGGGAATCCCCTCCAGGGGGCGCGGGCAGCCGGCGCGGTAGGCGCGCTCAGCCTGCTCCGCCTGGAGGAGCGCCTCGTCGAACATGCGCTCGCTCATCGCGTTGACCTGGGGCTCGACGGCCTCGGCCCGCTCGATGAGCGCGCTCATCAGTTCGACGGGAGACAGCTCGCGCGAGCGGAACATCCGCAAGGCCTCGGTTGCGGGAAGGTAGGGGAGGTCGGTCACTCGGCCGCACTCCTTTCCGTGGAGTCGGTTTCTGCGGCGTGAGAACGAAGGGATGTCGAGGGCGTCGGAGCGGGCGGCGTCTTCCGCAGGGCGGCCGCGAGGGCGCGCCGGTCGGCTGCGATCCTGGCCGGGTCCCAGCCGGGTCGCGGCACGGAGTGGAGCAGCAGCCTGGTGTACGGGTGGTCGGGTGCGGCCAGTACGTCCGGGGTCTGGCCTGTCTCGACTGCCCGTCCCTGATAGAGGACGAGGGTGTCGTCGGCGACGTGCCGGACAAGCGCCAGGTTGTGTGTGACGAAGAGGTATGCGACGCCAGTGTCACGGCGGATCTCCGCCAGCAGGTCGAGGATCTGGGCCTGGATGGACACGTCGAGTGCGGCGGTCGCCTCGTCCAGGATCAGCACCTTCGGCGCGGTCGCCAGCGCGCGGGCGATCGCGACCCGCTGGCGCTGGCCACCGGACAGCCGCCTGGGGAGCGTGCCTGCCTCGCGTTGGCCGATGCCGACTCGTGCCAGCAGTTCGTCGCGCCGGGCCCGGCGTTGCGCTGGGCTCATGGAGAAGTGCAGGCGCAGCGGCTCCTCGACGCACCCGGCGACGGTGACGCGGGGGTCGAGCGAGAGGTAGGGGTCTTGGAAGACCATCTGGATCTCCCTGGCGTGGGCCAGCCTGGTGGCCCGGCCGCGCACGGCGTGCGAGCGGTCCCGCCCGCCGACGCGGATCCGGCCGGCGTCTGGCCGTTCGAGGCCGACGAGCATCCGCGCGGTGGTCGTCTTCCCTGACCCCGACTCGCCCACGATGGCGAGGGAGCCGCCGGGAGGCAGCGAGAAGGAGACGCCGTCGACGGCGACATGGTCGCCGAACGTCTTGCGCAGGCCCTCGACCTCCAGCGCGTGCTCATTCATCGATCAGCTCCTCCACGCGCAGGCAGGCCACCTGGGCGCCGTCGACGTCCCGCCGGACGGGCTTCCCTTCGCCGCACCGGGGCCGCGCGTGGGCGCACCGGGCCGCGAACGCGCATCCGGCAGGCGCCTCGGCGAGCGACAGCGGCCGCCCGGGGACCCCGTGCGGCGCCTGGTCGGAGTCCAGCCGCGGGGTCGCGGCCAGCAGTCCCACGGTGTACGGGTGGCGAGGCCGGCCGAAGAGCCCCTCGGCGGACTGCGCCTCCACGATCCGGCCCGCGTACATCACGTAGATGCGGTCGCAGATCGCCGCGGCCAGCTCCAGATCGTGGGTGACGAAGAGCATCCCCATGTCGCGCTCGGCCTGCAGGCGGGTGAGGATCGAGATCACCTCGGCCTGGGTGGTGACGTCCAGCGCCGTGGTCGGCTCGTCAGCCAGCAGCAGCCGGGGCTCTCCGGCGAGCGCGCCGGCGATCATCACGCGCTGCAGCATGCCGCCGGAGAACTCATGCGGATACCTGCGCAGCGCCGCGCGCGGCTCGCGGATGCCGACCGACTCCAGCAGGTCCTCGGCCTGCCTGATCGCGTCCTTACGCAGCACGCCGCCGGCCCGCATCCCCTCGGTGACGAAGTCGCCGATCCTTCGCAGCGGGTTGATGGAGGCCCTGGGGTCCTGGAAGATCATGGAGACGTCCTGGCGGCGCAGCTCGCGGAGCCGGACGGGCGACATCGTCAGGATGTCGTCCCCGTCCAGCCGCAGGGCGCCGGTGGCCGCAGCCCCTTCAGGAAGCAGCCCCAGCGCCGCTCGGCAGGTGACGGACTTTCCGGATCCGGATTCCCCGACCAGGCCGACGGCCTCGCCTCGCGCGACGTGCAGCGAGACACCGTCGACGATGGGGCGCGCGGCCCCGCCTCCCGTGAGCCGCACGGTCAGGTTCTCGATCTGCAGCAGTGGCGCGGTCATCGTTGCTCCCGCCGTGCGACGCGGTCGGCGATGGACTCGCCGACGACGCTGAAGGCGACCACGGTGACGACGATGGCGACGCCGGAGGCGAGGGAGGGCAGCATGGCGCCCTGGAGCAGGGACGTTGAGCCTTCGTTGATCATCGCGCCCCAGTCGGCCGTGGGTGGCTGCACGCCGAAGCCGAGGAAGGACAGCGCCGCGAGGTCCATGAGGGCGTACCCGAAGTTGATCGCGGACTGGGCGAGGATCAGCGGCGCGATGTTGGGCAGCAGGTGCTTCACGCAGATCACCCAGCCGGACCAGCCCTGCACCCGGTACGCCTGGATGTAGGGGCGGGCCTTCTCCTGCAGGGCCACGTTGCGTGCCAACCGGCCGACGTATGGCGCGTAGGCGAGGCTCATCGCGATCACCGGCGCGGTCAGCCCGACGCCGAAGACCGCCACCAGGATGATCGCCAATAGCAGGGCGGGGAAGGAGAAGACGAGCTCCATGGCGCGCGACAGCACGGAGTCGACGGCTCCGCCGTACCAGGCGGCCGTCACTCCGATCAGCGTGCCGAGCGCCGTCGACACGATCACGACCATGAGCGGGCCGAGCAGCCCTGTCCGGGCGCCATAGATCAGCCGGGACAGGACGTCCCGCCCGGACTGGTCCGCGCCCAGCGGATGCTCGGGAGTGGAGCCGCTCAATGTCGCTGACAGGTCTACGGCGTCGGGGTCGTGCTGTGCGATCAGCGGGGCGAACACCGCCGCCACGATCAGCAGGGCCAGCAGGGCGAGGGCGGTTGCCACGAGCTTGTCACCTGTGACGAGACGGGCCATCGGTGCGAGGAGCTTGCGCCGGTGGACGGGTACGGCGGTCATACTGTGCCACCCTTCGGATGGGACAGACGGGGGTCGATGAGCGGATGGAGCAGGTCGACGACGAGGTTGGCGGTGACGAAGGCGAGCACCACCAGCAGGCTGACCGCCTGCACGACCGGGAAGTCCTTGACGGTGACGGAGCTGACGAGCAACTGGCCGACCCCCGACAGGCCGAAGGCGGTCTCCACGATGGAGGTGGCGACCAGCAGGCCGGCGACGATGGTCCCGGACACGGTGGTGACCGGGCCGAGGGCGTTGCGCAGCACGTGGCGCCGTACCACGACCGAGCCGCGGACCCCGCGGGATCGGGCCACCTCGACGTGCTCGCGTCCCAGCTCCTCCCGCATGGACGTCCGGGTGACGCGGGCCAGCAGGCCGACGAACGTCAGGGCGAGCGCCGCCGCCGGGAGCGTCAGATGGTGGATCCGGTCACCGAGGCCGCCCCCGTTGCCGAAGGCGGGGAACCAGCCGAGCTGGATGGAGAACAGCGAGATCAGCCCGATCGCGGCGACGAAGGACGGGGTGGCGGTGGCGACGCCCGTGCCGACGAGGACCAGCCGGTCGACGACGCCCCGCCGCAGGGCGGCCACCGCACCGAGCGCAAGTCCTCCGATCATGATGAGCAGCCCGGCGTAGCCGATGAGCCACAGGGTCGTCGGCAGCCGGGCCATGATGAGACCGCCGACGTCCTGCCTGAACTGCGCCGACTTGCCGAAGTCGCCGGTGACGACACCTTCGATCCACTTCGCGTACTGGATCGGGAACGGGTCGTTCAGGTGGTACTGCTCTTTGATGGCCGCGACGGCCGCCGGTGACGCCGAGCGGCCTCCCAGGAGGAAGGACGCCGGGTCACCGGGGGCGAGATGGACGGAACCGAAGACCAAGAACGACGTGATCAGCAATGTCAAGGCGATGCCGCCGATCCGGCGGAGGAGGAAGCCGGCCATGGTCGAACTCAACCTGCCGATCCCAGAGGGGCGCCCCACGGGAAGACGAGCTGGGCGATGCCGGTCGGCGCACCGGTGAGCCGCTTGTTGAGGAACAGGGTGTGCGGCACCTCGTACAACGGGATCCACACCATGTCGCGGACGGCGATCTCCTGCAACTTGGCGACCGTCGCGGCGCGCGCGGCCGGGTCGGCCTGCGCGCTCGCCTCATCGACCAAAGCGTCGTACTCGGGGTTGGAGTAGCCGCCGTAGTTGGCGAAGTCGCCCGTCGTCAGGATCCCGTAGAACTCCAGCGGGTCGGGGGTGGAGTCGTACCAGACCGTCATGACCAGGTCGATGCCTTCCCGGGCCTTCGGGTCGGAGAACAGCGCCGTGTAGGCCTCGGGGGCGACCGCCTTCAGCTCGACCCTCAGGCCGATGGCCTGGCCCGCCGCCTGCACGGCGTTGGCGATGACGCCGATCTCCGGGGAGAGCGTGCTGGTCGCCATCACGATCTTCTTGCCGGTGGCGCCGGCCTCCTCGACCAGCTTCTTGGCCCCGGCGACGTCCCGGTTGAGTGCCGGGAGCTTTGCGTAGTACTCCTTGGCCGCCTCCGGCGCGATGCCCCAGGCGCCGGTGGCGCCGGGCGCCTTCGCCGGGGTGGCGACACCACCCGCGGCGGCCTTGATGATGCCGTCGCGGTCGAGCGCCATGGACAGCGCCTTACGGACCTTGACGTCACCGAGCGTGCCCTTGAGGTTGGTGGGGATCACGCTCACTGTCGTCGTGTTGGGGCCGAAGTAGAGCGTGCCGTTCGCGGCGGTGCGGAGCTTGGGGAACCCGGAGGACGGCAGCAGGTAGCCGCCGTCGACCTCGCCGGCGAGCAGCGCGTTGACGCGAGCGGCCGGGTCCGAGATGAACACGTTCTTGATCGTGTTCGCCTTCGGCGCCAGCGACGTGTCCCAGTAGCCGGCGAACTTCTTGAGGGTGATCGACTGACCCTTCTGCCAGGAGCCGAAGGAGAACGGGCCGGTGCAGTTGACGCCGACGTCCGGGGTCCCGTAGCCCTCCTTGGACAGGAAGGCGGCGCTCTCGACGGTCCCGGCGGAGGTGCCCATCTCCGCGTTGAAGAGCTGGTCGGGCTTTTTCAGGTGGACCGTGACCTCCATCGGCCCCGTCTTCTCGATCCTGTCGACGTTGCGGTAGACGGAGACCCAGTACGAGCCGACTTTGGGGTCCATGTGACGGCGCAGGCTGGCGACGACGTCGTCGGCGGTGAGTGTGGAGCCGTCGTGGAACCTCACCCCCGCGCGGATCGTGTACACCCAGCGCTTGGGGTCGGGGGATCGGGCCGCGCCGGCCAGGCCGGGCTTCACCTTCATGTCCGGAGTGATCCGCATGAGCTGCTCGCACACGTTGGCGAGCACGGTGTTGGGCGGGTAGTCGAAGGCGTACACGTAGTCGAGGGATTGCGGTTCGGCGTAGAGCGACCAGGTCACGGAGTCCACCGGGCCCTTGGCGGGTGGGGTGTCGTTGGTGATCTCGAAGGTGCCGGAGGGGCCGTCCTTGCCGGCCGGTGAGGCGCCGCAGGCAGCGACCGCGAGCGCGAGCAGTGCCGTTGTGGCAGCGAAACGGGAGGTGCGCATCAGACCACCTCTTTCGGAACGGGCCGCAACGAAAGGGTGCGGCTGGGGTGGCAGCGAGTATTCGTGAAGGAACGTTCCTGCACAAGAGCCCGATGGAACGATTCTGCAAAGCTGAGAGGGGTGGCGTAGCGTCAGGCCAGAGGACATGATGTCACTCATGAGCCAGCCAGACCGCAGGCCCAGAGTCCGCCTCGTGGACGTGGCCCGCGCTGCGGGGGTGTCCAAGACCACCGTGTCGGACGCGCTGAACGAGGCCGGACGGCTCCCTGCCGCCACCCGGGAGCACGTGCGAAGGGTGGCACGGTCCCTCGGCTATCGCCCGAACGCCGCGGCACGGTTGCTGCGCGCCGGGCATACCCGCCTGCTCGGCGTCGCGGCCCGGGAGTACGTCGAGACGCCGTGGGTCTACGCGGAGCTGGCCTACTTCACCCAGATCGTCACCGCCACGACCCAGGCGGCTCTGGCCCACGGCTACGGCGTCGTCCTGCTGCCCACATACGGGCCGGACGACTGCTGGCTGGACATGCCGCTCGACGGCGTGTTCGTCATCGACCCGGTCCAGGGAGACCCGATGGTCAGGGACTTTCTCGTGGCCGGCGTCCCCGTGGTCGCCGACCGGAGGGCGCTGGCGGAGGCCGCCGACGAGGCACGGGAGATCGGCCGGTGGGTCGACTTCGACTACGCCGCCGCCGTACGCCAGGTCCTCGACCACCTGGAAGAGGCGGGCGCCGAGCGGATCGCGGTTGCCGCGGGCGCGACCACGGCCTGCTTCCACCAGCAGACCGTCAGCGCCTACCACGACTGGTGCGCCGAGCGGCGGCGCGAACCCCGGATCTCGTTCCTCCCCGCCCCCGGAGTCCGGCAGACGCTGGACGCGGTGACGGAGTTGCTGGCCGCCCCCGTTCCGCCGGATGCGCTTTTCACCCTGGTCGAGCTCAGCCCGCCGCTCCTGCTTGACGCGATCCGCAGGCTCGGCCGATCCGTCCCCGATAACCTGCTGCTGGTCTGCGCTACGGAGGACCCGGCGGCCGGCTACACCGACCCGCCGATCAGCACGCTCGGCTTCCTGCCCGGCCAGACCGCGCAGGCGGCGGTGAACCTGCTCGTCGACTGCCTCGAAGGCCGCCCGGGCGATCTCGGCCGCCTGTTCTCGGCCGACTTCCAGGTCCGCGCGTCCTCGGTCCCTCCAGGCCGGCGACCGGCGGTGGCGAGTCTCACCCTCGGCTGACGCGCGCCCTGGACTCCCTGGGGTCGGACGCCGAACTCGGCCTTGAACAGCTTGCTGATCGCTGGGGCCCTCAAATGCCCACCGGCTCGCCACCACGGACGCGGCAGGATGGACCTGAGCGGGGCCGGTGAGGTCCAGGTGACGACCGTCTCCCCCTGCCCATCGCTACGATCTCCACCTCTATGCCGAGCCGGGCTCCGCGCTGCTCCGACATGGCCGCCGAGCCGCCCTTCGAACAGGACGCCGACATCCTTGACCCCGCCCGCACCCGCGACCTGATCCCGCCCAGTGGCACATGACCGCCGTGCCGGGCCTCGGTTCCCCGGCCGTTCACGGTGCCGACCGGCGTGGCCGACGGGCTGCCGACGGGCGTGCAGCTCATCGGCGCGCGCTTTGCCGAGGCCCTCCTCCTCGATGCCGCCAGGCCGTCGAGGACCGCACGCCGGTTGACGCCTGTCACCTGACAGGCCGCGGAAGCTGCGCCGCCATCCCGTCGAGCAGGAGTTCCAGCGCCCCCGCGTAGGCGCTGCCGATCATCGTCGCGGCCAGGGCGTCGGCGCACGCGGCGATGTTCGGGTACTCCTCTGCCGGCAGTTTCGCGTACGTCGAGCGCCACGCGTCCTCGTCCGCGGTGGCGGCGGGCTCCGGCAGCGTCCTGGCGGCGGCTTCCAGCGCAGCGAATCCCAAACTCATGTCGATGAAGCTGTGGTAGTGCCGCGCGGCCTGCCCGGGACCGAAGCCCGCCGCGCGCAGGATGCCCAGCCCCACTTCCACGGCCCTGATCTCGCTCGGGCGGCGGGTGACCCGGGCCGCCGACAGGCGCGCAGCCTCGGGATGCCGCTGGTAGGTGGCATACAGGCGGCGGCCAAGCTCGCGTAGGCTCTCCCGCCAGTCCCCGCTCGGGCGAAATCCCTCCATCGCGTGGCGGATGAGCTCGTCCGCGATTGCCAGGACGAGCTCGTCGGTGTTGCGGAAATAGCGGTAGAGCGACGAGGGATCGGCTCCCAGGGCGGCGCCCAACCGGCGCACCGACAGCGCGTCCGCGCCGTGGTGGCTCAGCAGCCGGATGGCGGTCTCCACGATCAGCTCGCGGGAGAGCACCACGCCTGACTTGGCGGGCCGCCGCCTGCGTGGTGCGCCGATGACGCGATCATTCACGCCTTCAAGCTTACGACAACACCGTTGACGGGCCAAGCGGCCCGGTAGTTCCATAGGGCCAGGCGGCGATGACAGCCCCCACGCCGAGGTTCGAGCCGTGTCGCTCGCCGCATGCAGCCTTTCCCGATTGGACCTGTCCTCCATGGCGCATCCCCATGCTGACCTGCTGTTCTCTGACGGCCCCATCCTGACCGTGGACGGAGCCCGCACCTGGGCGAGCAGTCTCGCCGTCCGTGACGGCCGGGTCGTCGCGATCGGGCATGACGACGTGAAGGAACTGGCCGGGCCCCGCACCGAGGTCGTCGACCTGCGGGGACGGCTGTTGCTCCCCGGTTTCCAGGACGCCCACGTCCATGCCGTCATGGGCGGAGAGGAACCGGGGCAGTGCGACCTGACGGGCACCACCGACCCGCAGGAGTACGCGCGCCGGATCCGCGCCTACGCCGACGCGAACCCCGGCAAGGAGTGGATCACCGGCAGCGACTGGTCCATGGAGAGCTTCGACGGCGGCACGCCCACCCGTGACCTGCTGGACACCATCGTCCCCGACCGGCCGGTCTACCTCACCAACCGCGACCACCACGGGGCGTGGGTCGGCAGCCGGGCCCTGGAGCTCGATGGCATCACCGCCGCCACCCCCGACCCGGCCAACGGCCATATCGAACGCCGCCCCGACGGCCCCCCGGCGGAACCCTCCAGGAGGGAGCCATCGCCCTGGTGGGCGCCCTCGTCCCCGCCTTACCACGGCCGACCGGCCGGCCGGGCTGCTGCGCGCGCAGGACCTGCTGCAAAGCCTCGGTATCACCGCCTGGCAGGACGCCATGGTGGCCGGCGCCGAAGGCTACCCCGACCCCTCCGACGCCCACCTCACCGCCGCCCCGCGACGGCCGGCTCACCGCCACCGTGGTGGGCGCGCTGTGGTGGGCCAGAGGTCAGGGGACGGAGCAGATCCCCGCCCTGCTGGAACAGCGCGATCGCCTCACCCGCGGCCGACTGCGCTGCGACACCGTCAAGATCATGGTGGACGCCACCCTGGCGGCCTGCACCACGGGCAGCGCGTACGTGAACCACCTCGACGACGCCGGCAGCCTTCGCCCCGGCAACCGCGCCGACCTCGTCGTCCTGGACCGCAGCCCCTTCGACGGCCCCGCCGCGGCGATCGCCGACACCCGCGTCGCCCTCACCTACGTCAGCGGCGAGCGCGTCCACACCGCACCCGCCGCCTGAAGGAAACGCACCATGCATGCCGAATCCCTCATCGGCCGCGCTCTGAGCAAGGCCATATCGACGCCCCTCTGGCTCGACACCCCCGACCGTCCGGCTCCTAGGCGACCGCTGGACGGTGAGACCACGGCGGACCTGGTCGTCGTCGGCGGCGGGTTCACGGGCCTGTGGGCCGCTGTCCGGGCCAAGGAACGAGATCCCGGGCGCGACGTCCTCCTCGTGGAGGGCGATCGCATCGCCGAGCACGCGAGCGGCCGCAACGGCGGCTTCTGCGACGCGAGCCTCACCCACGGCCGTGCCAACGGGCTCAGGCGCTGGCCCGACGAGTATGACCTCCTGGAGCGGCTCGGCGCGGAGAACTTCGCCGGCATCGCCGCGACCGTGGACAGGTACGAGATGAGCTGCGGCTTCACGCCGGGCGGCGCGCTCTCGGTGGCCACCCGCCCGCATGCGATCGCTTCCTTGGAGCCCGACGTCGCCGGGTTCCTCGACCGCGACGACGTCCGCCGCCTCGTGCGATCGCCCACCTATCTCGCCGGACGCCTCGAAACAGGGGAAGACGCGACCGTGGACCCGGCACGCATGGCCTGGGAGCTGGCCCGGGTCGCCGAAGCCCTCAAGGTGCGTATCGCCGAGCACACCCCCGTCACCCGGCTGCGGAAGCATCGCGACGGGCTGACGGTCCACAGCGGCGCGACACGGATCCACGCCGGCCAGGCCGTTCTGGCCACGAACGCGTTCACGTCACTGCTCGGCCTGCGCTCGCTCGCCGTCGTCCCCGTCTACGACTACGTGCTCGCCACGGAACCCCTTACCCCCGAACAATGGGACTCCATCGGCTGGCAGGAGCCCTACGGCATCAGCGACATCGGCCACCACTTCCACTACTACCGCCGTACCGCGGACAACCGCATCCTCTGGGGCGGCTACGACGCGATCTACCACTACGGCCGGTCCATCCGGGCCGAGCACGAGCACCGCCCTCAGACGCACCGGCTCCTGGCCCGGCACTTCTTCGAGACCTTCCCGCAGCTCAGCGGCGTCTCCTTCACCCATCGCTGGGCCGGGGTCATCGACACCTGCTCGCGCTTCTGCGCCTTCTACGGCCTCACTCACGGCGACCGCGTCGCCCACGCCGCCGGGTACACCGGCCTCGGCGTGGGAGCGTCGAGGTTCGCCGCCGACGTCATGCTCGACCTGCTGTCCGGAGCCGACACCGAGCGCACCCGCCTGCGCATGGTGCGGCAGCAGCCGGTGCCCTTCCCGCCGGAACCGCTCGCCTGGGCGGGCATCCAGCTCACCCGCCGGGCAATGGCCCGGGAGGATGATACGGGCAGGCGCACCCTGTGGCTGCGCCTGCTCGACCGCCTCGGGATGGGGTTCGCCTCATGAGGCCATCTCGTGTTCCGGTCGGCGGCACATCGGATCGGCCTGCGGCATGCCGCAGGCCATCGAGACCGTCTGGCCGCAGGCCGTGGTCCAGACGTGCGTCGTGCCCCTGCTGCGCGCCTCGTTCCGGTATGCCGCCCCCGGCACCGGGACGCCATCGCCAAGCGCTCAAGCCCCGTCTGCACCGCCCCGACCAAGGCCGCCGCGCTGGAGCGCTTCTACGAGCTGCTAGCTCCTGCCCTGCCACATCGCGGCAATCTGCCTCTTGCATACGATATGAACGTTCAAATATCGTCTGCCTTGGAAAGTTGGCGCACTGCCTCCTGCTATCCGCTCTCTTTGTATCCCTCTAGCTGGTCGGAGCTGGTTTGAACGTTCCACTTACCTATCTGAGCCAGTTCCGGGAACCGGCCGGATATGTTGACTTCGCCAGGATCGGGCCGCCCTCGCTGGCCGTAGCACGGACCGTCGCGCAGGCTGCGGAGTTGCTGGCCCACGATCCGTCCGCAGCGCTCACCAGACTGGAACTCGAGGCGAGCAGTGCACGCGCCGCCGCGGCCCGCCTGCTGAGCTGCGCCCCGCATGAGGTGGCCTTCGTCTCCTCCACCAGCCACGCGCTGTTCGCCGCCGCGGCAGGACTGGACGGCGGCGTGGTGCTCGTCCCGCGCGGCGAGTTCCCCGCCAACGTCTACCCGTGGCTGCGGTTCCAGGAACGCGGTGGCCTGCGGCCACGCTGGATCGACTCCGTCGCGATCACCGCCGACGTCCTGCGCGAGCACCTCGACGACGATGTCAGGGCGCTCGCGGTCAGCGCGGTGGACGCCACAACCGGCCACCGTGCGCCGCTGGGCGCGCTGAAGGAGGTGCTGGGCGAGGACCGGCTGCTGGTGGTGGACGCCGTCCAGGGCCTTGGCGCGGTGCCGCTGGAGGTGTTGGCGGCGGACGTGCTCGCCTGCGGCGGGCAGAAGTGGCTGCGGGCGGGCTGGGGCGCTGCATTGATGCTCGTCCGCGACCGGGTGGCTGACCGCCTCGCCCCCGGTCTGGGCGGCTGGTCGGGCGTGCAGGCTCCGTTCGGAGCCCGGCACCCCACGCCGTCCCTGGCGGGAGCCGTCGCGCACACAGCCACCAACCCCGACCTCACCGCCGTCGCCGCGCTGGGAGCCGCCATCGACCTGGTGCTCTCCGCCGGAGAAACGAACATCGCCCGGCAGATCGCCCAAACCCTGGCGAGCCTGCTGGAGGCGGCCAGGACCGCGGGCGCCGAAGTCCTGGTCCCCACCGAGCCGACCGGGATCGCGCGCGTGCGACTGCCTGGCCGCGACCCCGCGAGCACGCACGCGGCACTCGGCGCCGCCGGACTCACCACCACGCTGCGCGATGGCTGGATCCGGCTCTCCCCGCACGCCACCACCCCGGCCGACACCGCCGACCGGTTGCGCGCAGCACTCACCCCCCGAAGGGAAACACACACATGATCAACCGCCGTGGAGCCCTGGCGCTCGCCCTCACCGGTACGCTCGCCCTCGCCGCCTGTGGCGGCAAGGCGCCCGAGAAGGGCAGCGGGCCTGTCAAGATCACCGTCTGGAGTTGGAAGCCCGCTTCCGACGGCTTGGCCGCCGTCGCCAAGGATTTCGAGCAGACCCATCCCGGCATCAAGGTCGACGTCCAGGCGGTCGGCAACCCGGCCATCTGGGACAAGATCACCATTGGCATGGCCGCGGGCGGCAAGGGCCTGGCCGACGTGCTGCATATCGGCATCGACTACCTGCCCGGGTACATGGACAAGTTCCCCGGTGGCCTGGCCGACCTGCGCAAGCTGGGCGCCGACACGTACAAGGATGCCTTCGCCAAGGGCCTGTGGCCCACGGTGACCGGCAAGGACGGCGGCGTCTACGCGATGCCCTGGGAGGTCAACCCGGTCGGCTTCTTCTACCGCGCGGACCTGTTCAAGAAGGCAGGCATCGACCCGGAGAAGATCCAGACCTGGGACGACGCCATCGAGGCCGGCAAGACGCTCAAGGAGAAGACGGGCGCCTTCCTGATCGGGCTGAACAAGCCCGCGGCCGGCGGCGTGGACATGGACTTCTACCAGTCGCTGCTGCAGCAGCAGGGCGCCTTCTACTTCAACCAGCAGGGCGAGGTCACGCTCGCCTCGGCGCCGGCCATACAGGCGATGACCCTCATCAAGAAGATGAACGACGCGGGCATCGTCGCCGACACCTCCGGCGAGAACACGGCCAAGCAGCTCATCAGCGGCGGCAAGCTGGCCGTGCTGCCGTGGGCGGCCTGGGCGGTCAGCTACATCCCCGAGATGCGTCCCGAGCAGAAGGGCCTGTGGCGCGTCATGCAGCCGCCCGCGGTGACGCCGGGCGGCAAGCGCGCCGCGATCGTCAACTCCACCCATCTGTCGGTCTCGGGGAGCAGCCCGCACCAGGCGGAGGCGTTCAAGTTCGTGGAGTACGCGCTGACCAAGCCCGAGGTCATCAACAAGGTCTTCAAGGAGGGCGGCGTCTTCCCCGCGCTGACGGCGGCCTATTCCGACCCGGCGTTCACCGCGCCGCAGCCCTACTTCGGCGATCAGCCCGCGCTCAAGACCTTCGTGGACGCGCTCACCGAGGGCGCGGACGCAACCTACTACTCTGGTGACTACGCCAGGGCGCTGAAGATCGCCAGTGACGCGCAGACGAAGGTCCTGCTCAAGGGCGCCGACCCGGCCGCGGCGCTGACCGAGGCCGCCACGCTGCTGTCCCAGCAGACGAAAAGGAAGCTCGCGGGATGACACTCACACTGTCGCGCCCCGGGCGGGTGGCGGTGGGCAGGCGCTCCCTCGTCACCAAGCGGAACATCCCGTACCTGCTGGTCCTGCCCGCGCTGCTGGGCTTCGTGGGGTTCAAGGCCTATCCGATCGTGGCCGCTATGTACATCAGCCTGACCACCGGCGCGGGCGCGGCACGCAGCTTCGTCGGGCTGGACAACTACGTGCGGCTGGTGAACGACCCGCTGTTCTGGACGTCGCTGTGGAACACCGGGCTGATCCTGGTCGTCCAGGTCCCGATCATGCTGCTGCTCGCGCTGCTGCTGGCGCTTGCGCTCAACTCCTCCCTGGTACGGCTGCGCGGCCTGTGGCGGCTGGGCGTCTTCATGCCGTCGCTGACCGGTCTGGTCGCCTACGGCGTGATGTTCTCGGTGATCCTGCGCAAGGACGCGGGACTGCTCAACTGGCTGCTCAGCCTCTTCGGCGTCGACGCGATCGACTGGCTGGGCAGCCCGTTCTGGGCCCGCATCGCCATCGTCATCGCCCTCACCTGGCACTACACCGGCTACAACGCGGTGATCTACCTGGCCGGCCTGCAGAGCATCCCGAAGGACCTCTACGAGGCGGCGATGGTGGACGGCGCCGGCTCGGCTCGCAGGTTCTGGTCGATCACAGTGCCCCAGCTGCGGCCGATTCTGCTGCTGACCGTGGTCCTGTCCACGATCGGCACCCTGCAGCTGTTCGACGAGCCGTTCGTGCTGACCGGCGGCGGGCCGGACAACTCGACCCTGACGATCTCGCTGTACCTGTACCAGAACGGCTTCCGCTACTTCGACTTCGGTTACGCCGCGGCGATTGCCTACGCGCTCACGCTGATCGTGGCCGGATTCGGGATCGCGCAGATGAGGATGCAGAAACGATGAAGGGCTGGGCGCTCACCTTCGTGCTCGCCGCGGTGTTCGGCCTGTGCGTCGGCCCGTTCTACTGGCTGGCCATGGCGGCCACGCACGCCAACTCCGACATCTTCTCCTGGCCGCCGAGGTTCTACCCCGGCGACCAGTTGGTGGCCAACACGGCGAAACTGGAGGAGTCGATCGGTCTGGTCAACGTGCTGGGCAACACGCTCTTCGTCGCGGTCGTGCAGACCGCGGGGGCGATCGTGGTCTCGCTGCTGGCCGGTTACGCCTTCGCCAAGTTCCAGTTCGTCGGGCGCAACGCCTTCTTCGTGCTGCTGCTGTCGACGCTGGTCATCCCCGGCGGCGTGACCATCATCCCGATCTTCGAGATGATGAACGATTTCGGGCTGATCGACAGCTTCCCCGCGCTGATCCTGCCAAGCCTGTCCGTCCCGTTCGGCATCTTCCTGATGCGCCAGTCGCTGCTGGCCATCCCCGACGAGCTGCTCGACGCGGCCAGAGTCGACGGCGCGGGCGAGCTGCGGGTGCTGTGGCGGGTGGTGATCCCCGTCATGCGCCCGGTACTCGCGGCGCTGGCGGTCTTCCTCTTCCTCGGCGCGTGGAACGACTTCCTGTGGCCGCTGATCGCGCTGCGCACGCCGGAGATGTACACCCTGCCCGTCGCGCTGGCCACCCTGCAGGGGCTGGCCAGGACCGACTTCGGCCAGGTCATGGTGGGCACCGCGATCTCCTCGCTTCCCATGATGGTCCTCTTCCTCGTCCTCCAGAAACAGTTCATCTCCGGCCTGCTGGCCGGTGCCACGAAGGGATAAGCATGCAGGTCTGGGAGCCCTACGCGCTCGGCGAGACGACCGCGGTACGGGCCGGCGCGCTCGAGCTGGCACTGGCCGGAGCGGCCGATGCGAAGGTGACGCAAGTCGCCGACCGCACCTGGCTGATCGACGCGCCAGAGGCCACGGCCGCGCAGTGGCGAGTACCGTGCGTGCGCGTCAGCGCGTTCTGGACGCCCTTGGGCGGGACCCGCTGGGTGCCGCCGATCTGGAGCGCGCCGCTGGTGTCGAGGCTGACAGCGGGCGCGCCGGTGGTCTCCCTCATCGGTACGGCCGGCGCCAACGTCTGTACGGTTGGCCTGGCCGAACCGGTGGCCCAGGTGAGCTTCACCGGCGGGGTGATGGAGGAGACCGGCGAGTTCGTCTTCACCCTGCACGGCGACGGGCTGCGGATCCGGCTGGACCTGTCGGAGCGGCCGTTCTCGGCGGCGGTGGCCGACTTGGCGGCCTGGTGGAAGGACGACGCGAGCGACCTGCCGCCTGCGCCGGATCGTGCCCGGCTGCCGGTCTACTCGACCTGGTACAGCATGCACCAGGAGGTCACCGCCGAGTCCGTGGAACTCCAGGCACGGCTGGCCAAGGAGTTGGGCTGCGAGACGATCATCGTGGACGACGGCTGGCAGACCGCCGACCGGACGCGCGGCTACGCGTTCTGCGGTGACTGGGAGCCGAACCCGGCCGCATTCCCCGATATTCCGACGCATGTGGCTCGGGTGCGCGAGCTCGGCATGTCCTACATGCTCTGGTACGCGCTGCCGTTCGTGGGCAAGCACAACGCCGCCTTCGAGCGCTTCGAGGGCAAGTTCCTGCGTTACCTCGACCATATGGACGCCGCCGTGCTCGATCCGCGCCACCCGGAGGTACGCGAGTTCCTCATCGACCGGCTCGTCCAAGCGGTCGAGACGTGGGGCATGGACGGCCTGAAGATCGACTTCGTGGACCGCTTCGCGACCCCGGGCGGTGACCCGGCGCCCGGCGAAGGGACCGACTGCACGGATGTGGACGAAGGGGTCAGGCGACTGCTCCACGATCTGGACGCGCGGCTCCGCCGTACCAGGCCGGACGTGCTGATCGAGCATCGCCAGCCGTACACCAGCCCCGGGCTGTGGCCGTACGCGAACATGATCCGAGCGGTGGACTGCCCGCTCAGCTCTCAGGAGAATCGGCAGCGGACCGTGGACCTGCGGCTCGCCGCCGGCCCTGTGGCCGTGCACTCCGATATGATCGTCTGGCATCCCGACGAGCCCGCCGAGCAGGTGGCCGTGCATCTGATCAACGCGTTGTTCTCGGTGCCGCAGATCTCTGTGGACCTGGCGGTACAGCGGCCGGACCAACTCGCCGCGATCCGGTTCTGGCTGGGGATCTTCCACCGCTACCTGGGCACGCTCCAGCTGGGGACGCTGCGGCCCGAGCAGCCCGAGCACGGCTACCCGCTCGTGCGGGCCTACGATGATCACACCACGATCGTCGCTCGGTACGCGGCGCTGCCCGTGGACGTGCCGGAGTCCGGAGAGCTGCTCGTCGCCAACGCCGACTCCGATCCGCGCGTCGTCCTCTACGGCACCGGCTCGGCGCACGTCGAGGTGCACGACTGCGGCGGCGCCCCGGTCCGCGCGGCCACGCTCGCCCTGGAGCCCGGGGCCTGCGTCGTCGAGGTGCCCATGGGTGGCCTGCTCACGCTGAGGAGAGATTGAGTGATGACACGCCGGCCACGCACACGCGGGGTCACCATCGAGGATGTCGCGCGGGCGGCCGGCGTATCCCGCCAGACGATCTCCAACGCGCTCAACGCCCCGTACCGGCTGAAGGCGGAAACACTGGAGCGGGTCTCGGCGGTCATCGAGGAGCTCGGCTACCGGCCCGACCAATCGGCACGCAGCCTGAAGTCGGGCACCAGGCGGATCATCGGCTACCCGACTCCGGTGGATGATCCGGCCAATCCCAACCCGCTGATGGGCGGCTTTCTCGAAGCGGTCGTGGCGGCGTCGGGCGAGGTGGGCTACCGCATCTTGCTGGTGCGCCCGCAGCCGGGCCAGAGCCAGGAGCAGGCGCTCGACGAACTGATCGCCGCGCGGACCGTGGACGGCTTCCTGCTGTCGGACATACTGCGCGATGACCCTCGTGTGGCCCACCTGACCGGCGCGGGCTTCCCGTTCGCCGCCTTCGGCAGGACCGCGCCCGAGCAGCCGCAGTCCTGGGTGGACGTCGACAGCGTGCAGGCGGTGATCGAGTTGGTCGGCATGGTGGTGGCCAGAGGGCACCGGCGGGTGGCCTTCCTGGCCTCCTCCTCCGGGCAGCCGTGGATGGATGACCGGCGTGACGGGTTCCTGGCCGGCGTGCGCCGCCATGGCTTGGCCGGGCAGGTGTACTCGCCGGGCGACGATCCAGACGAGATCGTCGCGGCCACCCGCGAGCTGCTGGCCGGGCGCAACCGGCCCACCGCGATCGTGGCCGGCGGCGACTGGCTCGCGCTCGGCCTCTACACGGCGGCTCGCGCCGAAGGGCTGGAGATCGGTAAGGACCTGGCCGTGGCCGCCTTCGACGACCTGCCGATCACCGGGTTCCTCCAGCCCGCGCTGACGACGGTGCGGCTGCCGCTGCGCCGCATCGCCGAGGCCCTGATCAGCCGCCTCCTCCAGATCATCGAAGACGGCGTCACCCCGCAGGCGGGGCTCTTGCTCCCCGGCGAGCTGGTGATCCGCCCGAGCCTAGGACCATGAATGCAGTTGGACTCCGGCCACGACGAGCTCGTGGCGATGTTCGCGTGGGCGCGCGACCGCGCGCTGCGCTGGGCGCATCCCGGCGGGACGCGCGGCCCGGTGAATGTTGACGAGCGGCGCCCGCACGGCACCGGCGAGGGCGTCTACCTGCCCTCCTACTGGGCCGGGTACGCGCACCGCAGTGGGTTCTACGCCCGTGACTTCGTCCACCAGGCGGCGGGCGCCCACCTGCTCGGCCTGGCCGAGGCCAACCTGGCGATGATTCGCTGCTTCGCCGCCTCGGCGACCGAAGAGCACGGCCACCGTCCGGTGTGGGCGTTCAATTTCGACGGCTCCTACCTGTCGATCGACTACCGCGGTCCCGACGAGTTCGTGAGGGAGGCGCCCGCGGTCTTCGAGCTGGTGGAATGCGTGGCGGCCCTTTACCGCTGGACCGGCGAGCGCGCCTACGTCCATGACTCCGTGCTGCGTGACTACTGCTCGAACGCGATCGCGCTTCCCGCGACCGGCCGGGGCGCGGGCATCTTCCAGGGCATCGCCAGCTACAACGAACTGAGCGGCGAGCCGCTGGCGGTGGCCGGTGACGGCATTGCCGCGCAGTACGCCGCCCACCTGGCGATGGCCGAGCTGGCCAGGGCGCGCGGCGAGGACGGCGGGCGGTTCGAGGCACTGGCCGCACGGCTGCGCCGCCATTACGAGCAGGAGTGGAACGGCGCTCGCGGCTTCACCTTCGATGGCCGGCCGGTCACCGGGTGGGGTGCGGAGAACAGTTGGTTCATGCCGTTGAAGGGTCTGTGCGAAGACCCTGCCTACCTCGACTACATCGACGCGCAGGCGAGTGGTCCCGGGCGGCCGGAGAACGTCGAGGCGTGGACGTACCTGCCCGACGTCTTCTTCCGGCACGGCAGGCAGGAGACCGCCTGGCGGTGGATGCGGGAGATCTTCCACGCCCGCACCGCCCCGCACGTCGCGGGCGGGCTCAACGGCGACTACCCGGAGGTCTCCTTCACCCTGGTCAGCCAGGTGGTGGAGGGGCTGCTCGGTGTCCGGCCGGACGCGCCGGGCAACGCGTTGACCACCCTCTCGCGGCTGCCCGCCGAGATCGGCTGGGCCGCCGTCTCCGGCATCCCGATCGGGCGGGGCAGCGTGACGGTTCGGCACGACGGCGGGCACGCCACCACGCTCACCAACCTGTCCGACCGGGTGACGTACCGGTGGACCGCCCGCTTCCCCGACGGGTCCGCCACCACCCGACACGTCCCGCCCGGCGCCACCGTCACCGCGGAACACGGCTGAGCGTATGGATCCTTCCGGCCTCGATGGCCACGGACGCACTTGTAGCCGGCCGTCCCTTACGGGAGACCTGGATCTTCACGAGTGCGCGAACAGCGCGATCGCGGGAAGGACCAGTCCGGCGGACCAGAAGCTGCAGGCCTGTACCGCGTCGAAACACCGTCGTGGCCTTCTGAACTGTGGTTTGACTGGGTTCGCAGGTACAGACAAGATCACGGCTTGTGCCTGTTCGCCTGTTCTATCTGATCACGATCCGGGTGTTCGGCTGCTGATGTTGCTGGACCGAAGCCAAGCGTCGAAGAAAGTTGAGATCATGGTGCTGCGTCATGGGGTGGCGGTGCTGCGGCGTCAGGTCGCGACGTGGACCACCGGATGGTCGAGACGGTTCTCGATGCTCGAGCCTCTCCCTTCAAGGAAGCGCCAGCAGGCGCCCGGCGTCCACCGCCACCACAGGGTCAGCTGCCGAAGATCGACGGGACCGGGCGTCGGTACGACCACCATCGACCCGGGCACCAGGTTCTCCAGGGGTGCGCTGGGGAAGTGGGCCGGGTCCAGCGGCCGCTCGGCCACGGTGACGTAGCCGGTCGCCGCCACGAACGCGGCGAAAAGGCGGTTGGTGACGGCGATCGGGTCGATGGCGAAGGCGTCGACGTGCACCTGGTGGGCCGGCGCCTCCTCTCGATAGTGGACGTCGGAGCCCATCGTGAACACCCCGCCGTCGAGGCGGACAGCGCTGGCTGCCCCGTGGGGCGGCTTCGCTGGCCCGAGCGTGCGAGTCATCCGCGGCTCGTGATCGCCGGTGCGCCCGTGCCGCTCACGCGCTCGCCATCCCTGCGCGCAGCTTGTCCATCACCTGGTCGATGCTGAAGCTCGCCGGTGTCTGGCGTGGCGGGAAGTCGGCGAGGGTCGAGAGCATGCCGGCGACGTACGACTGCGCGGGGACCACCAGCCAGGCATGGCCGATCATCCAGTCGTAATAGGTGTTGGAGGTGATGTCGGCGCGCTCGTAGGGGTCGGTGCGCAGGTTGAAGATCTTCGGTACCCGCAGCTGGGTGTACGGCTCGGCCCACACGCGCAACGTTCCTGGGGCGCGCTGCTCCAGGAACACCAGCTTCCAGTTGTGGAAGCGCAGCGCGGTGAGGTCTCCGTCGTCGGAGACGTAGAAGAAGTGCTGGCGCGGGCTCTCGGTCACCTCGCCGGTGAGATAGGGGAGTTGGTTGTAGCCGTCCAGATGCACCCGGAAGGAGGTGCCGCCGAGCTCTGCTCCCGCCTTGAGCGGCTCGGCGATGTCCGGCGCTCCGGCCGCGGCCAGGAGAGTGACGAACCAGTCGTTGTGGCTGACGATGCCGTTGAGCACGGTGCCCGCAGGGATCTTGCCCGGCCACCGCACCACGGCGGGGACGCGGTAGGCACCTTCCCAGTTGGAGTTCTTCTCGTTCCGGAACGGGGTCATGGCGCCGTCGGGCCAGGTGTTCATGTGCGGGCCGTTGCCGGTGGAGTACATGACGATCGTGTCGTCGCCGATGCCGAGCTCGTCGAGGACGTCGAGCTCGACCACGACGACAGCGTTGCTCTGGTGCCGCGGAGGGTGGCGGTGGGGGAGGCGTCCGAAACTGGCGGTCCCCTTCGGTCCCCCTTAGGGCGGTAGGCCGACCCACGGATTCGGGATCTGCTGTTGCGCCCCTGGTGGAGTGAGTAGGGCGGGTGGGACTTGAACCCACGACCCACGGATTATGAGGGGAATATCGCTTCGTGTGGGGAATAGCCCTCTGGCCTGCGGTGGAGCGCGGCCGATCGCGCCTAGCGGCGTTGATCATTCCGTGTATATTCCGGAGCGGCATGTTGTGGATCATGATTCCAGTGCCCTTTCGATGCGTTGGTTGGCGACCTCGCGCTGGCCGTCGATGCACTTGGCGTAGATCTTCAGGAGCACATCCACGCTGTGCCCGGCCCGCTCGGCGACCTCGGGGGCGTGCACGCCGGCGTTGAGCCAGAGGGATACCGCAGCGTGCCTCAGGTCGTAGGGGCGGCCCGCTAGTGGGGAGGCGACCTGTTCGGGGGTGAGCGCCAGGCGTCGGGCCTCTTGCCAGACCGTGGTGTAGGCGGTCCCGGAGAACGTGCCGCCGCCGCGGGTGTAGAAGAGTCGGCCGTCGGGAGCGGTGCCGAAGGTCTCGATGTGGGCGCGCAGGATGGTGACCAACTCCGGCGGAATCGGCACGTCGCGGTCCTCGTCTTCTTCGCGTTGCTTGAGGCCCCGCTCGTCGAAGGAACGTCCAGAGTCGGTGTAGCGGGTGCTGCTCTGCGGGCGCGTCTTGGTGGGCGTGATCTGCCCCCAGCCCTTGGCGGGGAGGATGCAGTCCTTCTTCCGCAGCCCTTGCGCTTCGGCCGGGCGCAGGCCGGCGAAGTACATGCAGGCGAACATCGCGGCCAGCATTCGCCCGCGCGTGCGCCCGATGTGCGGGACGGCGATCAGTAGGTCGCGTGCCTGCTGGGGGTTGATGACCACGCGCCGGTCCACCACGTTGTTCGACTTGGCCGGTTTCAACTTGATGCGGTCCAGAGGGTTGGCATCGAGTTCGCCGAGCTCGACGGCGTATTCCAGGGCGTGGTGGAACACCGCGCGTTTGCGCCGGAACGTCGAGAGCGCGGCCGCCTGACCGTCCAGGCGTACGGCCAACACCTCCAGAGCCGCCCGGGCATGGCGGGTCTCATTCAACTCGGTCATCGGCAGCGAGGCCGCCTCCAGCCAACGTAGTGCGGTGTCGGCCTGCGCATCAGGCTCTGCCTGGCGGTCTTTGGGGAGGAACACGTAATTGCGCAGCGCCTTGCGGAGCAACTTGGGGTCGGGTCGGCCATTGCGGCCGGTGGTCAGCGTCAGCGTGACGGCCACCAGGGTCTCGACGGTGCCTTCGCGCGACTTGGCGGCCTGGTGCGGCCACCGGACGTTCATGTAGGCCCGTGCGAACTCCAGCCAGGTGCGTGCGCTCTTGGCCTTGAGCATCGATTCGGGCAGCCCGGTGTCGGTGTCGAACCACTCGCCGCGCCGGGCGGCCTGTCGCAGGTCGGAGAGGAAGTTCTCGGCCAGTTCAGATCCGCCGAGCGTGGTGGAGCACTCCTTGCCGTCGACGGTCCAGCGCACCACGTACGACGGCTTCTTGCTGGAGGCGTTGCGCTTGATCTTCCAGAATTTGACCTGGTAGGACCGGCTCACGCGTCCACCTCGAGTTCGGTTAGCCAGGCCTCGTAGTCGGTGCGACGTATGCGGTACTCCCCGTTGGGGAGTCGGTGCAGCTTGGGCACGCGGTTGCGGGAGCGCCAGTGCTGCCAGGTTCGGCGGTGAACGCCGAGCTCGTCCAAGATCTCGTCGATGGTGAGCCACTGCGGGCTCTTGCGCCGGGCCTCGGTTGGGGGCGCCGCAGAGGGAGCACGTGAGGGGGTCGGTTGGTTACGGCGGGTGGATGCGGCCATGATGGGGGACGCTCCTTTCCAAGTCGTACGGCTGTGGGGAGTGCGGCCCCGGGCGGTGTGCTGGCAGGCCTGCGCCCGGGGCCGGTCGTACTACTCGGCGGGTTGAGGGAGCTGTACCTCGGTGTAGATCCGCACGTTGCGGCTGTTGCCTCGGCACGGCAGCGGGTCGGAGATCTCGATGACGTCGAAGGTGTGAGCGATGAGGTTGGCTGCCTGGGTGGCTTCCTCGGGCAGGCCGATGATGCGGATCTTCACGCGGGGTTCCTCCCGAGGTCAGCTGACTCTCCGTCTTCTCTCGTGCCGTACAGGGCGCCGCCAATGCGGTAGTGGCGGGAGTGCTCGGCCAGGTACGCGGCCACTGGCGGGCCGCTGGCCGGCTGGTCGGTGCGGGCCAGTTGCTCGCCGAGCCGCTCGAGTCGCTGCTTGAGCTGGCGGAGCTTGTCGCGGGCGTAGTACCAATTGCCGTCTTCGATCGCGCCGAGCAGGCGGGAGAAGAAGTCGATGGCGGAGACGGTCTCCTCCGCGATGCGGGCTTCGCGTGCGTTGTCCATCAGTTCTCGCTTTCGTCCATCAAATGCAGGCTGGCGGTGGCGTTGAAGGCGCGCTCCAGTCGGCGGGTGAGGGTGTGGGCGGCCTGGCGGGCGGCCGCCAGTTCCGCCAGGGTCTGCTCGACCGTGCTGGCGGGGTCGCCGTGGTCGTCGCCGAGCCGCCCGGAGGCCAGGTGACGCTGCAGCCGCTTGCCGATCTGTCGCAGCAGCTGGTCGAACCCTGCGATGGTGGCGCTGGCGCGGCCGAGCACGTCGTAGACGGTGGCGGGACTGGCGAGGCCGGCACCGGTGGCCGTGGCGTGGTTGAGGACACGCACGCTCTCGGACAGGGCGTCGGCGACCTGGCGGGTGTACTCGTCGCTGTGCGGGCCGTCCGACGACAACCGAATTGTCGCCGCCATCAGTTCTGACTCCCATCGTGATGGTGAGTCAGGGACTGGGTGGTGTGGGTGAAGCCAATCGGTGGCATGCTGAACATGACCAACTCCTTCCGTGAAGGTTCAGTCAGGGCTTTTGCGAGGGCTTGAGTCGGGGAAGGCCTGGCGCACTGTGCTTGCGGCTTGGGCGCTGGGCCTTCCCGTGTTTACGAGCGCATACGACGATCTGAACTTGTGCGGCAATCGTCCATGAGCCTCCTGGTCGGCCGGTCGTGCATAGGCGCATCCGCCCATGACGGTGCGCATTCTGCGCATTGGTGCGATCGTCGGCAGTGTCCCGTCGACGCCGCTGCCCCCACTCCGTTGGCCCGTGCGACCCATCTGTCGCAGGCGTAGCACAGAGCCTGATCACAACTATGCACCTTTGCTGCGCGTAAATGGGAGTGTCAGAGATGCGAATTTGTCGCACACTCTGGCCACCTCTGTCGGCGAATGGCCTACAAAAGCGCGTGGCGAACCCGTCGGAGCAGGTCAGCGCCCCCGTGTTGGCACTCCAAAAGCGATCTTCTCTACGGTGACCAAACGTCAGCACCGTCGGCGTTGCGAGCGCGGCAATAGAAGCCCTAGCCCACGTCGGACGACGATTACGCCCTCTGTCAAGTCGCCTTGTCAAGAAGAGCCGGAGCAGGTCACGATCACTCCTAAGCGAGAGATGCGTCATCGCCGCCTCCACCCCATCGGCGTCTGCCAGCGGTGCGGACGGCCCGGCCTCCGGCTGGCCCGCGGGAGGTGCCGCGGTTGCTGGCAACATGTCTCCGTGCGCGGCGTGCACGCGTTGACCGAGTGCTGGACATAGTTGTGGCTGGGCGGCAAGCTCGCTCCCAGCCTCCAGGCCGTCAACGGCATCCCGATCGTCGGGCAATACAACCAGCGAGCACTGGAGCGGCTGGCGGTCGAACAGCCACCTCCTCCGCCGATCTCCCCGCACCTGATCAACCCGGCGCAGGGAACTCTTTTCGAGGCCGAACGGGACTGGAGCCGGCTCGGGCCGCTGCAGTCGCTGCCGTCCCTGACTCCCGCCGCGCAGGCCCTGCCAAACGGCTTCCGGGCCCATGCCCGAGCCCAAGGTTGGCGCGGTGAGGTCAGCCGGGCCAGCGCCAGGACCCTGCGGATCCTGGCCGCTTGGATCGGAGTCCAAGCCCCGCTGCGCGAAGCCGACGTCCGTGCCCTGGTATCGGCCAACCCCAGCCAGGGCATCCGCGCGATCAGAGTCGTGCAGTTCCTGGCCGGACGAGGACAACTCGTCTCCGACCCCGCCCGCCAGATCAACCGCGACCAGCGCGCCATCGAACGCGTCCTCAAAGGACTGCCCGGCCATATTGAGGCCGAAGCTCGCAGATGGGTGCTGGTTCTGCGTGGCGAAGGCCGTCACCGGCATCCCACGATGTCCTACGCAACCATCCGACGCTACGTGAGTTACCTTTGGCCTGTGCTCCACCGCTGGTCCGGTCAGGTCGCCAGCCTGCGGGAGATCGTCGCCGACGACGTCCGTGCCGTGCTCGGCGAAACACAGGCACACACCGCCCGCAACCGCCACACCGCGCTGCGCAGTCTGTTCCGAGCGCTCAAGCAGGAACGACTCATCTTCCGCGACCCGGCCTGCCGGGTATCCCTGCCCAAAGTGCAGGTCCTTCCCGTTCCGATCCCCAGCGACCGGCTCCGCGGCCTGGTCGATCGGGCCCACGGGCCCCAAGCCAGACTCGTCGTTGCGTTGATTGCCGTCCATGCCCTCGGCGTTGGCGAGGTCACCCATCTCCGCCTGGCCGACCTCGACCTGTCCCGTGGCCGATTGGCCATGCAACGCGACACCGTCCGCCGCACCATCTACCTCGACGAATACACCCACACACTCGCCGATGCCTGGCTGCGCGAACGACACCGCCGCTGGCCGACCACAACCAACCCGTATCTGCTGATCAACCAGATGACCGCCCAGAACACCCAGGGCCCACCGGTATCGCGGCGCTTCCTCCACGAGGTCTTCCGCCCGGTTGGACCCACGCCGTCCAAGATCCGCCAGGATCGGCTCCTGGATGAGGCCCGCCATACCGCCGACCCCGTCCACCTGATGCGCGTGTTCGGTGTCACCGCAGGCACCGCGATGCGATACGTCTACGCGGCCCACCCCCAGAAGCGATCGAGCCTGCCCCGGAAGTGACTCCGCCGGGCGACTCCTGCCGCGTCTGGACCTTCCGGTTCGCCGATTGAGAGACTGATCTTCGTGACAGAGCTTCCTGGATTGCGCTCCCCTTCGGAAATGCGGGACTACCTCATCCGCGAGTTGAACTCGGCACTGCGCCGTCCAGGGATGTATGGCGGAGAACTGAGCATCCGGCTCATCATTGACCACCTGCTCCACCTCGAGCGCGGCGACGAAGCCTGGGCCGAAGAAATGCGATCCCTGGAGTCGCGCGGAGCCTGGACCTCGACCGGCGTGTCCGGAGCTTTCCGGAATCTGATCCCCGGCCAATACGAATACGGAATGGCCTCTGTCTACTCTGAGTTCGCCCGAGCCCGCGGCTGGCTGGAGGCCAACCGAACGCTGACGAGCGATGAGTACGACCAGATGCGAACACAGATCCCCACCTGGGCCACACGCGACCACTCCCTCAGCGAGGTGCTCAGCACGTTCGGGCCACCATCCGTCTTGTTGGGCGGCGACAACCCCTACTACGGCAAGACTTTCGGCTACCTCACCGAACCCACAGATACAGCGATGATCTTCTTTCATCTGTGGAACGGCGCTGATCCAGACGCCGAGTCGACCTGGCCGCCTCGCTACGACGAACCCGTCCTCCTGGCGATCCGCTACGGCCCGGGCGACTTCAAAACCAGCTTCACCTTCACCCCGGAAGGCAAGAAGCGCCGTCCCGCCGGCGGTTGACCCAGAAGGCCACCACCACCCACCCTGATCCACCAGCCCCGAACCCGCACCACCAAGTGCCCTCAACACCACATCGGTGCGTGAGTTCCCGCATGTCCACGACCAGGAATCGACGAACTCATGCGCTTCGTAGGTGGGCAGCCCGCCGTGCCGGGACCCGTCAGGGTCCAAGAACGGCATCCTGGCCTTGCTCACGACTGGCTCTCCGCGGCCGCCGCTGAGGTCTGCGCCGTGCCGGCCTGCTCGGGCCCTGCCGGTGCCGCCTCAGCAGCGCGCATGGCGTCGATCACGTCGTCCGGTACGTACCGGCCGCTCGTGGGCAGGACATCGCCGTAGCCGTTGGCCTTGGCCCAGGCCCGCGCCTGCTTGGTGTCGTAGTCGACGCCGGGCCGATAGCGCCGCGCCGCCGCCCCTGCAGCCCGGCGGGGCCCGCCGAGCACGCTGCGGGCCTGCACCAGCTTGGCCTTGGCCTCGTCCAGCTGCGTCTTGGCTTGGTCCACCTGGGCCTTGGCCTGGTCGAGCTTGGCGGTCAGGCGCGCGACCTCGCGCTCGGCGTCGGCGGCCAGCTGGGCCACGGCCGCCTGGCGCTCCTTGCGCCGTTCGACCTCGACCAGGCAACCGCGTAGTACCTCCACCGCGTGGTCGAGCTTGGCTCGGGCGCGTTTGACCTGAGCCTCGTCCGAGGCCTCCGCCAGGCGCAGCAGCTCGCGCAGCTCGGCGCGGGTGATGGCGGCCTGGGCCGCGGTGGTGCCCGCCGGCCGCGCGCAGCCGTTGTCGTCGATCACTAGGCCCTCGCGCGCGGCCAACCGGCGCACCGCCGTCACGGGCCAGGTGGTGACGTCGCTGATCTGGGAGACCTCGCGGCCCTGGCGCAGCAGGGCGAGTACCTGCGCCTCGCCCTGGACGGCAGCGCGGACGGGAATCGACGTAGTGGTGGTCATGGTCATCGCACACCACCGCCCAGCTCGGCGTAGCGGACGATCTGCGTGGCCAGCACGGCCAGGACGGCCAGCTCGACGAAGGAGACGATCAGCATCACGGCGGTGTGCGGGCCCGCGGCCCACACCAGGACCAGGCCGGCCGTCGGCGGCAGGCAGAACGCGGCCAGGTTCACCACCAGCTGCAGCCGTCGCCGTGAGACGCGCCGGCGGTCCGGGCTGCGGTGCTCGGTCTCCCACTCGAACATGTCGATGTCGGTGGCGTCGTCGACCAGGCCGTGCAGGCGCGGGCCCAGCCGCTCGCGCAGATAGGCCCCGATTGCGGTGATCATGTGGTCGTTGTGCAGGTGCGTCCAGCCGAGCACCAGCCCGGCCAGCGGCAGCGCCAGCAGCAGCTCCAGCCGTCCGGCCGTGGCGGTGACGGTGGCGATCGTGGCGGCAGCGGTGAGCATGGCGTACAGCAGGTTGTCCCGGAACCCGATCCGGGCCCGCTGTTCGGCTTTGAGCGCCTCGTACTCGCTCAGCAGCACCGTCACGACTGGCCCGCCCGGCCCGTCGACCGGCGTTGTTGCCGAGGTGGTGCTCAGCCCGTTCATCGGGCGGGGCACGGTTGCGCCGACGTCAGTGGTCTGCGTCATGATGGAGATCAGCCCTTTCTGATCCGTTGAGTTGGTTGGGGTTGTGCGGGCGCGCCCGCCGCGGGTGGTCTTGGCGGATTGACCGCGGTGATGCGCGCCCGTCTGGCTTTCAGGAGTTCCGGGTGGTGGGCCAGTCGATCGGCCGCCACCACACCGGCGGCAGGTGCCACCAGCCCGGCTGGCAGCGCCGCATCCGGCCGTCGGCAGCTCGGTGAGCGGCTCGGTGGGCGCGGGTGAGCAGGCGCTCGCCGGTGGCCACGCAGCACAGCGCGGTGCGCCAGTCCAGGCGGCCGGCGCGGCGGCCGCTGTCCACGACATGGATCCGTTCGACGTCGCTGGGGTGGGTGCTGAACATCCACCCGATCCAGGTGTGCCACGCGTCGTACGGCCGGTCGGCGTCGGTGAGCATCGCGGTGACGATCTGCTTGCCCGGCAGGTCCGCGGCGTCGAGGATCTCCACGGCGCGAGCGTCGGCGTCGTACTCCTCCAGCCGCATGAGGCGGGCCCGCAGCGCGGCCAGCGCCAGCATGGCGGCGAACAGCGCGGCCGCCGCCCATGACCAGCCGCTCCAGCCGGGCGTGAGCAGCGCGGTGATGACGGCGTACAGGCCACCGACGCCGTCCAGGTCCCGGGCGGCGGCTATCCAGAGCGGCAGCGCCCGCTTGTGGTGGGCCAGGTCCCGGTGGGCCAGCTCGTGGGCGAGCGTGTCGGTGCGCGCCTCGCCGATCAGGTCGTGGCCGATGGCGATCAGTGGGGCGTGCCCGCAGCGGTGACCCTCGACCGTGCTGGCGTTGTCGTTGAGCTCGGGGTCGATCACGACGCTGACGGCGGCCATCCGGCCGACGTGCTGGACGCGCCAGACCAGGCCGGCCAGCCGCTCGGAGTCGGCCTCGCCAACGTCGTCGGCCGGGCCGTAGGTGTGATGGGCGACGGGTTCGAGGGAACTCATCATGATCCTTTCGGTCGAGGGGGCAGGAGCTGATAGCTCCGGGCACCGGCCCGACCTGGTGGCCGGCCAAGCGCCCGCAACGGTCAGCGCTGGATCACGGGGCGGTCGACGTCGCGGTGGACCAGGGCGACGGGCAGGCCCGCGTCGGCGAGCTCGGTGGCGATCGCGTCGGCCATGGCCACCGAGCGATGCCGGCCGCCGACACACCCGACCGCGACGGTCACCGGTCCGCCGGCGGTGGTGGTCAGTTCGGCGGCGAGCTGGGCGGTGCGGCGGACGACGGCTGCCACGCCGGGGTGGCCAGGACGTGGGATCGCACGACCTCCTGCAGGCCGGTCAGCTCGCGCATCGCCGGGTCGGCGTGGGGGTTGCGGAAGCGGCGGCGGGCGTCGACGACGATGTCGGCCTCTGGCGGGGCGGCGTGGCCGTAGCCGAATGAGGTGATCTCTATGGCCGTGGTCGGCTTGGGCATCGGGTCCTCCTTCAGGTGACGGTTTGAGGGCAGGCCGGCGGTCAGCGGACCGGGGCGTACAGGCCGCGCCCGGGCTGGACGGCGGCACCGCTGTCGACCAGGGCGCTGAGCTTGTTGCGGACGGTGCCGCCGCTGACCTGCTTGCCGCCGTCGCTGTTGACGGCGGCCAGGACTTCGTCGGCGCTCATCGGGGCATCAGCGGCGGCCAGGACCGCCCGGACGCGGTCTTCCACGAGCACCTTGCGCGGGCGGTCGGCGGACTCCTCCGGGCCGTCGTCGACGGCGCCGCCGGCGTGCTGGCCGCCGCCGCCGTGGCCGGGCTTTTGCTGGTAGATCTCCCGGAACTGGTCGCACAGCGCTTGGAACGCGACGGGGTCATGGCGGAGGTGGTAGGCAATGAGGCCGATGTTTTCGCCGTCGGCCTCGGCGGAGAGCTCCTCCAAGCGGGCAGGCTCGCCCGGCCCGTACAGGGCGAGGATCTCGGGGTCCTTGCCCGCCAGCGGGGCGATGGAGCCGACCCGCAGGTGCCGCATCATCGCGGTCGGGCGCGGCCCGGACAGCAGGTAGCCCATGCCTTGCGTGCCCGGCGCGTCGTCGTCATCGTCGGCGGCCGGGTCGAACTGGCTGCGCAGCTCGCGCGGCGCGAGCGTCTTGGGGATGGGCATGAGCTGTTCCCCGGCGGGCAGCAGGCCGTCGGCGACCAGCTGGCGCATCATGCTCCCGCTCCAGCGCAGCAAGGTCACTTCGCCCTCTTTGAGCATCGCTCTCAACGTGTCGCTGCCACCCAACTCCTCCAGGTGGGCGGCCTGTGCCGACAGCCGGACGCCGACGCCGACGGAGCGGCCGGTGCGGCCCAACTCCTTGATCAGGTGGGTCATCAGGTCCCGATACGGCGCGCCCCGCTCCAGCGCCCGGTTGGCCTCATCGAGGGTGACGTTCAGCAGCGGGTCCACGCCGAGCACGAAGGCGCTGCGGCCGGCGGCGGCGTAGCGGCGCATCCGGTCCTGAGCGACGGCCACCGCCGCCATCGTCATCAAGACCGCGCCTTCTTGGGTGCGGACGGGCCAGTCGACATGCTCTTCGGCCTCGGGTACGGACTGGCCGAACTTCAGGTCCGCCAGCCACGACACGAACCCGTTGATCTTCTCGGCGGCCAGCTCCAGGTGGACCACGCGGCTCTTGCCGGCGCCGGTCGTGCCGAACACCAGGTGACGTTGCGCGCTGCCGGTCGACGGGTCGAACAGCCGCTTCTTGACCGGGCGGCCGTTGTGGTAGACGCCGATGACGATGCGGCCGTGCCGGTCCATCACCAGGTCCTCGCGGGTGACGGCCCGTACCTGCGCCAGCGGGTTGGACGGGTAGACCGTGATCATCGCCCTGCGCAGGCCGTCGGTCTCAACGGCGATGCGGGTCGGGTCGTTGATGTTCAGCGCCGAGCACAGCGCGGCCAGGTCGTAGCGGATGACCTGGCCCTGCGGCACCTCCGCCGTGAACTCGTACACCTGGCCGGGGTCAGGCGTGGTCATGACGGCGCTCATGCGTCCTCCTCAGTACTGGTCGTCGTGCTGGCCGTCGTCGTGATGGTGTGGCCGGCGCCGCCGGGGCGTCCGGCCCGGACGCTGGTCAGCACGGCGCCGGGCATGGCGGCCGGGGCGATGCGCTTGTCCCAGACCGTCGCCAGGTCTTCGCTCTCCTCCGGGTTGCCGATGGTCAGCAGGCGTACGCCCGCGCCCCGGCCGGGAACCGGGCCGATGGTGATCAGGTCTTCGGGGATGTCCATGGCGGCCGACAGGTTCCGGATGGAGATGTCCGGGACGGGGCGGCCGGGCGTGGTGGCGCGGATGACGGCCCGCATGGACTTGGGGCCGGTCCGGTGGATGTCGTCCAGCACGGTGCCGGGGGCCGCGCCGTCCTTCACCGCGACGGTGCGGGCCCACCACTGCGCTATCGGGTGGTCGCTGACCTCCGCCTCCTCCAGCGTGGCCAGTTCGGCGGCCGGGGCCGGGGGCGGCGGGGCCAGCATGCGCCGGCCGACGTAGGCCGGGCGCATCACCCACGTCCCGGCCGTCCACACGGTCAGCCCCAGGGCCTCGACCGGGTGAATGCCCGGGACCATCTGCTCAGCCAGCAGGAGGGCCGCCAGGCTGGTCCCGGGCGCCAGGTAGAGCACCGACGCCACCGCCCGTTGCTGGCCGTCGGGCTTCCACAGCCGCAGCGTCCCCAGGCCGATCAGGGTCAGCGCGGCGTCGGCCAGCAGGGACGCGCCGGTCCACTGGCCGGTGAACAGGCCGGCGGCGGCCGCGGCCGCGCCGACGAGGGTGGCCATGCGCCCGGTCGCGCTGCGCACGGCCTCAAGGCGGCGGCGCGCTCGCACCAGCGCGGGCCAGAGCGGCAGCTCCATGTCCACGGGCGCCAGGTCGGGCGCTTTCGCAGGCCGGGGCATGATCTCTCCTTCGGTCCAGATGGTCAGCGGTTGCTGTAGAACTCGGCGTCGGCCATCGGGACCGGCATCGAGTTGGCCGCCTCGGCGACCGGCCCGTAGTCGGCCTGGTGGGCGGCGGAGGTCTCCTCGAACATGACCGACAGGTCCTGCGTGGCCTCCGCCATCGCTTCGGCATCGGCCAGCACGCCGCGCATGACGGCGGCGGCCTGGTGGTGCTCGCCGACGGTGTCCGCGTCGACCGTCAGCCGCGCCAACTGCTCGGCGAGCCGGTCGGTCGAGGCCGCGCACCCCTCGACGTACCGATACGTCGAGCGGACCTGCTCACCCAGCCAGCGCAGCCGGATCCCGGCCGCCGTGAGCTGGATCAGGAGGATGCCGTACCGGACGACCGTCGTGATGACACCGCCGCTGGCCGCGACGACCTCGCCGGTCCTGGTGTTGCCGCTGTTCAGCTCGTGCATGAGGTCTCCTACTCCTGGTGGTATTCGCGCTCGGCGGGGCGGATGTGGCCCGCGTCGCGGACGGCGTCGGCCAGGCCCTTGTGGCGGGCGGCGGCGTTGGTCCCGGCGATGGCGATGGCCTCGCTGGCGGCGGGCAGGTTCGCGGCGATGGCCTCCGCCTTGGCCTTGACCGTGCCGGTCTTCTCTATGAGCCGCAGCAGCATGCCCTCCAGCACGCCCGGCACCTTCAGTTCGACGATCGAGGCGTGCAGGTCTTCCAGCTTGGTCATCAGCCGCTCACAGCCGTGAGCGGTGGCTTGGGCTTCGTACACGCCCTCCGTGATCTCCTCCGCCGCGTCGGCGTCGGCTTCGATCACGTCGTAGATGGTCAGGTCGGCGTCGCGGTACTGCGTCCCGGTCGCCGTGGTGGCGCGGGGCGCGGGAACGAGTGGGTTCATCTGGGCTCCGTTCGTCGGGGTCGGGACTGTGGGCGCTGACGCGGCCGGGGTCGCGGCGGGGCTGTCGTCGCTCGCCGGCGCCGGGCCCGCGGGGCGACGAAACTCCGGGGCGTCAGCGGCCGGGGGCACGGGCAGGGCCAGCCGCGTGGCGCCGGCAACGGCCGGGGTCGACGGGGCCGGGTCGGGCTCGTACTTGCGCCGTACCGGCTGGTCGACGCGCTCGGTGGTGACCCGGGTCGACCGGTCGGCACCGGGCGGCGGACGCATCCACCCGAACCCGGGAGGCGGGGGCGGCGGCGTCGACCGCCCCCAGGACGCCCGGCCGTCCGTCGCGCCCGGCGAGCTGGCCGCCGTCGCCTTGTGGCGGGTCCGCCAGCGCATCAGCCACGCCGGGGTGCTCTTCCACCGCAGCCACCGGGGCCGCCGGATTCGGCGCTTGCCCTTGCCGCCCGTGGAGCCTCGCGTGCCTGTGCCCGGCCTGGTGCGCTTCCAGCGCTTGCGGCCGGGGGAAAGGGCCTTGTCCCCGCCGGGGCCGGGACGGTTCTTGCGGGGGGCCTTCCAGGAGTTGGTCGCTGTCTTGTGCCGGTTGCGCCAGCGCTTCAGCCATGCCGGGGTGCTCTTCCACCTCAGCCAGGACCGGCGCTTGCCGCGGCGCTTCCGGCGCTTGGGGGCGCGCGTGCCGCCCGTGGCGCCCGGCTTGGTGCGCTTCCAGCGTTTCCGGCCGGGCGGCAGTGCCCTGTCGCCCTCAGGGCCGGGGCCGCTCTTCTTGCCAGCCTTCCACTTCAGCGGAGCGGGCCGCTTCTTCGGGGCCGGGTCCGTGCCGGGTGCCCGGCGCTTGCCGTCCTTGGTGGCCTTGAGTGCCTTGTCGCCAGGCTTGCGCAGCTTGCGGTTCTTGACGCAGGGCCCGGCCGCGTCGAGCCCGCCCTTGATGGCGCCGCGCTTGCGGCGCTTGCGCGCGCCGTGGTCGTCCCCTGACGACTTGCCGTCGCGGGTCGACTTGGGCGCCTTGTGCGAGCCGCCGTGCGGGCCGTGGGAGCCCCCCTTACCGCCCGCCCCGGGCGGGCGGCCCCCGGGACTGCGGTGCGTGTCCTTGGGACCCTTCCGGCCACGCCCCTGGCCGCCAGGGTGGCTGCCGCCGTGGCGCCTGCGGTGCGCGGGCTCCTGGCGGGAGCCCGTCAGGAGCCCGCCGCCGCCCTTCGAGCCGCCCCGGCCGCCGCCAGCGCTCCCGCTGCCGTGGGCGGCCACCTTGCCCGCCGCCTTGTCGGCCTGAGCGCGGACCATGTCCGCCCGCGCTTGGCGCTGCCGGGCACGGTGCCACATGCCTTGCGCGGCGGCCACGCCCATGGCGGTCAGGATCGCCATGCAGATCTGGAGTGTCTCCCGGCCGGTCGGGTTGGTCGGGTCCTCCGGCGACGGCGGGGCGAAGGCGCCCCTATCATCGCCCAGGTCGTCGGCAGAGTCGCCGGCGGGGAGCGGCGGGGGCGGCGGCATCATCAGCGCCACCGGGACGCTCATCGGCTTGACGTCCGGCATACGCGGCATGGCGTCGTCGGCCGGGGCCTCCTCCTGGCGACCCGTGGGGGCGTCTGCGGCGGGGGTTGAGGGCCGGGGCACGGGAGGCAGTGGCGGCGGCGGCACGGCCCCGTCCCGGCGCGGCGGGAAGTGGAAGACGTTGTCGTCAGCCATGGCGAGCACTCCTCTCAAGTGTTGACGGACAGTGACCGGGCGGCGTATCCTCGCGCGCTCGCGCGCGCGGGCGCTCGTGCGCTCGCATAGGAGGCGGCGGAGACCGCACTCGCGGTGAAGATGAAGATGAAGATGAAGATCGCGGGTGTTACTCGCTGTAGCGCTGGCAGAAGTGCATGAGCGTTGCCGCCAGCTCGTTCCAGGCGTTCGCGTCGCCTCTCGCGGCACCGTCTCGGGCCGTCTTGCGGGCCTGGTCCCACCACAGCTCGGCGAGTCCCTGAGGTCCGCGCTCCGCCGCGTGCGCCTGGCGGGTCTCGGCGTGCCTGCGCTGGTTGTACGCGCGCTTCTCCGCGCTGTTCATCGGCCGGGTCGTCACTTCGCCTCCTCAGCGGATCGGGGATCAGGGTCAGGGCCGCCGCCCCGGCGGGGCGGCTGCGATCAGGTAGCCAGCCCGCGTCATGCGGACCGGTGGACCATGTCCATGAAGCTCCCGCCATCCTCGGCCGGGGCCGGGGTCGTGCGGGGCTTCGGGTACGGCTGGCCGTCGCTCAGCCGGCCGGGGGCCTGGCCACGGCTGAGCGCGGCGGCCTCCTGCTTGGCCTGAGCGGCGGCCTGGCGCTTCTCCGGAATGACGTGTCTGTTCTTCCGGTACCGGGCTTCCAGCCGGAACGTCAGCTTGGCCGCCTTCTCCAGGTGCTCCTGGATCTCCGCGAACGGCTTGGTCACCTTGCCGTGCCGCCACCAGGCCTCGAAGGTGCTGTACTCAGGCGGCGGGTTCTCCGCCCACATGGCCTCGGCGTCGCGCCGAATGTGGGCCACGTAGTCGGCGTGAGCCGCCAGGGCCCGCCGGAGCTGGGCGGCGAACGCCTCGACCATCTCCGGCCGATCCAACATGTCCCCGGACCACTCCGGGCCGGTCGAGTTGCTCATCAGAATCCTTTCGGACAGGTCACGGCCCGGTCGGGCCGTGAGAACCAGGGCGGTTAGCAGCTGGTCGTCTCGACAGACGGCCAGCTGCAGCCACGACAGGGGCCCTTCTCATCGCTCGCCCCGGTCGCGGCGGGGCAGTTCGGCGCGGACGGCCTCGACCATCGCGATGAGCTTGTAGGCGGCCACGCAGGTGAGGCCCACCGCGGCCATGGCCAGCCACGGGTTGGTGGTGACGGCCAGGAATACCGCCCACCCGACCACGCCGAGCAGGGCCGCCACCTGCAGCAACGGCGTCACCGGCACAGCAGCCACGCGCGGTGAGAAGGTGGCCACGCGTATGGCGCCCGGACAGTCCGGCTCGACGTACCACAGCTGGCCGTTCACGCTGGCCGCGTCGACGCCGGTGATGCCGACCATCCGGCGCGCCCTGCGCTTGGCCTTCGCGATCGCCGCACGCTCGCTGTGCGCGGGGAAGCCCTCCCGTGCCAGCACGCGCCCGTCGACCGGGTTGATCAGTTCCACGCGATAGCCCATCACGCGCCTCCGCCCTGCTCAGCGGCCCAGTCGAGCCAGCAGCACACGGTGCGGCTGGTCGGCTCGGCGCGCATCTCGTAGGTGGCGGCCAGCTTCTTGACGATGGTCAGGCCGCGCCCGCCCTCGCCCTCCTGCCGGACCGCCGGGGCCAGCGCGGGGCCCATGTCGATGCAGGTGACCCCCACCGAGTGGGCGGGCGGGTTCACCTCGAGCTGCAGCGCGTACCGGCCGCCCGGCTCGCCGCTGGCCGAATGCAGGATGGCGTTGGTGACCAGCTCGGACACCACCAGGAGCACGTCATCCACGCGGCCGCACCCTGCGGGCAGCACCTCGCGCACCCAGGCGCGGGCCTGGCAGATGGAGGCCCGCGTGCCATCGAACGAGCGGGCGCACGCGGTGGGCATCGTGATCGTGGTCGCCACCTACGCCACCCCCGCCCGGTGCATCGACGGGACAGCCGACTGCGCCAGCAGTACCACTGGCCGGGCACCGGCCGCCGGCAGCTGGCCGTGCTCAGCGAGGTGTTCGCGCACGTAAACGAGCGGGTCGACCTCGCCCAGCTCGGCGGCCGCCACGCTCGCCCGCGCGGTGGCCAGCAGCTCGCTGTAGGCGGCCGCCAGCATGACCAGCTCTTCACGCGTCAGAGCGCACCGGGGCGCCAGAATCGCCGCGGTCATGACGCACCGTCCATGACGGTGTGGAAGCTGGCCAGCAGAAACTCCTGCACCACGCCGACGCCCAGCAACAGCTCGGCGTCCCCGGGCACCGCCAGCCGGATGTTCCTGCTACTCCACCGGACGATCCGGCGCGCCTGGTGGACCTGATGGGCCAGCTCGTCACGGCTGACGCGCCAGCTGACCAGGGTGCCGGCGCTGTCGGGCACGGTCAGGACCACCATGTCGCGGTCCTTGGGGTCGGCCGCCAGCGTGCCCGGCCGGGTGCGTCCCCAACAGCCGTCGGCCTCGCGGAAGGTGACCTCGACCTGGTGGCCCAGCAGCGCGGCCAGCTCCCGATCCCAGTCCACCCGCTCGCGCTCACGCCCGAGCTGGACCACGTCGAACGTGGCGTCGACGAACTTCGACACCACCGCGCGGGAGGCGTAGAAGGTCAGCGGCACGCCGTTCTCCGGCATCAGCACGACGACCAGCCAGCCCTCCGCCTCGTGCGGGCCCACCTGCACATCGCCGTCACCCGTGGCCGTCTGGAGCCCGTCGATCAGCAGCGCCCGGGCAAACTGCCAGGCCACGACCTGCCCACCGTCACCGTTCGCCTGCGGGAAGACCAGCTCGACGGCGTACGGGTCACGGGCGTCGTAGGCCAGCACCGCGTGCACCGGGTCCTGGCCCTGCCCGCGGTGGCGGCCGCGCCGGGCCTGCGACTGCTCGTGCTGGTCGGCCCACCACAGCGTCAGCGCTTGCGTCACCGAGGTTGCGCGCTTCATGCCGCACCCCCAGCCTGCGCCGCGAGCGCCTTCTTGACCTTGGTGGCGGTGTCGGACCCGCACCCCAGCGCGTCGCGGAACTTGTGCACGCCAGCGTCGGCCGACAGCTTCCCGGCGGCGATCAGGGCGCGTGCCCGGTCGGTCAGCGCGTCGATGTCGACCCTCGGGCGGGGCGGCGGAGCGCTGTACTGACGGCTGGCGTTAGCCCTGTACTGAAGGCCAGTACGCCCATCAGTACGGCCTGGACCGGGGGTCTCCGGCATCGGCAGCACCTGCAGCACGGACCACAGCGCCGGCAGCACCCACACGGCGGTCACCGCGGCGATCGGGCCCAGGCTGTGCACGACCAGGGTCAGCAGGTTGAACCCGTTGATGAAGGCCGGCCAGCAGTTCAGCAGGAGCGTCAGCCCCAGCAGCAGAGCCTCGGCGCGGAACATCTTGCGGCCCGGGCCGTTCTTGTCCTTGCGGTCGACGACCTGCCCGCGCATAGCGCTGTAGGCCTGCACCGCCACGGCGGCCAGCAACGGCAGCGACAGGGCAGGCTCCACGCCGAACGCCGCCCACCACGCGAACGTGTGCTGCTTCAGCTTCAGCGCCGTGGCCACCGAGGCCTGCACGCCGATGCTGGACACCGCCAGGCCGATGACCGCGGCCGCCATCACCATCACGGTGACCGTGCGGCGCACCTTGGCGTCACGGTAGGCCAGCGCCACCGGGTCCTGGGCGAGCTCGTGCAGCCGGGCGGCCTCGTAGGCGGCCAGGCGCCGCTTGCGCACCTTCTTGGTGTCGATCAGCAGCGGCGCCTCGTCGGCCTGCAGGCGCGCCAGCAGGTGCGCCTCGGCGACCTGCCTGCGCAGTTGCCTGACGAGCCGGGTCTCGCCGCTCTCGAAGGACTCGACAAGAACGATCTTGTCCTCGACGATGTCGCCGGCCTCGTCGGCCTGGTCGACGTCGTCGGCATCTTCCGCCTGGTCGGCCTCGTCAGCCGCGGCGTCCAGGTCGGCAGGCTGGTCGTCGTCCAGCCGGTCCTCCGGCAGGGGCGGTGCCTGGTCGAACATTAGACGGCGCTCGATCTCGGTGAGAACGCGGTCGATGTCGTCGTCGAACGGCTCGCGGTCGGGAGTAGGAGTCGCAACGCTCACCGGTCACACCTCCCTCGCACCAGCTCGGAGGCAGTGACCTTCGCCGCGACCTCACGCAGCATGGCCACCACCTGGCCCTGCGTACGGCCGAACTCGGTCTCCCACTGCGACAGCGGCCCGCCGAGGTGCGCCACGATGGCCTCCCGCGCTTGAACGCACAGCACGTGGGCGGCATACGGCGCCTCAGGCGAGATCGCGACCCGACCGACGGCGTCCATCACGCCCACACAAGGGGCCCAGCCCTCGCTTTCCAGCAGGTCGGCGGCACGGGCCAGGGCATCGCTGAGCCAGTTCGTCGGCGCGGCGGCCGCGATCAGCCTCTTCCTCACATCCGCGACGCTGGGGAGAGCCCGCTGCGCTCGCCAGCGGCGCACCGGCCACCGCAGCCAGGACCACCAGCGGCTCCGGCGGCGGCCGACCAGCAGCTCGACCTCGCTGGCCACAGCCGCCAGGCCGTCCTCGACCTCATCGCGGACGGCCTCGACCTGGTCGGTCAGGCCGTCCACGCTGCCGGCGATCTCCTCCAACGGCTTCAGCGCGGCGGTCAGCTCGCGCACCCCGGAGGCGATGTCGGCGATGTCCTCGCCCATGGCGGCCGCCTGCTGCAGGCCGGCCCGCAGCTCGGCGAGCTCGCCGACGACGGCCAGCAGCGCGGTCGCGGCCTGCGCCGCATACATCGCCGTCGCCGCATCATGCTTGTGCAGGCTCGGGTGGCCGTCGGCGTACGAGGTGTAGAAGTGGTGCTCATCGGCCGCGTAAGCCAGCAGGGCATGGGCCTGCTCAGCGGGCGAATGAGTCTGTACGGGGGAGGTGGTGGTCATTGGGTCGTCGCCCCCGGGATGGTTAAGCGGTGTAATCTTGTGGGGCATCGGGTCTTGGTCCTTTCTGCAGGTAGGGACCCGTGTCGCGGCCCCTGGTGTGAGCGCACCGGGGCCGCCCTCTTCATGAGCGGTTGTCGCCCTGACGGGGCGATCGGACGGTGACTTCTGCCAGCGCTGGGCTCGCCTGCAGGCGCAATGCCGCGTACCGCCCCAGCTGTGCTCCGGAGGTCATGACCGCTCCACGGTGGCGATCAGGGGGAACACGATCCGGTTCATCTCGGCCACCAGCACCTTGATGTAGGCGCGGGCCACCGCCGCCAGCTCGGTTGGCAGCTCGGTCGGCAGCGGCGGCAGCGGCTGCGCGGGCAGCGGGAACGCCAGCGTGGCGCTGGCCATCAGGAATCGTTCGCCGCGGCTGAGCTCCTCGCCGCTGGGGTCCAGGTAGCGCACGGTGTCGGGACCGACGTTTGGTTCGGTGGGCCAGTCCCGCCACCACTCGCCAGCCCGCCACTCGCGGGAGCAGGCCAGCGCCTGTGGCCAGGGCGTGACCAGTGTGGTGATGCCGACCAGCGAGCCGTCCCAGTCGTTGACCTCGGTCCGGGCCGACAGCAGCCGCGGGTGGAAGCGGATGTATCCGGGCGCCATGATGGGGCCGGTGGCCACCCGCCACGCCATGGCCGCGAACTGGGCCGTCCGCGACTCCTCCCACTCCCACGCCTCGCGGAAGTCGTCGGCGCGGGCGCGCACGTAGTGCCCGAAGCGGGAGACTCCGTCGCTGGCCATCTCGCGGTCGTGGTCGACGTCGATCCAGAACGCCTCGGCCCGGCTGGCCATCATGCCGCCCCATTGGCCACGGCATTGACGTCGGCGGAAGCGTCCTGAACGACGATCTCCCAAAGGTCGTCGAACGGCACGCCGTTGAACGCCTGAAGCAGCGCACCGATGAACCGCGCGCTGGGGGCATGCCGACCGTTGAGAACCTTGTTCATGGTGCCCTGATGGAACCCCATCCGGTCAGCAAGCTGCTGTTCCGTGGTGACTCCCGCGATCGTGCGGTACTTGTCCAACTGCTCCCGACGCAGCCGCAGGATGACGTTCACAGTGCTCCTCCTCGCTGTACATGCGACTATGTCTATGCGCTTAAGATAATGCGTATGCGCATAAGCGTCAAGCGATCCTGCGGGTAAGTCCATGAGTGCGCGCTTGATGCTTCAGCGCATACAGTTACCTCGTGAGCTGGTGGGAATATGTGCAGAGGGTTAGCGGTGGGATGCCGCAGGCCGCCATCGGTGAACGGATGAACATGAGCCAGTCCGCGGTTGGACGGTGGAAGTCGTCGTCGCCGAAGCCTGAGACCGTCGCTGCCTTCGCCCGCGCCTTCGGCCGTCCTGTCCTGGAAGCGTTCGTCGCCGCCGGTTTTCTCACCGAAGAGGAGGCACGGCTAACGAAGGTGCCAGCCGATCTGGTGGATGTGGACAGCGATCTTCTGCTTTCGGAGATCAGGCGACGTCTTATGCGATGACGCTGCAAGCTCATGCGTTAAGTGAACTGCTCGCCAGCGGATGTTAGCCAGGCAAGACCCATGCAGATCCCAGGCATTCGTGATGCACTGAACATGCAGACTCCATTGCTCTGGAGCGGATCGTGGAAGTCGACGTCTGGACAGGCCATACGGCCAAAGCCTTGCGAAACACGCTGCACATGACCCAGGAAGCCTTCGCTGACCATCTTCAGGTCGCGGTACGCACCGTGCGGGAGTGGGAAAAGGCGGCCCGGCTGGACAAGCCGCTCTCGCGCCACGCGCATGTGGTCCTTGGTGAGGCGTTGCGCAAGGCGTCGGCCTCAGCTATGCGCCGCTTTGTCATCTTGGCGGAGCAAAAAGCGACCCACGTGAATCGCGCCGCCATCTACGACGACCCACGAGAGGTGCTTATGGCGGCGGCTCACGAGTCGGCTGAGGACGCGGCATCGAAAGGCGTGTCATGTGGATCTGAGAGCATCGCGGACCTCCACGACCGTACTGTCGTAGTGGCGCGGGCGTACTCGTCGAGGCCTGTCCGTGGCCATGTAAAAGTCCCCGCAGGTGGCCAGTTCGAGGTCACCACTGGCGGCCGGTTTAGGTCCCCACTTCTCCTTCGTGCTGTTCGCGTGTCGCGAGGAGGGG
Source organism: Nonomuraea polychroma (assembly GCF_004011505.1). Classification (NCBI taxonomy): domain Bacteria; kingdom Bacillati; phylum Actinomycetota; class Actinomycetes; order Streptosporangiales; family Streptosporangiaceae; genus Nonomuraea; species Nonomuraea polychroma. The sequence goes on from NZ_SAUN01000001.1 coordinate 1,682,300, forward strand.
TGTGCCCTGAGCGGTGATCGTGACGGTGTCAGCCAGTCACGAGATCACCGCTCAGGGGGTCTGCCCGGCCATGAAGTCTGCGGGGGAAGTCATGGACATCATCGCCGCCTACCGGGAGGTAGGCACCTATCGCGGAGCCGCCGAGATGTGCGGCACCACGCACAAGACCGTCAAACGCATCATCAACAAGGCGCTGGCCGGGGACAAGGCGCCGAGCCGTAAGCGGCGCGAGCACAACTTCGACGAGGTCACCGATCTGGTCGTCGAGAAGGTGAAGGCCACCGCGGGGAAGATCTCGGCCAAGCGGCTGCTGCCACTGGCGCAAGCCGCGGGATATGCCGGGTCGGCGCGCAACTTCCGCCGCCTGGTGGCCGAGGTGAAGAAGAACTGGCGGCGCGAGCACCCGCGCGGCCGGCGGCCGGCAGTCTGGACACCGGGCGAGATGCTGGTCATCGATTGGGGAGATGCCGGGCGCGGGCTGCACGTGTTCTGCGCGGTGCTGGCCTGGTCACGGGTGCGGTTCGTCCGCTTCGCCGACAACGAGCGCGCCGAGACCACGCTCGCCTTCCTGGCCGAGTGCTTTGAGGAACTCCGTGGCGTGCCCAAGGTGGTGCTCGCCGATCGGATGGGCTGCCTGAAAGGCGGCGTGGTGGCCAACAAGGTCATCCCGACCGCCGACTACGTGCGCTTCGCCACGCACTACGCCTTCCGGCCGGACTGGTGCGAGGCCGCCGACCCGGAATCGAAGGGCATCGTGGAGAACCTGGTCGGCTATGCCAAGCGGGACCTGGTCGTGCCGCAGGCGCCGTTCGATGACCTGACGATGGCCAACCTCGCGGCCCGCCGATGGTGCGCCGAGGTCAACTCCGTGGTGCATTCGGAGATCTGCGCGGTTCCGGCCGAACGGCTGGTCAGCGAGCGGCAGGTGTTGACCGCGCTGCCCTCACTGCGTCCGACGATCGGCAAGCCGCCGGCGACGCGCAAGGTCGACCGGCTGTCGTGCGTGCGGTTCGGCTCGGCCCGCTACTCGGTGCCCACCCGGCTGATCGGCACGCGGGTCGCCGTGGTGGAGACGGCCGGACGGCTGCTGATCACGGACCTGGCCACCGGACAGATCGTCGCCGATCACGCCCCGGTCCCGCCCGGCGAGGCGTCGGTCATCGATGAGCATTACGGCGGCCCTCGGCCCACGCCGCGCCGGGCCGCCCGCGCCCGCACCGAGACCGAGAAGGCGTTCCTGGCACTCGGCCCGATCGCCGAGACGTTCTTGACCGGCTCAGCCGCCTCCGGCAACACCCGCCTGGCCGCTGATCTGGTCGAGCTGGCCGCGCTGCAAGCGGCTCACGGCCAGGCGGCGCTGCTGACCGCGCTGGAGCGGGCTATCGCCTTTCGCCGCTGGCGCGCCGATGACGTGCGCGCCATCCTGGCCGCCGGAGCCGGCACGGCGCAGGTCCGCCCGCCTGGAGACGCCCTGGTCCTGGAGTTGCCGCACGTCCCGACCCGCTCCCTGGCGGACTACACCCTGGACAAGCTCGACCGGATCGGAGACGCCTCATGACCGCCGCGAGCGTCCCCGCTCTGGCCGCCGATCTCGATAGCGGGCTGCGCCGGTTGAAGCTGTCCACGATCCGCAGGCTGGCGCCCGAGCTGCTGGTCACCGCCCGCACCCAGCGCTGGAATCCCGAAGAGTTCCTGCGCACCCTCATCGATGCCGAGCTGGCCGCCCGTGATGAGTCCAACGCCCGGGCGCGGATGAAGGCCGCCGCCTTCCCGGTGATCAAAACGATCGAGGAGTTCGACATCGCCGCTTCCTCGATCCCTCAGGCGAGTTTCGACTACCTGGCCAGCTTGGAGTGGATCCGCGCGGCGGAAAACTACTGCGCGGTCGGCCCGGCCGGCACCGGCAAGTCCCATAGCCTCATCGCCTTCGGCGTTGCCGCCATTCAGGCCGGGCATAAGGTCCGCTACTTCACCGCCGCCGAACTCGTCGAGACCCTCTATCGAGGGCTGGCCGACAACTCCGTCGGCCGCGTGATCGAGAACCTGCTGCGCGCCGACCTGGTCATCATCGACGAAGTGGGGTTCGCCCCACTCGATGACACCGGCACCCAGCTGCTGTTCCGGTTCGTCGCGGCCGCCTACGAGCGGCGCGCCTTGGGGATCGGCTCGCACTGGCCCTTCGACCAGTGGGGCCGCTTCCTGCCCGAACACACCACTGCTGTCAGCCTGCTTGATCGGCTGCTGCACCACAGCATCGTCGTGGTCACCGAGGGTGAGTCGTTTCGCATGCGGCAGGCCCGCAGCCGGGGCCCAGAACGCCTCCCCAAGAAGTAGTCAACTCCGCGACCCTGGGGACATTTACGTGGCCACCAGCGGCGACACGCACTTGGCCGTTGACAAGGCCTCCTCTGGAGGTGTTTATCGACACGAGGGTGGTGCGAGACCTGACGTGCTCTCTGACCGAACGTACTCGCCGGCCGTCTGACCTCGCAGACCTGTATGTGATTCTGGGACAAACGAATGCGCTGATGGGGTCAATCGCGTTCGACCTGGGGAACTGGCCTGCCGCCGCCACCCTTGCTCGGTCGGCTACCACGTATGCCGAGCTCGCCGGGCACAACTCCCTGTTCGCATGGTCCCTGGGCTTGCAGGCGACCCTGGCGTTTTGGCGGGATGAGCCTCGTCGATCACTGGAATTTGTTGCCCGCGGTCTTGCTGTGGCGCCGAGAGGAGCTCCGCGGTTTCGGCTCCGGCACATCGCGAGCCGAGCGCACGCCGTGGAGGGAAACGCTGGGGCGGTCGCGGACGCTCTCGCAGGGGCACAGGAAGACGCCGACGATCGAGACATCTACCGTGACGAGTTGGATAGTGAGGTTAGGGGTGAGTTCGCGTTTGATGACCCTCGCGCTGCCGGCTGTGCGGCCGCGGCGTGGCTGCATCTGCGTGACGGCGAACGCGCCGCTGTCCACGCGCAGCAGGCTCTCGGCGCCTACGCCTCCATTCCGGCAGGCCGGCGGCCGTTCTCCTTGGTCACGGGCGTCACGATCGACCTCGCCGCAGCCCACCTTCTCGCTGGGAGACTCGACAAGGCCGCGGACGAACTCGAGGCGGTGTTTTCGCTGCCGCAGGAGCTGCGCAACGTGTCGTTGGCCGGGCGAATCGCCAAAGTCCGGGACATCCTCTTTTCGCCCGGAGTCATCAGCAAGGCCAAGCCCAAAGAGCTGGAGGGACGCATCGCGGACTGGCTGAACGAGACCGCGGCCAAGCCAGATGCCGTCGACGGCGTCACGTGATGAGCGACTCAAGGATCCGCGACTCGCGCTCTTTGCTGATCCCTATCTCGGCGGCACGCTCGCTCACGTCCACCGCTGGCGCAACCGTGTTCATCCAGGTCCACGTGTCCCGCACTGTCTCTCTGAGCGGTCGGCAAACGAGGCCGGCGGCCTGAGCTCTCGCAGACGAGACCTGCCACACGCCGGGATACGTTCGCCACAGAGGCATTTCTGACCATTGACGCACACCAGCGCTGATGAGCTTATGATCAGGGACCCACACCGGTTCGGCCGTGCTTTGCGTTGCTTCGATGCAGTGAGAAATCAGCCCGCCAAAAGTATCGAAGCCAAAGGGGGCCGTCACATTGAACGGGCCAGACAAATCATGCTCGATCGAACGGAGTGTGAAATCTGCCAGATCACGCACGTCTACCGGCTGGATGGATCGAGAAGGATCGCCCGGCGCGAGGACCTGGCCGCCCTCCGACATGCGGCGCAGCCACCAGGGGAGCCGGCCGACATATTCGCGCGGGCCGAGGACAACACCGGGCCTGAGAAGGGTCGTACGCCGCTCTCCGAACACCAGCCGGGTGGCGGCCTCGCAGCCTGACTTCTGATAGCCGTACCTCGTCGGGCCATCTTCTGTGTCGTGTCCAAAATGCTCGTCCGCGTCGGGAGGACATGCCAGAGTCGCGGATTCTTCAGTGAGGGACTCCACTGGCCAGCCGGCGTAGACACTCACGGTTGACATGAAGAGATACCGATGGGTCCGGCCTTGCAGGGCCATGGCCACCCGCAGCACATCCGAGGGCACATATCCGGACGTGTCCACAATTGCGTCCCAGGTGCTCGACGCTGCGAGTCGCTCTATGTCCGCGTTGCTGCGTCTATCTCCAAGGATCGACTTTGCGCCCGCCACATCGACGTCGGTCAATCCACGGTTGAACGTCGTGACGTCCCAGCCTCGCGCGACGGCCTGACTGACGATCGCATGACCGACGAACGCTGTTCCGCCGAGAACAAGGATTCGCATTGGGCTCCTTCAAGTCCACGGTGTGGTCAGTGTAGGTCCTGATCCACAACAGCTACTGCAGGCGGAATGAGCTGTCCGCCTTTGCCGCCCTGGCTCCATGGTCATGTGCCGCTATCCGATGATGATCAAATTCTTTCCTCATTCCCGCATGCCGATCCGCCCGGGCTCGCGCCCCCTGGCGCCTGCGCCAGGGGCGCGGCAACCGGTCCAGCCCGCCGGGATGAGCCTGCCCGAGGGCAGCGACGGCATGTACCAAGGCGTCGTACAGGCGGCGGTGGTGCCAGTGCTCGTAAGCGAGCTTCCCGTCAGCCTCCAGCTGGTGAGTGAACTCGGCGAGGTGTGCCGTCCACTCGCGGGCCGTACCCGGGAGTTGTGGGCCGGCGCCGGTGCCCGGTTCCAAGGTTGGCGGGCGGGCGGCCTGGTACGGCGCGCGCATGCCGCGAGCCTTGCGGGAGAGGTTGATGAACTCCTCCACGGCCGCCTCCAGTGCCTTGCGCATCGCTAGGACGGCGTCGGTCGGCTCGGCGGGCTCCCCGTTGTGCTCGAGGCGCAGCCGGATCACGCGCTGCATAGCGAACAGCCGCACCGCAGCCTCACGCGCGTCGACGGGCAGTTCGTCGCGCGCGGCCGCCGAGTCTCGCCAGGCAACCCATATGATCACCGGGTGGCGTTACCGAGGATCACAACGACCGTCCTGATGCTCGCCCTAACGGCCGGCTGCGGAGGCGGCGATGCGGCGACGGCGCGAACGCCCGCCGAGGCGGTGACTCAGCGGATGAAGGACTCAACCGGTGTGAAGGTCGCCAGGCTCGTCCGCCTGGACTACGGCGAGAAAGTGTTCACCCCTCCAGCGGAGGACGACTCCGTCGCGCTGGTCAACATCGGCGAATACAGCGAGAGCCGCACCACTGGAGTCCTCGGCGCGACCGCCTCCGACCTGACCGCAACCTACTACCGGTCCAATGTCCCCGATGAGCTGAAAAGCGTTGTCCCGACCGACCTGTCCTACATGACGACCAGGACGATCACGATCGCAGGCTCCGGCACCTACCAGTACCGGGCTGATCGGCAGGACGTTCCCGCGGGCAAGTCCTGGCTTCATGGCCGCAGCTCCGATTGCGAGCAGTTGTTGCGCGCCATCGGCTCGCTCGGCGTACGCAGCCTCGTCTCACCCGAGGTGCTGCGAAAACTGGCGGCCCCAGCTCCCTCTTCGGGGGAGGCCATCGACGGAGTTGCCACCGTCGTGCACGCCGGGAGCAGCTCGCTGACGGAGTTCGCCATCGCGGCTCCACACGACGACCCCGTGATCGCCGACCAATTTCGCAAGCGGAATGACTTGACACAGGTCTCCTGGCAGTTGTGGGTCGGACCGGACCGGCTTCCCCGTCGGGCGCACCTCACCTCGACCTATCCCATGGCCGAGGACAACCAGCCCAAGACCACCGTGATCGAGGTCGACTTCACCGACTGGGGCAGCGATGTGCTCATCGACCCCCCACCGTCGGACCAGGTGCACGAGACCGGGACTTGTCTCGGCCCGGAGCCATACTGAGCCGTTGGAGCTCCGGCCTCGGCAGCGGCTCGTGGAACATGAACTCGGGGACAGCACGGATCCGCACCCGGCTTCCTGCCCATTGCGTGACCCGCTACTAATGACGTGTGGAGCATCTCTACTGGGACCTCGGATCTCGCGCAGGCGGCGCCTGCTTCGAGGTGGAGCTGCGCGGCTCGGCCGCCAGAGTGTGTCTCATGGACGTCGACGACTACCAGGCATATCTCGACGGTGACGAGTACGAGTATTACGGCGGCTTCTTTGACGTCAGCCCCGTCGTCCTAGAGGTGCCCTATGACGGCTATTGGTATCTCGTCGTTGACAGCAATGGCCGGCGGGTCAGGGTCCAGTTCACCGAGGTTTTCGACTGACCGCGTCGCCCGCCGGCCGTGGTCGGCTGCTAGACGTCCACGCGCGGCGGAGCCGGGTGGACCTTCAACCAGTCGCGCGGGTTGAACGGGCTCGACTCGTCCGGGTCGTCCTCATAGCCGGGATCGGTCCGGCGCATCCGCAGGTAGGGGTGGTAGTCGCTGGAGTCGGGCGCATCCTGGATTCTCCCGTCTGTTCAGCGCTTGCCGGTCAACTCGTCGAGGCCTCCGGGGTGTGCGTGTCCGAGGGCGACGACGGCGTTGATGAGTGCGTCGTACAGGCGGCGGTGGTTCCAGTGCTGGAATGCGAGGGTGGTGCCGCCGTCCTCCAACTGGCGGACGAGCTCGGCGAGCTGCTCGATCCACTCGCGCGCGTTCCACGGCGGCCGCGGGACAGCGGTAGCGGCCGGTTGCGGCGTCGCCGGCGCGGGCTGCAACCGGCTGAGAGTCCGGAGCGCGCGCATCCCGCGGGCCTTGCGGGAGAGGTTGATGACCTCTTCGATGGTGTTCTCCAGGGCCTCGCGCATGGCCAGGATGGCCTGGTCCACGTCGTCGGGCTGCCGGTCGGGTGCGGTGCGCAGGGCGACCACGTCGTGCTGCATGGCGAACAGGCGCACCATCATTTCGCGGAGGTCGGGGGGCATCTCCTCACGCGCGGCCGACAGCGCGGCGGCGCTCACGTACCCGGCCAGGGTCGTCCCGTGCCGCGCGGCGACCGCCTCGAGCGTGGCGTGCTCCGGGTCGGACAGACGGAGGTTGACCCGTTTGCCGCGCTGTCCCTGGCCGCGTTCCCGGGGCCGCCGACGGCGTGCCGGTGGCGATGGCTCGGCGTCCATCATGCCCCCTCCTGAAGGTTTGGGGAACCCAAACCTATAACTTGCTCCGCTGTCAGGCAGGCGCGGCAGGGCCGCCGTAAGCTCGCGGGACGGTGAGCGGCGATGCGGTTCCCGGTGGTCAGGCCGCTACGGCGGCGAATTAGGTGTGTCTTGGGCGAGGCGGACGCGGTGGCCTTCTGCGGTGTCGCCGAAGTCGCGTTCGTCGTCGTCGCGGAAGCGTTTGTAGAACCACTCGGGTACTCGGGTGGTGTCCAGGCGGGTGCGGAGTACGCCGTCCTGCACGTCCCGTGCGACGTTCCGTAGGCGGTGCCATTCGTCGTCGGGGACGGGGCCGGGGCGTCCGTTGTGTAGCTCGGTGTTGACGACCTTGGTGAGTCGGTCGCGTTCGTCGGCCACCTTTCGTTGGCCGGACCAGATCTCGTAGGAGATCTGGTAGGCCGCCAGGGACGGGACGAAGAAGCTGAGGAGGGTGTCGAGCAGCGTGGCGTCCGCGACCGCGAGACCGACGACGAGGCCGATGGTGGTCCACAGGATCGCGGTGGCGGCGATGAGGTGGCTGTAGCGGCGGCGGAGGCGGGCGTCCCAGGCGAGGTTCTGTTCCTGGGCGATGAACACGTCGTAGGGGTGGTGGACGTCGTTGGTGGGGTCGTACCAGCCGTCGGTGATGCGCTTGTCCTTCGCGCCGCCTCGGGGGAGTTTGCGCGCGAGCCGGCGGACGTCGGGTTGGGGGATGGGGTCGCCTGCAACGGTGGCGCGCCACGGCAAGTGGAATAGGGCGATGTCGAACATCTCCTGGAGCAGGGCGCCCTGGCGGGCGGTGTTCCCGGCGAGGCCCTTGAGCAGGAACGCTGAGACGACGAACCAGAAGAACCCGACGATCGAGACGGCTGTCCGGCCGTGGCCGATCAGCGTGATCAGGACACCGGCGGCGGCGAGCGCGACGGCGGCGGTGACGCGCACGGCTTCGAGGAGCTGGCCGCGTTGGTGACTTGCCGCTGCGGCGCGCTGGAGGAGCAGCATGGCGTCGTCGAGTTGCCGCTCGTGGATGGCCCGAGGCGGTATCCCATGGACGCCGCCGGGATCGGTGGAGAGGTTCATGGCTTGGTCATCCGGTTCCCGAACAGTTGCTTCCACTCGTCGTAGGCCGCGCGTTCCTGGCCTTCGTCCTCCAGGTCGACCGCCCGTTCTGCGATGGCGCGGGCCTGGTTGAGCGCGTTGGCCGCGGTGAGTTTCTGGGTGGCGTTCATGACGGCGTTGACGTCACCGCCCAGGCCGGCGGGGTCGGGCCACTCGTCGCCGATGCGTTCGGCGGCGGTGGCCAGGAACAGCACGATCTCGTCCTGGTAGCGCCCGATCGGCGGCTTCACCAGCGACTGGGCCATGACCTCCAGCAGGAAGGAGGGCGACACGGGCTCGCCGAGTTCGCGGTTGATGCCCTTGACCATCTTGACGAAGGGTACGTACTTGCCGTCGCAATCGGCGTTCTTGGCGATGCTCAGCTCGTGGTGGCGCTTGGGGTTGGTCGCGATCCAGTCGCCTGCCGAGGGATTGGGGATGTAGTAGCCGCCGTCGTCTCGCTTGAAGGCGGGGACTACGTCGATCGACATGACCTCGTCGTCGGGGCCGTAGGGGATGACGACGGCCATGCCGTCCCGGGCGGCGGCGCTCCACTTCTGACGGAGCAGGGTCTCCAGGGCGTTGATCACTTGGATGGGGGCCTGATCGCGGAAGCCTGCCTGGGAGCCGTTGACGTCGAGGACCACGAAGATGTCGATGTCCCTGAGCTTCTTCGTCTTGGTGTCGCGCCGGTAGCTGCCGGTGAGGAAGTCGTCGGCGAGGTCCCAGTGAGACCGGACGAAGTCGCGGATGGCCTCGTGCCGCGCCTTCGCCAGATTCTGCTCGGTCTGGGTGATCTCCAGGTTGTGCTTGAGGTTGGTGAAGGCGTCGTCGATGTATCCCATAGGGCGTGTTCCTGCTCGTGGTCTCAGTTGTGGAAGTACCGCATGCCGGTCGAGGCGTGCGGGGCGGAGCCAAGGGTTCCGAAGGTGATGCCGCGCAGACCGTCGATGCTCGCCCGATGGCCGGTACCCCAACCTGGTTGCGGGGTGCGGGGCCCGTTGAAGGTGCAGAACAGCCGGTAGGTGGTGCCCATGGGCACCCGGTCGAACTTGGCTCGAAACCGGGCGGCTCGGGCACGGGAGGCGGTGAACTCGGCGTTGCCGTCCCCGGAGGTGGTGTAGGACACCGGGAACTCGATCACCGGTGCCACGGCGCCCGAGGGCTGGTGGCACTCGAGGACGACCGTGTCGAGGGAGCCCTCCTCGATCCACGCCTTGATCGCATTCTCGTTCTGCACCCAGTCGCGGTGCAGCCGGTCCATGTTGATCCCCAGGTCGGCGAGGATGTCGGTGATGGTGCCGAGGATGACGTCGGTCAGGTGCGTGGCGGTGTGGGTCCGGGTGTAGCTGTAGGTGTACGTGGACGTCATCGCTGAGTCACCGCCCGTCGCAGAGCCTCACGGTCGATCAGCGGACCGGCGTTGGCAGCCTTCGTCTCCGGAGCGGGCGGGACAGCGTCAGACAACCGGGCGTGACCGTCGGTGGCTGCCTTCACCTGCTCCTGGAGCGGGGCCGGGGACGGCAGGTGGATCGTGAAATCGTCGGCGCCCGCCGCACCGGGGACGGGGTTGAGGTTCTCCTCCAACGTCAGCGCCGCCGTGCCGAACACCGTCGTGATCTCGCAGTGCACCTTGCCGGCCACCAGGGTGATCGGGTGCTGCTGCAGGTGCCCTGCCGCGATCAGCATCCGCCCGACCGCCTCGGCGGCCGACATCGCCTGCACCGCCTCGTCGCGGCACAGCGCAGAGGACTGCGCCACGGTGTCAGCCACGAGGTCCGCGATCACCGCCCAGGTTCCGCTGGCGCTGCGCACGGGAGAGGCCGCGACCTGCCTAGTGCGCAGCACGAGACACCCCCGGCTGGCCCGTGTCCGCGACGGCGTTGCGTACCGCGGCGGCCAGGTCGTCTTCCGTGAGGTTGCCGGGGTCCAGCACTGTGTCCAGCCGCTGAGCCAGGGCTTCGAAGACCACCTTGCGCGTACGGCGACCGTCCAGCCCGTGAGCCGCCACGGCGATGCGGTCCACCGCCGAGGAGCGCGCCAGCTCACCCAAGGCCGGGTACTTGTCGGCCAGCGTCAGCAGCGTGGAGGCCACGATCTCCCGCAGCGCCTCGGACTCGGGAAGCGGGACGAGGATGGCGGCGTCGGAGCGGGAGAGGAACGCCTCGTCCAGAGCGGTGGTGAAGTTGCTGGTCGCGACGAAGAACAGGTGCGGGTGCTCGACGGCGTTGAGATCCAAGGCGGTGAGAACCGCGTCGGTGGCGCGGTGGACATCGGCCGGGTTGGCGGCCAGCGACGCCGCCGAGCGGGCGACCGCCATCGACTCGACCTCGTCGAGGATCACCACGGTCGGCACGCCATCTGACGCGAGACCCGGCACGTACTCGCCGAGCAGCTCGCTGACCCGCTGCTGAGACTGCCCGTGCTCGGCGCTCATCAGCCCGTGCGGGTTGATCTCGATCCGCCGGACCTCGCCTCCGGGGACGTAGCAGGCGACCTGCGCCGGCAGACCCCGTGCCAGGGTGGTCTTGCCGGTGCCGGGAGGACCGTAGAGCGTGCACAGACCGTGCAACGCCGTCAACGCGAACGGCAGGTCAGGCCGCACGAGCAGCGACAACACGGTCTGGTTGCGCAGCCGCTCCTTGATTTCCTCCGGCACCACGATGGCGTCCCACAACGCGGCCTCCGCCGAGTCGGCGGTGATCACCTCGTCCGACAGCACGCACTCCTGAACCCTCATCCCTCAACTCCATCCCCCCGCGCGCGGCGGGTCACCTCAGATTTGGACATCATCTTCTCGATGTTGGGTAGACTACACGACAGAACAGACGTGCAACTCGACACACTTCACTCGGGCATGTCTGCTGGAAGCCGGGTGATTTGACCGCCCGGTAACCAAGGTGTGCCTAAGATACGAGCGGAGGAATCAAGATCAAGAATCGTCCGCTGATCGGTGGACGTCGACTGACGCGGAGACGAGCGACGTGAACGACCCGCAACTGAACCCCGGCGACATCGCGGCCCTGTTCGATCGCGCCCGACTGCGAATGGCGCGCGAACTCCGTGGGCTCACCCAGGTGCAGCTGGCCCGGGAAGTCGGCACCGTCACCGCGGCCTCGATCAGCCAGTTCGAGAACGGACACACGAAGCCCGCCACATCGACGCTTCGCCGGCTCGCGGTCGCGTTGCGAGTACCGCCGTCGTTCTTCGCCGCTCCAGCCCGCCCCCCTGCTCAGGATCAGGTCAACGGGTTCTTCCGCAGCCTTCGATCCACCTCCCCCCGAGATCGCCAACAAGCGCTCGCCTACGTGCACCTCGCGCGGGAACTCGCGCTTGAGCTCGAAAAACACGTCGCGTTGCCCGACCTCAATCTGCCGCGCGTCCCAATCGACGAAGGGCAGCCTCTTCAGTCCGTCGATATTGAACGAGCGGCAGCACAGGTTCGTGACCACTGGAACGTTTCACGCGGTCCAGTTCAAGATGTTGTGCGACTGCTGGAAATGAACGGGATTGTTGTCGTCCGCTTCCGTGTCAGCATCGAAAAAGTTGATGCATTCTGCGTCGACTTCCCAGACAGGCCCGTTGTTGCTCTCGGGGCCGACAAGGGCCTGCGCGACCGCTCCCGCTTCGATGCGGCCCACGAACTAGGCCACCTGGTTTTGCATGGCGTTACTGGCAAAATTGGCGACAAGGTCACCGAGAGCCAAGCCCACGAGTTCGCCGCCGCGTTCCTCATGCCAGCCGACGACATCAAATCCGAAATTCCGGAACGGCTTGACTGGCCCGCTTTTCTCCGCTTGAAGGCAAAATGGCATGTCTCGCTAGCTGCCCTCCTAGTCAGGGCAAAAACGCTCGGTATCATGAGCGAACACACCTACGCGCAGGGATGGAAAGCCTTGTCCGTCCGAGGATGGAGGAAAGTAGAGCCAGGCCCCCTGGGAAATCCAGAGGGTCCTGTACTCCTACAGCGTGCACTAGCACTCATGGAAACAACCGGCATCTCCTTCGCCGATTTCATCAATCGTTCAGGCCTTCCGGAGGCTGACGTTCGAACCCTACTCAGCCGGGATATCAGCGAACGGCCCCGCGTGGAATTCTGACCTACCTCACCCGGTCACTTCAGTACCCGAGGTCATAGAGGTCGCACGAGGACGACGCTCGGCGACACACCCAGCCGCTCCGCGACCCGGGCCACGGCCGCCGACGGCGCCGAGGTCACATCGTCGGGCACGAACCCGAGCCACGGCATCCGGGACGAAAGCACGAGGGGTTTCAGCGCCGTGCCGCCAACTCGTCCAGCCCGCCCGGGTGAGCATCGCCCAGCACCACGAGAGCCTCCATCAAAGCGTGGTACAGCTTACGGTGGTCCCAGTGCCGGGGGGCGAGCGTGCCGTCCTTGCGCAGCTGACCGGTGAGCGCAGCCAGGTGCTCGACCCAGTCCTTGGCGGTGCTCGGCGGCCGCCGCTCCAGGCGGGTTTGCACACGCGTGCGGGTGCGGGTGATGGTCTCGGTGCGCACCTCGCGTACCGGCTCGGCGCGCATGGCCGCTGCGGCGATGTCACGCTGGAGCCGGCGTTCGGCGGTGCGCACTTCCCAGGCCCGGTTGCGGCAGGACCTGCTGCAGTAACTCGGCGGCCGGCCGCGCCCGGAGTAGGGGATGTAGGTGGCGCACCAGGCGCACGTGCGGCCCTGCAGCCGGTCTCGGACTTCGACGCTGTCGACCTCGTGGATGTCGGTCATGGCATCTACCAGTAGTCCGCGTTTGGTACCGGACGGAAGGTTAAGACTGTCTTTTCCACTATCTTGCTCCGCGACCCTTTCCGTCCCGGACGGAACGCAAAGTCCGACAAAACTGTTGGGCGACACGAAATGTCAGTGGAGAACGACAACGGATGACAGTCGGCGCGACACCGATGTCAGCAAGATCGCTCACTCTTCGTAGCCCTCAGGCGGTCGCAGGGGTGTTGAGCGCTGACTGATTCAGCTCCGAGGCAACCATGTGAGAAGCAGTGCGAGTTCGGCTTCGATCCGGTCGCATGTCTCTCGCATCCGGTACCAGTTGCCGTGCATCTCCGGGATTCGTCCGTCCTGGCGGGCGAGGGTGGCCACGAGGTGGATGTGGTCGCGGGCATGCCGGAGCGCGATCCACCGGCAGGCTTCGACGTCGCCGAGCGGGGCGATGCCGGCGGCGTCGATGAGCCGGGTGGCGATCCGCGCCCAGGTGGTGTCGATGAGGGGCCGGTCGCGGTCGGCGACCGGGAGCACAAGGAGTTCCTGGCGGGCGGCCGCGACGGCGACGTGCGCGGCATACGAGCCGGGTGACATCCCGGTGCGGGAGGCGGCGGCGTACACGTCGGCGCGTTCGGCGTCGGACAGGTTCAGCGGGCCGAGCCGGTGCGGTCGGGTCGTGGTGGCGCGGCGTCGTTGGCGCGGGACCGCTCCGGGTGCGGGTTGGGCGTCATGGCCGTGGCTCGTCCTCGGAGGCGGGCCCCGTGTCGTTGTGCGGGGGGTGGGTGTTCGTGGTCGCCGTGGTAGCGCAGGCTGTAGCGGACGTCCGCGGTGGCGGAGGTGCGGTGGAGTCCGTTGTCGCTGTAGAGCAGGACGCCGGTTTCAGCGTGGTCTCGGCCTCGTTCCAGCCGGGCCGCGCTCTCCCAGGCGCCGCGCTTGTCTCTGCCGTCGCCCGTCGGCAGTCCAGCCGATGAGGGCGGTGGCGAGGTTGAGGACGCTGACGGCCAGAGGGATCCAATGGGAGAGGTCTTGCATGGTGGCTCCTTCGTATATGAGCTGTTGGAGCCTTATGGCAGCCTGGGCGGCAAGGGTCCGGCAGCAGATGCGTACTCGTCCGGCCAAATGTGTGCTCCGCTGTGGCGCTTGAGGGAGTCTGAGCAGCAGAACGGCCGACGCCTGCGGCGCCCGCCGCAGGCGTCCGGCAGCGTCCGGCAATCGAGCCGGACGGCCCAGCGCGCCGTGGATGTCAGGGAAGGGAAGGCAATGACGCCCAATCCGGACCACGTACATACGACGACCGATCTCGCGTCGGCGTTGAAGGAGCTATCCGGAGAGCGCTCCTACTCCGAGCTGAATCGGGCCGCGCGGCCGTACAGGTTGGCATCGAGCACGTTGACGGACATGTTCGGCAAGGGCCGGCCGAGCGAGGAGACACTCGAGGTGTTTCTGAGGGCGTGCGGCCTCTCGCGCGAGGATCGGGAGGCGTGGCGGCAGGCGCGCGAGCGCGCCCTTAGTACCAAACCGGAGCTTGACGGGGTGGTCCGAGTGGCGCAGGCCGACCCGCGGCGCCTAGGTGTGCACGCTCCAATCGACGCCCCCGGTGCCACCGAGGACCTGCCGGTGTACGTTCGGCGCGACGTCGACGATGGTCCGCGCGGCGTACGAGATCTGGTGCGTAGGGCCGCCCAACGGGGCGGGCTGGTGGTGCTGGTAGGTGGCTCTTCGGTCGGCAAGACCCGCTGTGCCTACGAGGCGCTCCGTGCGCTGTTGCCGCAATGGTGGCTGCTGCAACCGCCTGACGCTCGAAAGATCGAGCAAGCCACCGTATCAGGATCCGAGCGGCTGGTGGTGTGGCTGGATGAGCTGCAGCGCTACCTCGACAGCTCCAATCCATTGACCGCCGCGACGGTCCGCACTCTGCTGGACCGCCGCACGGTTATGATCGCCACCCTGTGGCCGGACCGATATAACGCCTATACGTCGCTGCCGCAGGTCGGCCATCCCGAGGCCAGCGCCAACGCCCGAGAGCTGCTCGGCCTGGCCGAGGTCGTCCACATCGACGCTCAGCTGAGCCAGGCCGAGCGAGAGCGCGCACATGCCACCGCTACGGCGGGAGACGCGCGGATCAAGCTGGGGTTGGAGTTCGGCGACTACGGCCTGTTCCAGGTCATCGCCGCAGCCCCGCAGTTGGTCGACCGCTGGCGCGGGGCCGACGCGTACGCAGCCGCAGTGCTGACCGCGGCCGTCGACGCGACCCGCCTGGGCGTACGTTCGCCGCTGAACGCGGAATTGCTCCGCGAAGCCGCTCCCGGCTACTGCGATGCCCGCCAGCGAGGCGCCGCACCCGCCAACTGGTTCGAGGCATCATTGGCCTACCTCACCCAGGAACTCCACGGCGCCGCCGCCGCACTGGCCCCGAGTGCCCCGCCTGCGGCAATGGGTAGCCCGGCCGGCTATGAGGTCGCCGACTATCTGCAGCAACGCATTGAAGCTCTGCGGTACAGGGCCGTGATTCCTGCCACGACCTGGCGCGCTCTGGTCACCCGCCTGACAGACTCAGACGATCAGATCCGCATCATTGAGGCTGCTGTCGACCGGCTGCTCTTCGACTACGCGCTACAGCTGTGGCGTCGCGGCTGCCACGCCCTTCCCTCATATACCGCCAACACGCTCATCGAGGTGTTGATGGCACAGGAGCGGGAAAACGACCTCCACGCCATCGCCGCACGTGACCCGTACACCGCGATGCTGCTGGCCGACAAGCTGGTAGGGCAGGGACGCGTGGACGATGCCCTCGCTGTCCTCAGCCCTCACGCCGACGCTGAATCCGGCACCAGCGCCGATCATCAGTACGCAGCAGAAAAGTTCGTCCACCTACTCGGCGAAAACGGCCGGGAAGATGTCCTGCGCATCCGTGCGGACGCCGGTGACCGGTTCGCCGCCGACAAGCTGGCTCGCCTGCTTGCCGCCCAAGGCCGTGAGGATGCCCTACGCTCGCGAGCCGATGAGAGCGATCCGTATGCTGCCGACCGGCTGGCCGATCTACTGGTGCGCAGGGGGCATCTAGAGGAGGCCATCGCTCTCCTACGCCCTCACACCCACTATCCGTTCGCCGCTGGCCATCTGGCCAAACTGCTGGACATGTGGGGGCAAGAAGAGAAAGCCGTTGAACTTCTCACCGCGCACGCCGATGCTGGGATCACATTCATCGCCCAACAGCTGGCTGGCCTGCTGTTTATGCGCGGGCGGGAGGAGGAACTACGTGCTCGTGCTGACGGCGGTGACAAGGCTGCTAGAGCCCGCATGGCTATGTTCCTGGCCATGCGGGGACGGGTCGAGGAACTGAGCGCTCGCGCTGAAGCGGGCGATGGATACGCCGCCGATCGGCTGGCCGACCTGCTGGCTGATCAGGGGGAGCTAAATGGACTTCATGCACGCGCTGACGCGGGCAACCTGCACGCCGCTGAACGTTTGGCCGATCTACTCGCAGCCCAAGGTCGAGAGGACGGACTGCGCACCCGCGCCGACGCTGGGGACCTCCACGCCAGCGCCCGTCTGGCTGACCTGCTGATCGCTCAAGAACGGATAGAGGAACTCCATGCCCGCGCCGATGCCGGCGACCTGTCTGCCGCTCTGCGTGTTGCCGTCCGACTGGCCGAGCGTGGACAGGTAGAAGAGCTTCGTGCCCGCGCGGACGGCGGCGACTGGTACGCCGCCGATCAGCTGGCTGACCTGCTGGCCGAGCAGACGCGGACAGACGAACTTCGGACCAGGGCGGAGGCAGGTGACCGTTTCGCTGCCCGACGACTCGCGGACGCTCTGGCGCGGGCTGGGCATCAATTCGATGCGGAACGCGTGCGCCGATTCGGGTTGGTGCTGGATGACATTTCGCCGCTGAGTGACCGGCGGTCATGACTATTCAGATGCGCGTCAGCACTGGCCTGAGGTAGTCGAAGAGGATCATCTCGTCGAGGTAGACCCCTCCGCCAGGCGCCTTTCCCCGGACTTCTCCTGCCCTGGCCGGAGTAGCCGGCCCATCCCCTACCTGATCACGCCCTGCTACTGACATTTGGTGTCGCGGTGGGTCGACCTCCTCCTGTCGCTCAACAACTTGCTCCGCAAGACCAGCCGGAACGATCTTGCGCCGCCCGTGGCGCAGCGGGCGTTGTACGGTGCGCGCATGGCCAAGTCCTTCCGCACCGCCGAGTCGATGGTCCGCGACGTTCGGCAGTTGTTTGCTCTCGTCGAAATCCCGGAACGTCGCAGTGAAAGGACGGCCGGCGGCTACTCGATCACGGCGTTCGGCGACCGGGTGAACCTGCGTTGGACGGCTCGCGACGACTTCGAGATCGCCTCGGGAGAGATGAGCGTCGACCATCCCGGTTACCCGTTGGTGCGCGTCGAACGCGCCATCATGTTGGCCATGGAGCGCGCGATGGCGGAGGTACTGTACGCGGCCGGGCTCAC
Organism: Nonomuraea polychroma; assembly: GCF_004011505.1. Classification (NCBI taxonomy): domain Bacteria; kingdom Bacillati; phylum Actinomycetota; class Actinomycetes; order Streptosporangiales; family Streptosporangiaceae; genus Nonomuraea; species Nonomuraea polychroma. Next base: position 1,699,672 of record NZ_SAUN01000001.1, read on the forward strand.
ACTTCAACTGCGTCCCGGCGTGCCCCAGCCACAACGTGGAGAACGAGCGCGACCCGGAGCTGGTGGTGGTCGCCTACCCCGAGTTCCGGGCATGGACCAGCGGCTGACGGAAGGCCTTCACCCGCCCGGGTCACGTCCCCGCGGAAGTGCTGCGGGCCGGGTCTTTCGTCCCGGACGTATCGGCGCGAAGCGTCGATACCTTAGCACTGCAGTTCGATCTTGGACGGATGGTCAATGATCAATTCATGGCCTCATCTACGATCTTGCTTCTTCGATTTCGAGATCGTTTGATCGATGGTGGCTCCTGATCAGCTTGCGTTCCGCTTGATTCTCTGTTGATTGCTTCGCGATTCATCGACTGCCAGACGCGCCGGGTCTGCTGCGCGGCGCCGACCATGTCGCGCCGAGCACCCCAGTCCCCTACCTCGTGCGTCTTCCTCAACCTGAGCTGATCAGGCAAAGCAGGATGCGTGAACAGGGCGGTGGTTCACGCCTCTCGGCCGCGCCGGCGCGGCCGGAGACCGTGAGCATAGTGGGTGAAAGCGGAGGCAAGGAAAGCGATTGGGGCTACTTTGCGTAATAGGCCCTCGATCGACTTGGACTGGGCGCCGGCCTTGGTGAACCACCGCCTACAGCAGATCAGAGCTGACGACTCCGCATCTGTCCGTGAGCCCCAAATCGGAGGGTGACCTGTGGCTCTCGACGGAGCCGACTTCGACGCGGTGGTCGCCGGGCGTGCTCGCTCGTGTACGTGTACACGAACCGGCTTCGGCAGGCCCACGAGCACCATGGAGCCCCAACAGCGGAGGCCATCAGCTCTGTGGTGAAGTACGTCTTTCTCGAGCCTGCGCCAGATGACCCTCAGCGTAAACCAGAGGCATCCCGACCATGGTGGGCTTGGTGACGGCGGCCAGTCTGGGTTTGAGCCCGCCCCTGTGGCGCGCCCAGTATGGCGCCGGACGGCAGCGCGCAGGCGAATCCACAACCTCAAGACCTGAACCCCGAACAGGCCCTAATGGCCTTACCAGTATCGACCCCGTTGTCCTTCCGGGACGCGAACTTGGAGAGAGTCGACTGGCTTGACCATGCATCCCCCGCCGGGCACCACCTCACGTTGGCCGACCTGTACAGCTTGACTCGGCCTGTGTCGTCAGGCGCCGAGGTAGGGCCCCAGTGTGGCAGCGGTGGCCGCGCAAGCCAGGTAGTTCTTGACGTGATGGAAGCCGAACGCCGCGTGGATGGGGGTAGTGAGGTCCAAGGCGATGCCGGTGAAAGCGCGCGCAAGGCGGGGTGGGATGGCTACTGGATCGCCCGGGTCGGCGATGTTCACCCAGCGGGCGACGCCGGTGGGCCGGGCGCCAAGTGGTGCTGACGAGCCGGTCGGGCGGGGAGTGAGGCGGTCGAAGACAGCATGAGGTAGGGCGAGAGGGGAGCCCAAGGTGAGCAAAAGGTCCACGCCCAGGTCGGGGTGCGCATGGAACGCCTCGTAGGCGAGGACTGTGCCTAGGGAGTGAGCGATGACAACTCGGGGACAGTGCTGGGCTATCCGTGCCGAGACCTCATTCCGGGCGGCCACGCGCACCGGATCGTCGTCGGCCCGCAGGTACGTGGCCACCTCTCGGAAGAACAACTGGATGAACAGCTGTGTCAGTCGGCCGTCCAAGCTGAACTTTTCCGCCACCCAGGAGGCGGCATAGCGCAGCGGCAGAGTCAGTGCTCCCTGGCTAACAGGCTGAGGGGCTCCGAGTTCCTCCAGCCACGACGCCAGCAGTTTTCTCGCCAGCGGGTCTTCCAGAACGTCCGGGTCGGCTTGCCCTTGGATTGTGGGGCCTGCGTTGAGCGCTGCAGCATAGTAGGCGAAGTCCAAGTCGAGCCGGCTCGTGGGCAGTCCTAGGCCCTTGGCGAGATGCCGGGTCCAGTGGGTCCGTTGCGCCGCGCACACCTGCTCGGCTGTGGCACGGCGATCGTGATATCCCACACCGTGAACAGCGACGATACTGAGAGGCTGGGACGCGGAAATGCTCATAGACGTCTCTTGAAGAGCGGACCCAGTGTGAGCGCGATGACTTCGTGGCCCATGCCGAGCACGACGGTACCGTCGGAAGCGATCTTTGCGCACCACGCACTAGCGGGAAGCTGCAGGGTGGTCAGGCAAGTGTTAGCGGCCAGGTCCCACACCTGCACCGTGCGATCGTGGCCGCAGCTGAGGGCGAGGGGTCGGCCACCGATCTCCGTGGTCGCCACCGCGAGTACCGAGCCGGTGTGGCCGGTGAGGGGGTCGCCGACCTGGTGGCCGGCGACCAGATCCCACACCCGCACCGTGCCATCGCTACCGCCGGTGACAGCAAGGTGCCGGCCGTCGACCTGCGTGGTCGCCACCGCGAGTACCGAGCCGGTGTGGCCGGTGAGGGGGTCGCCGACCTGGTGGCCGGCGACCAGATCCCACACCCGCACCGTGCCATCGCTACCGCCGGTGACAGCAAGGTGCCGGCCGTCGACCTGCGTGGTCGCCACCGTGAACACCGAGCCAGTGTGGCCGGTGAGGACGGTGTGAGTGTGATGGGTGAAGGCATCGCCGGGTATAGCGATGACGTGGCCGGTGACTGGGCCCCGCACCACCCACAGCCGCACCGTGCCGTCGTCGCCGCCGGTGACGACGAGGAGTCGGCCATCCACCTCCGCGGCCGCTATGGCGTTCACATCGGTGAACACCGAGTCGAAGTGGCCTGCGAAGCTAGCGGCCCGGCGGCCGGTGGCCAGGTCCCACACCCGCACCGTGCCGCCGCCGGTGACGGCGACGGGACGGCCGTTCACCTGCGTGGTCGCCACCGCGAGTACTGGGCCCCAGCGGCGGGTGGAGACGGCGGCCTGGTGGCCGGTGGCCAGGTCCCACACCCGCACCGTGCCATCGCTACCGCCGGTGACAGCAAGGTGCCGGCCGTCGACCTGCGTGGTCGCCACCGCCTTCACGTCGTCGCTGTGGCCAGCGAGAACGGTAGGGGTGCGGCGGGTGGCCAGGTCCCACACCTTTACCGTGCCATCGTCGTCACCGGTGACGGCGAGGTGCCGACCGTCAATCTCCGTGGTCGCCACCGCGAGAACCGAGCCGGTGTGGCCGGTGAGGACGGCGACCTGGCGGCCGGTGACCAGATCCCACACCCGCACAGTGCTGCCGCCGGTGACGGCGAGGTGCCGGCCATTCACCTCCGTGGCCGCCACCGCGAACACCCAGCCGGTGTGGCCGGTAAGGACGGTCGGGGTTTGGCGGGTGGCCAGGTCCCACACCCTTACCGTGCGGTCGTGGCCGCCGGTGACGGCGAGGGGACGGCCGTCGATCTTCGTGGTCGCCACCGCGAACACGTCGCCGGTGTGGCCGGTGAGGGGGTCGCCGACCTGGCGGCCGGTGATCAGGTCCCACACCCTTACCGTGCGGTCGTGGCCGCCAGTGACGGCGAGGGGACGGCCGTCGATCTCCGTGGTCGCCACCGCGAACACGTCGCCGGTGTGGCCGGTGAGGGGGTCGCCGACCTGGCGGCCGGTGATCAGGTCCCACACCCTTACCGTGCGGTCGTGGCCGCCGGTGACGGCGAGGGGACGGCCGTCGATCTCCGTGGTCGCCACCGCGAACACGTCGCCGGTGTGGCCGGTGAGGGGGTCGCCGACCTGGCGGCCGGTGATCAGGTCCCACACCCTTACCGTGCGGTCGTGGCCGCCGGTGACGGCGAGGGGACGGCCGTCGATCTCCGTGGTCGCCACCGCACGCACCCAGCCGGTGTGGCCCGTGAGGACAGTGGTGGTGTGACCGGTGACCAGGTCCCACACCCTTACCGTGCGGTCGTGGCCGCCGGTGACGGCGAGGGGACGGCCGTCGATCTCCGTGGTCGCCACCGCACGCACCCAGCCGGTGTGGCCGGTGAGGACGGCGGTGTTCGCTGCCGATACTTGCGAGCCAGTGCTCCAAACGGGTGCCCAGTCGGCGTCGCGGACGAAAGCATCGACCAATTGCGTGGCGCGGAATCGGGCGGCGTCCAAGGCAAGGATCTGCTGACGCTCAAAGGGTGGAAGGGTGCGGTGGACGGAATAGGAGGCCCGGTAGATGGCGGCAGCGAGTCGTTCGCCCGCGGTGGCTGCCTCGGGGAGGATGGCGTTGACCGCGTCGGGTTCACCATGGATGAGGAACTGGGGATCTTGCAGGAGTTCTCCTGCCTTGCCGGCGTGCGAGGCGTGCTGGGTGGCGTGACGCAGCAGGTACGGATCGGCCACTCGCCACGCGGGCCTGCCATCGTCGGCGGGCGGCATGGCTTGCAGGAGCCGCTCGTAGACCAGCCGGGCGTAGGGCGAGGGCGTGGGCGTGCTCATGGGGTCTGCTCCTGGTCTAGGCGGCCATGCGGGGAGGCCCGGAGGCGCTCAGCGAGTCCTTCATGGAAGAGCCGGTAGAGGGTGGTGCCGTCGATGTCGATGTCGCGGCGCAGGTAGAAGCGAGCCTGGGCCAGGGCGGCTCTGACGTCGGCGATCGGCAGCGAGCCCTCGCCTGACCCGGGAGGTGTGAATACTCGGGCGACGTGGGCGAGGACCCGCTCCGGCATGCCCTGGCCCTCGGCATGCGCCAGAGCAGCCAGCACGGGGCGCAGATGCGGCTGGTCGGGGCGGCGGGCTAGGTCGAGTTCGAGGAGTTCGGGCAGGTTCACGGGAACACCGAGGCCGAGATGCCGGGCGGTAGCGGGATCGTGCTCGGTGGGCAGTGTGAGCACGTGGCGCAGGTAGATGCCTGCGACGAGGAACTCGCCCCACCCCAGGGGCCTGGTCTTCTCCCTCTCTCGGGTGGGGTCGTTGATCCCGGTCAGGCGGGCCGCGATCCCTTCAGCGAGGGCTTCTGCGGCGCCAGCCGCCTCCAGTGCGGCGTAGGGGGTGTCGACCGCGAGCAGGTCACCGACGTAGTGCCGCAGGGCTCGGTAGACGTCCGCAGGCTGGGCGTGGTCGAGGTTGATCAGCCCTCCGGTGTCGTCAGCCAAGCGGATCAGGGGCGCACAGTGCGGCTCGGGGCGGAGACTGACCAGCAGCCGCAAGCCTGAGGTACCGGCGACAGCGGCGCGGGCCAGGGGCAGCAGCAGGGCTTGGGTGATGTCTTCAGGCCGTTCCGCCTCATCCAGAGCGTCGACTACCAGCGTGTACGGAGCACCAGGGGGCGCCCGCATGAGCTCCGCCAGGCTGTGCGCGTCCCAGCCGCCGGTAGGGCGGGGCTGCTCGGTGGCGCCTAGTTGGCGGGCGATGGAGTCGGTGATCTGCTCCAGGTCACGGCGCCTGGCATGGACCACGGCGAGCCGGTCGTTGCGGGTCGGCTTGATCGGTAGCGGAAACCACAGGTTTTGCGTGGCATCGCGCAACTGAGGATGGGCCGCGCAGACCAGTACGCCGAGCAGCGCGGACTTGCCCACTCCGGGTTTGCCAGTGACGATGCGAAAGCCGGGGCCGTGGCCGTTGAGCCAGGCGGTCAGCATGGTGACTTCCCGCTCCCGGCCACGGAAGTAGCCTTGCCCCACTCCACGGTCCAGTGGCTCGGCGCCAGCGCCGCGAAGCATAAAGTGTCGGGGGTCGAATGCCTCGTCCAGCAGAGAAGCAATGCCGACATCGACTTGCGAGAGCCCGCTTTTTTGAAGCTGATGGCCGGGGTTGGGGAAGAACGGCAGATCGTCCAGGTGCGTGAAGAACGGGATCCGACTGCCCTCAATCTGCTGTGGGTACCCCTCGGTCGCGTTGAGTTCCGCTACCACGCGGTCGATCTCACGGGCGACGGTCGGCAGCGGAATATGCAAATAGGACGAGTCCACCCGCAAGGTGCCGTCGAGATACTGACCGAGCACCGCAGTTGTGGCCCGGCTAAGTCGGTAATCAAATGCCTTGTCCTCGCGTCTGGAGGCGGCGATCACCCAAGCCCGGTGACGGCCCACCGGCATCTGCTGGTGCCATGGCAGCGTCGCGGCGGCCCCGGAGTGGCACAGATCGAGGATGAACAGCGTCAACGGTCGGCGCTTGTCGGGATGCGATTCGATCAGACTAATCCAGGCCGAGACTGGATCGTCGAAATTCTGCCCGTCGCTCCCCACCACATGCAGTTCGCGCTCGCCGGCCTCGGCCAGCCTGCCGTGCGCGATGACATGCACCACCAGCACCCACGTGTCAGGGCACATCACAGCCTTGCGGATTTCCTCACCGGGACTTGTGGCCCGGCCGGGTTGCCGACCATCAACGTAGCCGAACCTGCCCAGCACCTCGGACATTGCGGTGGCGTGCGCAGGAGCCTCACGCAGCGCATCCAGCTCACCGAGCGCCGGCAGATCGTCCTCGTGCTGCGTATCCGGGGATAGGCCGATAGTCAGTGCGATTCGTGTCTCGCTTCTGCGATCAAGACCTTCTCTCATGCCCCGTCCTCCGAACTGTCGGGGCCCTACTAGAAATGACCTCTTGAAATGCAACCCACCAACTAAATGATAGTCGGGGATACCCAGGCACGCATTCCGGGAATACGATCACACTCGGCTTGGTAATCGGGCGACAAGGAATCAATCAATCCACAGGAAAACATCGGCCAATTCCCTGCGGTAGCCCGCCTCGCACAGGGACGCCACCTCGCCCACCGAACGCGTGATCGACGAAACCGGGACCGCGGTGGCCAGCAGCCTCTGAGTAGATTGGCCAACCACACTTGAGCATCGGCCGACTCACCAGCGGACTTCCCGACGTCTCTGGCCACGCTGCGTGTCTGCCGCGGCCGGTCGTACCGCGTCCAGATCAGACGGTGCGTGTCGATGTCCGAAGTCGAGTGCACAGGTGGCCTGGGGTTCTGGGCCGATGTGCAGAGGAGTGCGGATATTCGAGATGTCCGTAGTCGTATGCACTGCCGTTCACCTTTGTCTGTACTCGTGTGCGCGACGGTGATGTCCATCCGCCTCAATTCGCCGCCGTTGCGGCCTGATCACCGGGAACAACATCGCCGCTCACCATCCCGAGGGGATGGTGCAGCCGACTTTGGACAACCGTGCACTCGACTTCGTACATCGATAGCCCTGCGCGGCCCAGGAGAGGGAGCCCCATGATCCGCGCAAACTCTGGGTGTACCACGGCCAGCCTTGGATCGATTCATAGCTTTTGTGCTCTCGAGGTAACGCTCACGCCCGCCAGCCGTCTATGTGGACGACAGCTCCAGCGCCCAGATGGTCTCAGACGAGCGGAAGGGCAGGTGATCGATCATGGACGTGACGATTACCGGTGCGCGAACGTGCCATTGTTGCGGAAAGGTCGGCCATCCCAGCAAGGAGTCCGCAGCGCGCTCTGCCCGGGCGTGCATGGTGGCGGCTGGCGGGCGACTGCGTGTGTACGGCTGCCCTGCTGGCAACGCCTGGCACCTGACGTCCACGCGACCACGGCGGCGCCCCAGCAGGCGGCCACGCCGGGGACCTGGTGGTCGGCGTGGGCGGCGATGAGTTCGAGGCCGTCGGCCTCTCGGCAGCATCGCATGCCGTGACCGCAGCGGATTTCGGGGAGTTCTACGACCGCGAGATGCCAGCCCTGGTGTGGTTTGTCCTGGCGCTGGGTGCCGATGGAGACACGGCTGCGGACGTGGCTCAGACCGCCTTCGTCAAGGCCTTCAGCGTTTGGGACGACCTGCGTCATCCCAAGGCGTGGCTGCGCCGGGTGGCACAAAACGACCTCAGCGACCGGCGGCGAGCACGACAGCGGGAAACCATCAGCGATGAGCTGCCCGACCAGATCGATTTACTGTCAGCTGCGATGGCCGCCGAACTGCGCGCCGAACAGCGCGAAGTGATCGCAGCACTGAAGCTGTTACCGATCAAGCAACGTCAAGCGCTGGCCTGGTGCCTTGATGGATTCACCCCCACGGAGATCGCCGAGTCGCTGGGAATGCAGCCCACGGCGGTCCGGCAAAACCTGTTCAAAGCCAAACGCGCCCTGAGAGCGGCCCTGGAATCGAGAGGGAGGCACCCGCGATGAACAGGCGATGGAGGGATTGGCTGAGCCCTGGCCACGGCGAAAGCGAAGGTCAAGGCGAGCATGAACTGAACGCACTGCTGGCCCAGACCCGGGCCTCGGCCATCGCGGCCATCGAGGGAACCCTGGATCTGCAGGCGGGCAAGGAAGCCATCTTCGCTCTGCACGGCAGCAGGCGCCAGGACCGCGCCGCAACGGTGGCGACGGAGCCGCCCACTGGCGTGCTGGCCGAGGTGTGCGAGCACATCGCCCTGTTGTTGACGGTGGTGCAGGTGGAAAACGAGCCAGGCCGCAGCCCTGCTCAGGCCGCAGCCGTCCCCTACCTGTACGCCGCTCGGCAATTCTTGATTCAGCTGCGTGCGGGGTTACTCAAGCGGGAATTGCCCAAGGCCGAGGCGGCACGGCTGGTCTCCAGCGTTGAGCACGCCCTCAAGCAGGCCCGTCGGCGTCTGTTGCAAGTCCTGCCGGTCGATCCTCGGCACGGCACCTCCGACCCCACCCGTGACCTGCTGGAGGTGGTGGACGACCTCCTCGGGCAGCTCAGCGTCCTAAACGGCAAGATCGTCTGGTTGTTCGACGACATTGACGAGAGCACTTGTCCCGTTCCCGCTCCACACACGTGAGCGGAAACCCCCGTTCTGTATCCCCTCCTACTGAGGAGCAGGCCATGGGTAAGGCCAAACGGATCAAGAACCAGCGGCGAGCACGCTGGAGCGCCCCGGCAGCGAGCCGCACCCTGAATAGCATCACCGACATCGAGCAGGCTGGCGAGGAGTTCACGGCCGAGACCGCGTGCCGCCTCACCTACCTGAACGATCCGATCCTCGGCAATGGCCAACCGGTCAGCGGCATGGGCCCGGACGGCGAGCTGCTCGTCGACGACAGCGGCACCGTGGAACCGATCCCCGTCGTGCTGTTCGAGCCCAGCCGAATCATCGTCCGAACGGACCGGATCACCGGGGCCGTGCTTGGGGAGACCCGAACGGAGGCGATCGTGGGGGGCGGATTTCATCATCTGCCCGACAGTCCTGTGTGGACCATCCAGCCAGCGCTGGGCTGGGGCGTCTATCGCACCGGCGAGGGCGTGGTGCTCCGCGACGCAAGCGGTGTGATCTGGGCCTCCGGCGCGCCCGCCTTGGATCCGGCATGGGTTTCTGCCGCCACCAGCTACGGCTACGTCGTCGCCTTCTACGGGCCCAAGCTCGGCGTCCGAACTCCACCTAGGCTCTCCCCGCGGGCGTACACCACGGCCAAGCGCCGGGCCGAATTCGTGCAAGGCCGGGCCCAGGGACTGACCACTGTGGCCATCGTGACCTGGCATGGCGCGACAGAGGAGGACCTGGAGTGGGTGGTAGCCGAGCCGGGCAGCTACGGTCAACCGCTCCCGGTGGTGTTCGCCCCGGCCGCCACCTTCCGGATGCACGGCGGAGCAGACCTGTTCGGCCTCACCCCACTGCGCCTGCATGACCCCTTGCCGACAACTCCGCTGCCCGATCTGATCGCACACATCAGTCCCACCGACGTGGACCTGATCCGCCCCAACGAGCCGATGCCGACCAACTACGTCGCCGGCGTGCACTACGGCGAAGGCCTGAGCATCTCCTGGCTGCAGGCCGCCCGACGGCTAGGCAAGGTGCTGCTGTTGACCGGGCCCACACTGCCCGGCAAGAGCGGCACAGACCCGAGTCAAGCATGGCGGGGCATCTCGGCAGGGATCGTGCAGGTGGAGACGCGATGAGCACCGACCAGCATCCCCGCGTGGACCACTCTCCCCTGCACGACTTGTCCGGATGCGCCCGCTTGCTCGGCTGGCCGCGGCCGTTGTTGTGGTGGCGGATCCGGACAGGCGTCTTCCCTGCACATACCAGCCAACACAACGGACATCCGAGATGGCGCGAAAGCGACGTCTATCGGTGGGCAGCCACCCATGCTGCCCGCGAGCTGGCCAGCCGCATCCCGGTCACCTACTGGCCAGATGCCACCGCGCCGGCGCCCTACGACGGAAGCCACCGGATGGAGCGTGCCACCCTTCTGTGCTGGCATACCCAGCTTGGCCCGCTGTGGCTGGTATGGCCCGACCCGGAATACGCCCATGAAACCGCCCTGCAGCGAGCCCGCTACGAAGTCGGCGCCGAGGCTGCGGCGATCGTGGCCGTTCGCAGCGACTTCACCGCCTTCGGCCCTGCGCTGCAAGCGATCCTGCCCGACACCGGCGTCGTCTACGAGCCCGCATGGCCACAGCTGTCCCGCATACTCGGTCAACCAGCGCCATACTGGCCATACATGCTGCGCATCGGCGATCTGCTGACCGCCTGGCGGCCAGCCGCCGCCAAGGCGTCCGCCGCCACCATTCCCGAGCTGAATGTCGTGCCGCTGCTGCGGCTGGCTGCCGTTCTCGACGATGGCAGTCCGGCGCAACAGGTCTTGGTGAACCTCGCCAGGATCGCCCAGCATCGCGCCAGCACCTCGGCCGAGGGGGACTTGCAGATGCTGGCCGACGCCGTTGAGCCGGGCACCACCGTGGTGGCCGCCATTCCCTTGAACGTGCCCGACGTCGACAGCTCCGACCTCGATGAAGCGGTGCGGCGCGTCGGATGGCTGGAGATCCTCGGCCGCGACGACATCCTTGCGCTGCAGTGCGTCCAGGAGGCGATGAAGTGGGACGGTGGCGACGATTTTCCCTACAGCAACCCGGAAACCATCGATACCCGTACCACCTGCGGTGCCGAATGGGCCCGGCGCCTGGTACCTAGCACACGCACCGCAGCTTTCGAAATCATGCACCACGGCCACTGGACGGACGGGGACGCAGGATGCCTGATCGACCCCGAAACCGACGCTCCAGTCATGCGCACCCCCACCGGAAACATGGACACCGCCATCCCACGTAGGCTGCCCGCCAGCAGCCCTCTGGCCGAGATCATCTTGGATCAGACCATCTGGGTGCGCACCCAAGACGGCATCCTCTACCCCGCGCCCAAGCACTCCTACTACGGCCTCAGCTGGGGCTATCCAGGAGTTGGCCCCGGGACGCTGGCGCTACTGATACACCACTTGCTCGACGACATCAACGCGCCCGGAGCGCGTGGCGCCTCTGGAGCTCCCGAGGGCTTGGACGCCCTCACCGAAACCGACTGGCCAAAAGGCACCGTACTAAGCCGCGCCCAGCTCGAAGCATCTCGTGCCGGACGCCCGCCGGAAAGCCCGGGTAGCAACGCACCGCCTGGAGCGACTTCTTGAGACGCATCGCCGCTGGCCGCATCGAGACCCGAATTCCTTCCGGAATATTTTCGCGATTTTTTGTCGACTCATCCGCTACACTCGCACCCATGGATGCGTTGTTCCCGTTGGATGAGCCCGTGGCGAACCAGCAGTTGCTGGTCGCGGCGCGCGAGGCCCTGGAGCTGACGCAGGCCCAGCTCGCCGACCGGCTCACCAAGATCATGGGCGCCCACCCCAAGATCAGTCAGGGGTATGTGTCCCGGGTGGAAAAGGGCGCCCTGACGGTCAGCGGGGATCGACTGGAGGTGTTCGCGACCGCATTGGAGTGCACGCCGGATCTACTGACAGCCGACTCCAAGATATGGTCACTGGGCGAGGGATGCCTTTACCACCGGAACCGTGCCTCGACCAAAGCCTCGACGCTGCGGACGCTCCACGCCCGGGTCAACCTGCTCCGCCTCTACCTACAGCGCCTCGCAGAGGTCGCGGGGCAGAGGCTGCCGGAGTTCACTTGGACTCCGATGCATGTAGGAGGCATGGACGGCGCGGACGAGGTCGCTCAGGCCGTGCGCTCCGAGCTCGGGCTTGGCCGGGGCGCGGTCGAGTCGGTCACGGCGATCGCTGAACGCATGGGCGCACTGGTGGTGCCGATGTCCCTAGGAGGACGCGAGGTCGACGCGACCAGCCTGCATCCTCCCGGGGAGGCCCCACTCTTCGTGATCAATACCGACGCCCCCACCGATCGCCAGAGATTCACGCTGGGTCACGAGCTCGGCCACGTGGCGTGCTCCCCGGATCCGGACGAGGACGTCGAAGAAATGGCCCAGCGGTTCTCGGCAGAACTACTCGCTCCATCGGCAGAACTGAGGAATGACCTGCGGGCTGCGCCGATCACGCCGGCGCGGCTCTTGCAGCTCAAGTCCACCTGGCGAATCTCCGCAGCCGAGGTGCTTCGCCGAGCAGTGGATCTCGCAGTGATCAGCGACTCGCGGTATCGCAGCATCAACGCCCAGATCTCGGCGCTCGGCTGGCGAACCGGCGAGCCTGAGCCGCTGCCCGCCGAGCGACCCGTGGTGGTCCCGGCTCTGGTCCAGGCCGCGGTGAAGGCAGCCGGTGGGGCAGACGCCGCCGCTGCCGCAGCTGGAACAACTACAGACAAACTGCGTGAGCTGTTCGGTAACGACGTGGTTCCACACATCTGAGGAAGCAGCTGATGACGAATCGGCAGGATGGCCCCACCGACGGGGCCAGCTCGGGGGTCGACGCTCGTTCGGACCTGGAGGCTCGGTGGGCAGCCCTCGCGACCCGACGCTCCCCTGACGTCCCGGACGGCCCCGCGGCTACCCTCCTCAACCGGGTCATGGTCTACACGCAGGCGAGCAGGATCGAGCTTGTCCGGCCGTTCCTGGATCGGCAGCGGTCGGGGCTGGTGATCGCGGGTGTAAACCCGCGCAAGGGCATCCAGCTCGACCTGGCAAGCCGCGACCGCGACGTTGTGTTCATGATCGACCCGGCGGTGTACGACGGCAAGGACGTCGAGGGCAAGGAGAAGTACACCGCCACCTGCGATGCGCCATTCCGAGTACCTGAGGGCAGACTCTGGTCGGTGTCCCTCGGAGACGTTCTCGACGAGCAGCTCGAAGCCGGCGCGGCGACGGCGCTGACGCCTAGCGGCTTCATCGCCACCATCGACGTCCTCAAGGCCGCCGTCGAGAAGTTCAAGCAGCTCAAGCACAGCAACGCGATGCTGGTCGTCCCGTTGCACATCTCGCTGCTCGGCCCCAGGTACTTCAGCCAGACTTTGGCCGTCCTCCAGCACTTGGAGGGGCCGGTGGCGCTGGCCCTGGGCCGCCAAGGCGACCCCCTCGACCAGAACAAGCAGATCATCCCCAACCTGCGGACCCTTGCCGCCACCATCCCCCTGATGCCGATCCGGACAGACTTCAACGCCCTCGACCTCGTCGCACACGGCGCCTTCGCCGGCGCCATCGGGACCGGGGGCAGTCTCCGCCACGCGATCGACCCCACCGAAAAGCCCTTCGCCTTCAGCAAGAACCCGTCTCCCAGCGTCCTGATCCCCGAACTTGCCTGCTTCTGGAAGGGCAGCAAGATCGCTGAGGAGTTCGGTGCGCGGCCGGGTGCCACACCTCGATGTTTCTGCACCGTCTGCTCCGCCCAGAACCCGGGCGGCCAGCGTCTCAGCAGGTTCCTGAGCCGAGACGATCAGGAAGAAGCCATCGTGCATGCGATCGCCGTGTGGTCGACATGGGCACGCGACATCCTCGATGCTCCGACCATACGAGACCGGGCCATCTACTGGCGTAAGCGCTGCAAGGACGCAGTCGATCACCACACGATCTTCAGCCGCCTGCTCAATCGACTGGAGGAGTTCAAGCCGCAGTCCCCAGTCGAGGCTTGGGCCACGCTGCCGGCCTGGCCGACTGACGTCGTCGCCAACGCCTGACCTCAGACCCCGAGTTTTCCCGTCGCCTGACGGTAGATGGTTTCAGTGAAACGCCACCACGCAGTGGTCGGCTGCCAGTCGGTCAGAGACTCTGGTTCGACCAGGACTCGGGCAGGTCGCTGATCAACGACCGCCACGCCGATGCCATACAGGTCGGCCATTGCCAGCTCCTCGTGCCGGTTACCCGGCACGGACGGGACAAGGGTCATGCGGCTGCAGTAGGCGGCGAAGCGAGAAGCACGAACCAGCCCATCGTGCAAATCCGTAGCAGTCACCACGGCCAACAGCGGAGTAACCGGCGGAACGATGTGGCGCGTGACCGTGTCCGCTGTGATCGTCGCGACCCCACCCGGAGCGCGGTACAAGCGGCGCTTGTGCGAGCGAGGCAGGGACCTGAGCGGAACGGGAAATCCCTCCGGCAGCGCCATGAGTAGGTCCAGCAAGTCCCACGCGAGCACGGCACCGAGACCGACCTGTGCGCGGCGAGCCCACTCGACATCGTCGCGTCGATAGGCCATCCAGACCGAGGTGTCGAACAGGCGCAGGCGGGTAACCGCAACGTCGGCGGCGGCGGGACGTGGCGTCGATCCCGAAAACCTGACCAATGTAGATGCGGAGATCATCCGGCCACCTCCGGAAGGCGGTCGGACGTGCCATGAAGCTCGATCTCCACCCCAAGATCCTCCACCATTCTCCGCAAGCCCGTCCATACCGGGTTCCCCGTTGGCAGGTAATACACCCTCGCGTCACTGTCCGCCCTGCTCACCCTGCGGACCACTCCAGCCGAGACGAGCAATTTTAGCGACGGATAGTAGACGCTCGATGACACTTTGCAGCGGTTGGCGAGCTGACTGATACACAACCCGCCGCGCGTCTCCTCCTTCACGAGGGCCGCCAGCATCTCCAGCCGATAGCGGTGGCCGAACAAGGCCGACGACAGGGGTCTCAGCTCGTTCAACGTCACAAAGCGACTATAGCCATTCGCGATTCGCGATAGACGGCATAGGAGGTTGTGGGCGCGTGTGTGGTGCTTGGCCATGCCGTAGCCGTCAGTTGGGCCAGCAAGCGGCCAGTGTGGAGGCAGGCGGTTCGGAGTCACCGGAGTGGTCACCTGGTCACCTCGCCGCGGCCCGGGCGCTCGGCGACGATCGCCTTCCCGAGCTCGCGGCGACCAAGGGCGCGCACCTTGGCTCGAGCGGCCTGATAGGCAGGATCCTCGTAGGGTGGGCTGCCAAGCCTTGCGGTAGCGTCCGCCGCGGTAGTCACCTCATGGACCGGTGGAGGAGCTGACACACTCGCTGCGGCAACTACGCAGGCCCGCTCACCGGGACTCAAGGCCCTGGCACGTCGGCGGACGACCTCGGCTGCGATCTCGGTGCAGGCTGCACACGGCTGGCCGGTGTCGAGCCGGTGGTGGTCTTCGCACCGGACGTCGGGGCAGTGGTAGCCGCGGCGGACGATGGTGATGGCCACTGCGGTGACGTCGGCGATGTCCTCGCGCCACCGCCATGGCTCGGAGCGCCGGCGGATCCGCTCGGCCAGCTCGGCCGGTGTGCGGATGGCGAGCTCGGCGGCGATCTCGGCCAGCACGCGCCGCTGGCCGAACGCTGGGATGGCTTGGGCCAGCGTCGTCGGCAGGGCATGGCGATAGAGCTGGGCGGCCTGCCGCGCCGTCGCTGAGTCCCGCGCCGCCCTCGGCATGGCGTGCGTTGGGGAAACTTCTCTTCCTGCTTCGGGCGCCTGGCCGCCTACGGACTGCAGGTCGCCTGCGGCGGGAGGTCGAGATGCGTCCAGCTGTGATGTCTTATGATCATGTGCCTTCTGTGGACTGCCCGCATTTGCGAGGGGTGACTGCCCGGTCTTGCCAGGGGTGAATGCTCTGGGGTGCGAGGGGCTGGTGGTGTGCTGACGGCCTTGTGTGGCATATGTGACAGCCACTGTGGCGGCCTCGTCCGGGTCTCGCACGGGGCGTACGAGGAGGCGGCCGCCGCGGCGCTGGGTGACCTCGGTCAGGCCTGCGCGTTCCAGTTCACCGAGCCTGCGCCGGCCGGTGTCGGCTGAGGCGTCCAGTAGGCTGCCGAGGTGGCCGACGGAGGTCTCCAGCGGCTGGTCAGCGTCCTTGTGGTTGGCCAGCACCAGTGCGTACAACCGCCATGCGGCGGGGGAGATGCGCCGATCGGATTCGCTGGAGGCCGACAGCAGATTCAGCGTCCAGGCCGGCACCTCCACGTACGGGTCGCCGGTCTCGCGGGGCAGCTGTAGCGCAGCGTGCCGGACCGCCCGCTTGGCCCCGAGCGGACGGGAGCGGGCCAGCCACGGCCCGCTTGCGCCGTCAGCGAGCAGCTGGCGGCGTGCGCTGTCCAAGGTCTTCTCGTTCACGCCCAGCGCGTCGGCCACCCAGCAGCGCCGCGCGTACGCCGGAGCTCGCCCGCCGCCCAGGGCGCGGGGCATCAGCGTCTCGTACATCGCCCACGCGGCTACCGCCAGGGCATTGTGCGAAGGCGAGCGCAGCAGCGAACGAGGAACCTGCACATGTCCCTGTGGAAACGATCTGGAGGAAGGCGCGACGCCACCGCCGGGTGTGCGGGTCGACGCCTGATCTTGACACGCCGCGCTGGCGGCCGCCGTCACTTGGCCCCGCCCACATAAGCGGCGGCCACGGGCGGCGAGATCATTCCGCGTATATTCCGCGAGTGGTGGCACTCGCGGGCCGCGACTGGCACACCGTGGCACACGCCGAGCGTCGGCGGACAGCCGTTACCGCAGGTCAGACAGGAGTTCGGGCTGGTCTGAAAAGTAGGGCGGGTGGGACTTGAACCCACGACCCACGGATTATGAGTCCGATGCTCTGACCGGCTGAGCTACCGCCCCTGGATTCAGTTGTGTGAAGCACGGCAGGGGTCGAGCCGAGCATGCCGAGCCTCGTGCATGGCTAAGGCTAGAGCATTTCGATCCCGTTCTGGTGCCCCGCCGGACGGGAGACAAGGTCTCCCGGACATCATTCCATGCTCCGCAACGTTGGTGGACCCCTGCGCCGATCGTATCCGCTCACTGAGCGCTTGCGGCGCCTGTGCGCCTGGCGCCTCGTCGGGATCTTGAGGCCGATCGGTCGGATGCTCTATAACAAGTAGTACTACTTTATGTAGAGCTAGTCGGGAGGTCGCCGGTGCGGGTGCTTGTGGTGGGGGCGGGGATCAGCGGGCTCGCGGCGGCGCGGGGGTTGATCGCCGCGGGGCACGAGGTCGTGGTGCTGGAACAGGCGCAAGGGCTGCGTCTCGGGGGTGGGGCCATCACGTTGTGGTGCAACGGTACGGCGATCCTCGGCGATCTCGGCGTGGGGCTGGAGGGGGCGGGGCAGCGGCTGACGACCTTGTGCCTGCGGACCGCGAGCGGACGCCACGTGCTGGAGTTCGACCTGGAAGCTCTGGCGGAGCGGTTCGGGTCGGCGGCGCGAGTGATCCCGCGCGGGTCGCTGATCACGCTGCTGGCGAGCGGGCTGCCGGAGGGGACCGTACGGTTCGGCGTGCGGGTCATGGATCTGCGGGCCGACGGCGACGGTGTACGGGTGCGGACGGATGAAGGTCAGGAATACAGCGGTGACTTCCTGGTCGGGGCCGACGGGGTGCACTCGCGGGTACGCACCCTTGTGCTGGGCGGTGGTCAGGCGGGCCTGACCGGTGCGGCGGTCTGGCAGGGTCTGACGCCGGCTCCGTTCGATCCCGGTTCGACCACGACGTTGATGGTCGGCCGGCAGGGCGACTTCGGGTTCATGGGCGCGGGCGACGGGCTCATGCAGTGGTTCTTCGACGTGCCGTGGTCGCCGGGCGCGCCGCCGGAGGACAAGCCGCTGGAGATGCTCCGCCGCCGGTTCGCCGGCTGGGGTGCGCCGGTCGAGCAGGTTCTGGCGTCGCTGGAGGACGGTGACGCCGAGGTGTTCCCGCACACCCGGCACAAGGTGCCGCGCCGCTGGGGGGACGGGCGGTGCGTGCTGCTCGGGGACGCGGCGCACGGAATGCCGCCCGTCATGGCGCACGGCACGAACCAGGCGCTCGAGGACGTGGCGACGCTGGTGGAGTGCCTGGGCACCGTACCCGATCCGCGTGCGGTCGTAGGCGTGTACTCCTCCAGGAGGAGGCGGCGGGCGGCCCTGGCCTCCACGGTCGCCTCACGCGCCCTCGCGGTGTCCGGCCCCAGGACGGTGATGCAGAGCGAGCACCTCATCCGGATGAACGGTGCCACACCGCCGCGTCTTGCCACTCGCGGCTTCGGGCTCCTGCTCCGCAGCCTCAGCAATCGGATCTAGGTAGGCGTGGCGAGGCCGGGGCGTGGTCATCGCCCCGGCCTCGCCGACCGCTTCTCAGCTGGAGTAAACCGTCATGGGCGGCTCAGGCCCAGCGTGTACGAGCCCGACCCGCTGTAAGCGTGCACCCGATACCGGTAGTAACCGGCGGTGCCGTTGTAGCTGATCGTCTCGTCGGGATTCGGGCTGTCGCCTCTGGCCACCACGGACCATGACGAGCCATTCCACTTCTGGAGGTACACATCGAAGTCCGCACCGTTCGGACCGTCGAGGCAGGCGGAGTGGGTGCCGGACACCGTCGCCTGGTAGTAGGAGCCGTTCGGCTGGTACGCGCTCGCGTTCGAGGTCAGCGACCCGCTGTAGGTCTCCTCAAGGCCCTGGCACCCGGTCGGCGGCGGGTCGGTGCCCCCGGCGGTGACCAGGGTCAAGCCGCCCACGGAGAGGATCTCGCCCACGGGCTGGAAGTACGTGGTGCCGCCCACGGTGCAGTTGCCCGAGCCGCCAGAGGTCATGCCCTGCGCCTGGTCGCCCGAGATGAACGAGCCGCCCGAGTCGCCGCCCTCGGCGCACACCGTGGTACGCGTCAGCCCGGTCACGGTGCCCTCCGGGTAGTTGACGGTGGCGTTGAGCGCGGTCACCGTGCCGCAGCGCCACTGCGTGGTCGAGCCGGAGCGGCAGACCGAGCCCTGGGGCTGGGTGACGGTGGCGCCGCGTACCGGGAGGATTCCGGCGCTGTAGCCGTTCACGACGCCGGGGGCGGTCCACTGTGAGTTGGTGGCGACCCACGCGTAGTCGTTGCCGGGGAAGGACGAGATCTGGACCGTGCCCTGCGCCACCCGGTTGTAGCCGGTCGTGGTCACGCCCGTGGCGCCGCAGTGGCCCGCGGTGGTGAAGCCGAGCTGGGTGCCGCGCCTGGCGGCGAAGCCGACGGAGCAGCGGTAACCCTCCGAGGTGTAGTACGCGTCCCCGCCCCGGATGTCGTAGAACAGGCGCGGTCGCTCGGCCGACGGCTCGACCTTGACGGCCGCCGCGTCCACGCCGCTGGCGGTGATCCAGGACTGTGCCGCCGCCGTGTCGTTCGCCGCCACGACGACCGAGTTGTCCTGGGGCGAGATGGCCCAGCTGTGGACGGCGGCGGGCGGCGCGGTCCGGTCCAAGCTGTCCTTGACGGCGGAGAGCTGGGCCAGCGTCCGCGGCACGATGCGGGCCACGCCGCCCGCGCGGCGGATCTCGGCGGCGTCGGCCGGGTCGACGCTGGCCACGACGAAGGTGCTCTCGGCGCCTTCGTACCAGATGCCGGCGAAGCGGTCGCCGAGCTTCTTGCGCAGGGCCGGGGCGGCGGAGTTGCCGCGCGCCTCGTTCGCCAGGCGGTTGATCACCTGGGCTTCGGTGATGCCGAGATCGCGTTCCAGCGCGTCCACCACGCCAGAGGGCGGCTTCCCGGCAGAAGAACCGGCAGAAGAAACGGTGGAGGAGGATGCGGAGACGGCGGGGGTGGCCGTCACGACTAACGCGCCGATCGCGATCGCGATCAGCGCCGGGGTGCGAAGCATGATGGTCTCCTCGCTGCTGGGGGTGCCGTCACGGTAACGGCGGACCCAGAAGCGGAGGAGTACTACTTTGCCCCTATCACCGTGTTATGGCGCGGTGCCATATCCCGGATTTCGTACCAGCCAGTCGTGGTAGACCGGGCTCCGGCGTACGGCCTCCTTGTGGGCCTCCTTGGCCTGTGCCACCACCCAGGCGGCATCGGGTGCGGTGGGGTGGCGGCCGAGGAGCTGCCGCCAGCGCAGCGGCGCGCCCGCGAGCGGGACCATGACGAGCCCCTGGGCGGCCTGGTGGGTGGCCTGGCAGAGCACCACGGCGCGGCCGACCTGCGCGAGGTGCGTGCACGTCGACACGTCCGTCTCGTAGATCGTGCCGGGGGTGAACCCGGCGCGGGCGCACGCCATCGCGAAGCAGTCGGCGAAACAGCCGTCGCCGGGCGTCACCGCCCACTGCTCGCGGGCGAGATCGGCCAGCTCCACCTCCTTCTCCCTGGCGGCGGGGTGGGCCTCGGCGACCAGGCAGAAGACGGGGTCGAGGCTGATCGTCTCCCACACGAGCGAGCCGGTGGGGGTGCCGGAGTCGCCGCAGGCGCCCGTCAGCACGTAGTCGAGGCGGCCGAGCTCGACCATGCCGGCCAGCTCGTGTGCCGACCAGGACGTGTACGTGCTGACCTGGCGCTCGGCGGCCAGCCGGTCGACCAGACCGCCGAGTATCGGCCCGTTGGTGGCGCCGATGCGGAAGCCGGGGGAGGGGGCGTGGGCGAATCGTACGGCCTCCTCCTGCAGTTCTTTGGCAGCGGGGAGGAGCACCCGTGCCCTGGCGAGCACGAGTTCGCCGAGGCGGGTGGGCCTGGCGCCGTGGCGGTCGCGTTCGAAGAGGGCGCCGCCGAGCACCCTCTCGATACGCTTGAGCTGGGCGGTCAGGGCCGGTTGTGCCAGCCCGAGTAGGGACGCGGCCTTGCTCACACTTCCCGCGTCCGCGACCGCGCGGACGATCCTGAGGTGCCTGAGCTCGAGGTCCATAACGGGAAGGTAAAGCCCGGACATCTTACAGACAATCCCTATATGTCAGGAAATATGACAGATATTGTCGGGGGACTCTGGGGTAGAGGGAAACCCATGACGACGATGGGAATAGACCCGGCCCAGCTCAGCGACGATGACCTGGTACGCGAGCTGCGTCAGCTGCACGCCACGAGGAGCGACACCTTCTTCCACGGCTCCGACGACGCCCTGGCCATGCACACGTCCCGCACCAACGAGCTCGAGTCCGAATACCTCCGCCGGTACCCGGATCGTGAGGTCGACCCCTTCAGATTGAGGGAGGGAGCGAGGCAGCGCTGATGTCCGAAGCTCACGATGTGCAGGCGTTGTCGGACGTCGACATCCATGTGTACGAGGCCGTGGCGTCCCAAGCCGTGGAGAAGGGCCACGCGGACCTCGACGGGCTGATCCGGGCGTCGGGGATGGCCGAGGAAGACCTGCGCGGGAGCCTGGCGCGGCTGGTCGGGCACGGGTATGTGGTGCCCAAGGGCGACGGGTACGGGCTGGGGCCGCACACGTTCGAGGTCGAGTACTGATCGGTCTCTGGGCGTCACACCTCCAGGACCAGCTTGCCGACGAAGTCGCCGCCTTCCATCAGCGCGTGCGCCTTCGCGGCCTCGGCCAGCGGGAACACCCGGTCCACGTGCGCGGCCAGCCGCCCCTCCGCCACCAGGGCGGCGATCGACTCCAGCGCCGCGTGGTCGGGCTCCACGATGAACACGCCGGAGCGCAGCCCTGCCCGCTCGTATGCGGCCACGTCCTCGGGCGTCATCCCCGCGGCGCCGATGAACGCGCCCCCGGGCCGCAACACGGGAAGCGACCTGGCCGGATAGTCCTTGCCGACCATGTCGAGCACGACGTCCACGTCGGAGACCGCACGGGCGAAGTCCACGGCGGTGTAGTCGATCACCTCGTCCGCCCCCACCCCCTGCACGAACGCGTGCTTGGCGGCCCGCGCCGTGCCGATCACGTACGCGCCGCGTAGTTTGGCCAGCTGCACGGCCAGGTGGCCGACGCCCCCGGCGGCCCCGTGGACGAGCACCCGCTGCCCCGCCGTGACCTCCGCGACGTCCTCGAACGCCTGCCAGGCGGTCAGCGCCGGCATCGGCAGCGCCGCGGCCTGCACGTGATCGACCCCGTCCGGCTTGCGGGCGAACTGCCGCGGCCTGGCCACCACGTACTCGGCGTACGCGCCGGCGTAGAGCGGGAAATCGACCATCCCGAAGACCTCGTCCCCGGGCTTGAACCGGCCGACGTACTCGCCGGCCTCCTCGACCACGCCCGAGATGTCCCACCCGGGAGTCAGCGGCAGATCGACGTAGTCGGGCGGGTAGGGGACCCGCCGCAGCTTCCAGTCGGGCGGGTTGACGCCCGCCGCCCGCACCCGTACGAGCACCTCGTGCGCCTGCGGCACGGGCCGCGCCACCTCGGCGATCTCCAGAACGTCAGGCTCCCCGAAGGAGCGATAAGTAACAGCACGCATGACACACATGCTGCTGGCCCCTGGTATCCGTTGTGAAGAAGGCACTTGTTTGGTATTCAGGTACCTCATGGATACCAGGTTTCCGGATCTCCGGCAGTACGGCGGCGCCGAGGCGTTCCTCCGGGCGTGCAAGCCCAACACGGTTCTCGAGATCTTCACCAGCAAGTGGACGGGCCTGGTGCTGGGCGCGCTGCTCGACGGCCCCAGGCGCTTCAACGAGCTGCGCAGGATGCTCGACGGCATCACCCAGAAGATGCTCTCCCAGACCCTGCGCACGCTGGAGCGGGACGGCCTGGTCAGCCGCACGGTCTATCCGACGATCCCGCCGCGGGTGGACTACGCGCTGACCGGCCTCGGCACCAGCGCCATGGGCGTGTTGCGGGCCATCGGCGCGTGGGCGGGGGAGCACGCCGACGACGTCATCGCCGCGCGCGAGGCGTACGACCAAGAAGGCCCAGGAGCCGGTCAGATCCGTCTGACCCGGGCCCACACCACGAACGTGCCGCCGAACACCGCCATGACCAGCCCGGTCCACAGGTTCACGGCGCTGCCCAGGACGCCGGCGATGATGAGGATCACGCCGTAGATCAGGAACAGCCCGCCGATCACCATCCGGATGTCACTCATATGATCACTCCGTACATCACGGCCGCCAGGACGAGGGCGCCGGTGCCCAGCAGCACCGGCGAGCGGTACCACCTGGCGTCCCCGGCCAGCGCGTCGTCCTCGATGGTGACGTCGCTGAGCCCGTAGACGAGCCCGCGCAGCTCCTCCTGCGGCTTCTGCGTCGTGACCAGCGTGACCACCACGGACACCACCACGTCCACGGCGAACGCCAGGCCCGCGCCCCAGAAGCTGGCGTTCAGCTCGGTGCCGAAGTCCACGTACCCGCTCTTGTACAGGATGTACGACGCGAACGCGGCGAGCGTGCCCGCGAGCAGCCCCCAGAAGCCGGCCCACGGCGTCATCCGCCGCCAGAACAGGCCCACGATGAACGTCGCGAACAGCGGCGCGTTGAAGAACGAGAACAGCGCCTGCAGGTAGTTCATGATGTTGGAGTAGCCGGCGGCGATGAACGCCGTCCCCACCCCCATCGCCACGCCCACCACGGTCGCGATCCGGCCCACCCGCACGTAGTAGTCGTCGTCGCGGTCCCGCACCAGATGCGCCTGCCAGATGTCGTTGGTGAACACCGTGTTGAACCCGCTGATGTTGGCCGCCATCCCCGCCATGAACGACGCCAGCAGCCCGGTCACCGCGACCCCCAGCACCCCGTTCGGCAGCAGGTCGCGCATCAGCAGCGGGATCGCGTTGTTGTACGCCTGCCCGCGGCCCAGATCGCTGAAGAGCACCAGCGCGATCATGCCCGGCAGCACCGTCACCAGCGGGATGAAGATCTTCGGGAACGCGGCGATGATGGGCGTCATCCGGGCCGCGTTCGTGTTCCTGGCCGACAACGCCCGCTGCACCTCGGCGAAGTTCGTCGTCCAGTAGCCGAACGACAGCACGAAGCCGAGCCCGAACACGATGCCGATCCAGTGCGCCTGCATCGGGTTCTCGCCCGTGCCCATCCCCGCCCACGAGTGCAGGCCGCCCTCGCCGAGTGTGCTCTGCCGCACTCTGTCGAACAGGCCGGTGATCCCGCCCACCTTCATCAGCCCGAGCACGGTCAGCGGGATCAGGCCGGCGAGGATCACGAAGAACTGCAGGACCTCGTTGTAGATGGCCGAGGAGAGCCCGCCGAGCGTGATGTACGTCAGCACGATCATCGCCGAGATCACCACCGAGACCGGCAGCGGCCAGCCCAGCAGGGCTTCCATGACCAGCGCCAGCGCGTACAGGTTCACCCCGGCGATGAGGATCTGCGCGACCGCGAACGTGATCGCGTTCAGCAGCTGCGTGGCCCCGTTGAACCGCCGGCGCAGGAACTCGGGCACACTGCGGACCCTGGAGCGGTAGTAGAACGGCATCATCACGATGCCGAGGAACACCATCGCCGGGACCGCGCCGATCCAGTAGTAGTGCACGGTCATCGCGCCGTACTGGGCGCCGTTGGCCGCCATGCCCAGGATCTCGATCGCGCCCAGGTTCGCCGACACGAACGCCAGGCCGGTCACCCACGCCGGCAGCCCTCGGCCGGCCAGGAAGAAATCCAGGCTGGTGCTGATCCGGCTGCGCGCGGCGAAGCCGATCCCGATCACGGTGGCGAAATAGAGGGCGATGAGGAGGTAGTCGAGGACGTTCACGTCAAGCCGCACCCGCACCCGCTACCCGGGAAAGTCACAACATCACCCAAGAGGCGTAATGTCGTGTCTGTGGACGTCGCCGATCTGACCCCGGCGCAGGCGCGGGAGCGGTTCCGCACCGGCGAGCGGGTGCCCACCGCGGGCTGGTGCCGGGGCTGGACGCAGGCCAACCTGATCGCCGTGCCCGCGCGGCTGCGGTACGAGCTGCTGCTGTTCGCCCACCACAACCCCCAGGCGTGTCCGGTGCTCGACGTGGGCGAGCCGGGCGCCTGGTCCACGGCTCTGTTCACCGGTGATCTCCGTACCGACCTGCCGGGATACCGGCTCTACCGGGACGGCCGCCCGGTCGCCGACCTCGACGAGGTGGTGGAGGAGTGGCGTGCGGACCTCGTGCCGTTCCTCATCGGCTGCAGCTTCACCTTCGAGCGGGCGCTGCTCGCGGCCGGGGTGCCGGTGCGGCACCTGGAGCTGGGGACGAACGTGCCGATGTACGTCACCAACGTTCCGTGCGAGGCGTCGGGCAGCCTGTCCGGGCCGCTGGTCGTGTCGATGCGGCCGGTGCCGGAGGAGCTGGTGAAAACCGCCGTCGAGGTGAGCGGGCGCTACCCGCGGGTGCACGGGGCACCGGTGCACATCGGCGACCCCGCCGCGATCGGCATCGGCGACCTGGCCCGGCCGGACTTCGGTGACCCGGTGGAGGTGCGCGCCGGCGAGGTGCCGCTGTTCTGGGCGTGCGGGGTGACGCCGCAGGCGGCGATCATGGCCAGCGGCGTCGACTACGCGATCGGGCACCTGCCCGGTCACATGGCGATCCTGGACGTCCGGGACGAGGACTACCGGCTGGTCTGAGCCGGGATGCCCGCCGCCGTGAGCTGCTCGCCGACCGGCGGCGCGCCGCACCGGTTGTCGATCTCCAGGTACGGGACGACCGGCGGCTCGTCCACCCGGATGTTCCGCAGATAGTCGGCGAACGCCGCCAGCTTGCCCGCGTCCCTGCCGTACCCCCTGGCGGTGAGGCGCTCACGCAGGGTCGGGCCGTCGGAACGCACCCAGAGCAGCCGCACCGGCGGGCCGCCCAGCTCCGTCACCCACTCCGCCCACCTGGCGGCGTCGTGGACCTGGGTGGTGAACGGGCCGTCGAGCAGCACCGGGCAGCCGTGCCCGCGGATCTGCCTGGCCAGCCTGGTCAGGCCGGCGTATTCGTGGCGCTTGATGTGCTGGTCGTACCAAGGTCCCTCGCGTTCGCCGTCCGGCCTGCCGTGGGCGCGCAGGACCTCCGCCACGAAGTCGCCGTACGCGGTGTCCTTGTCGAGCACGGCGGGCACGGGGGACAGGCGGGCGAGCAGCTCGGCCGCCACCGTGGACTTGCCCGCGCCCGGCGGACCGCTGATCACCCAGACAGTGCTCATGGGGTCAAACATAGGGCGGCCGTCACGCCCAGCGGCCTGCCACAGCCGCGCCTACGCAGATCTGCGTACGCCGGTGCCTCGGCTGGGCGGACGACGTCCGGGGGCCCGCCGGTCAGACTCGGTGTCCATGCTGACCGTGTTGATCAGGGCGTTCCGCGTGCCCGACCTGCGTAAGAAGCTGCTGTTCACGCTCGCGCTCATCGCGCTGTTCCGGCTGGGGCAGGTCATGCCGTCGCCGGGGGTGGACGTGGTGGCGGTGCGGGAATGTGTGAGCACGGCCGACGGCGGGCTCTTCGACCTGGCGCAGATGCTCAGCGGGGGCGCGATGTTGCAGCTGTCGGTGTTCGCGCTCGGCGTGATGCCCTACATCACCGCCAGCATCGTCATGCAGCTCTTCGCCGTGCTGGTGCCGCACCTGGACGCGCTGAGGAAGGAGGGGCAGCGGGGGCAGGCGAAGATCACCCAGTACACGCGGTACCTGACCGTCGCGCTCGCCCTGCTGAACGCCGGCACCGTCGTCGCGCTGGCCCGCACCGGTCAGCTGCTGCCCGGCTGCGCCCGTCCGCTGCTGAGGGACGACGGCCTGCTCTCCTCCGCCGTGCTCGTGCTGACCATGGTGGCGGGGGCCTGCGTGGTCATGTGGCTGGGCGAGCTGATCACCGATCGGGGGATCGGCAACGGCATGTCGCTGCTCATGTTCACCCAGGTCGTCGCCGTCTTCCCGGGGTACATGGCGAAGATCTTCGTGCTGACGCCGGTCGGCGCCGTGGTGATGATCGTGGCGGGGTTGTTCCTGGTGGCGGCCGTGGTGTTCGTGGAGCAGGCGCAGCGGCGGGTGCCGGTGCAGTACGCCAAGCGCATGGTGGGACGGCGCATGTACGGCGGGAGCAGCACGTACATCCCGCTCAAGGTGAACCAGGCGGGCATCGTCCCGGTCATCTTCACCTCGTCGCTGCTCTACCTGCCGACGCTCGCGGCGCCGCTGCTCGGGGACGAGGCGGGGGCCTGGGTGGCGCGGAACCTGACCTCGGGGACGCATCCGCTCTACATGTCCGTGTACGTGCTGCTGATCGTGGCGTTCGCCTACTTCTACGTGTCGATCACCTTCAATCCCGACGAGGTGGCCGACAACATGCGGCGCTACGGCGGGTTCGTGCCCGGCATCCGGCCGGGGCGGTCCACCGCGCGGTATCTGGCGTACGTGCTGTCCCGGCTGACCGCGCCGGGGGCGGCGTACCTGGGGGTGCTCGCGTTGTTGCCGCTGGTGGCCTTCGCGATTCTGAAGGACCCCGGCACCCAGCAGAACTTCCCGTTCGGTGGGGCCAGCGTGCTGATCATGGTCGGCGTCGGGCTCGACACCGTCAAGCAGATCGAGGCCCAGCTGCAGCAGCGCAACTACGAGGGGTTCCTGAAGTAGCGGTGTCAGGGAGGGGCCGTCAGGCCGGCGCGCATGGCGAACACCACGAGCTGCGCCCGGTCCCTGGCGCGCAGCTTCACCATGGCCCGGCTGACGTGGGTGCGCACGGTGTCGGGGCTGATCACCAGCTCCTTGGCGATCTCCTCGTTCGACCTGCCGGTGGCCACCCACGCCACCATCTCCCGCTCCCTGGGCGTGAGCGTCTCGATGCCCTCGACCGGCTCCGTCCCGTGCCGGCCGAACAGGCCGATCACCTTCCTGGTGATCGCCGGCGACAGCAGCGCGTCACCGGCGGCGACCACGCGGACCGCGTTGACCAGCTCGTCCGGGGCGCTGTCCTTCAGCACGAAACCGCTGGCGCCGGCCTGGAGGGCGGCGAAGACGTACTCGTCGACGGCGAACGTGGTCACCACCACGATCTTCGTGCCCCGCAGCTCCGGGTCCTCGGCGATCGCCCGGAGGGTGGCCAGGCCGTCCATGCCGGGCATGCGGATGTCGAGCAGGAGCACGTCGGGGCGGGTCCGCCGCATCAGCGTCAGCGCCGCCGCCCCGTCGGCCGCCTCGCCGACGCACTCCATGCCGGGCTCGCGATCCAGGAGCGCCCGCAGCCCCATCCGCACGACGGCCTGATCGTCGGCAATGGCCACCCGGACACTCTTCGCAGCGCCGGGAGCGTCCGCTCTGCCGCCCTGCGCAGAGCCGGGCGCGGTCACGCTGAGCCCTGCGGGAACCTGGCGATCACCTGGAAGCCGCCGCCCGCCCGCGGTCCGGCGGCGAGATGGCCGCCCGCCTCGGCGACCCGGGTCCGCATCCCCGAGAGCCCTCGGCCCTCCGCCGCGCCCGCCGCGCCCGTCGCGCCGACGCCCCGGTCGGCCACCTCGATCACGAAGGCCTGCGGATCGTTCGACACCCGCACCAGCGCCCTGGTCGGGCCCGCGTGGCGGAGCACGTTGGTGAGGGACTCGCGCACCACCCGGTAGACGGTCCCGCGTAGATGCCCGGGCACGGCGGGGTGCGCGGGCTCCAGGTCCACCGGCAGGCCCGCCGCCCGCACGCCGCCGATCAGGCGGGTCAGGTCGCCGTCGGGCTGATCGATGCCGTCGAGCGCGGCCCGCAGCTGGGCGAGTGCCGTCACGCTGGTCTCCCTGATGGCCTGCAGGGAGAGCCGCGCCTGCTCGGGGTCGTCGTCGAGGGTGACGAGTGCGAGCCCGGCCTGCATGGCGATGGCCGCCAGCCCGTGTCCGGCGGCGTCATGCACTTCACCGGCGATCCTCGCGCGCTCCAGTGCCCTCGCCCGTTCCAGCGACACCGCATCCGCATCGGCCGGTCCGGCCGGCGCCGGGACTGTCCCGTTCAGGCGGGACGGGGACGGCGCGGTGGCCGATCCGCAGGTTTCTGAGGGCGTGTCCGCCCACGTCGTGCGGCGTATCGTCGTCAGGGGCGCCGGGCGAGGGCCGGGGAGACTCCACGCCACCTGGTGCGCCCATGGGCCGGCCTGCGTCACCGCATCCGCGGAGAGCTGGGGCGGCTCGGCGTCGGCCGCGGCCGCCGCGGCGGCGCGGGCCTGGGCGAGGCCGCTGAACGACCACGGGACGGCCAGCCAGCCCGCCCACGCCAGCATGAGCACGACCGGAATGTCGCCCAGCCGGGTCAGGCGCGACAGAGCGGAGAGCGGCCTGCGCAGGCGGCCGCCCCTCGGCGTGTGCTCCGTCTCCATCCCCCACCCGACCAAGAGCCGTCGTAGCCCCGATCCTAGCGAGTTTTCACACCCTCCGGTTCGACATCGGCCCGCCCAGCCCCCAAGAGATGATCTTGTTGGGCTTGATCCTGATGATCTCCCTCGAGAAGCCGTGGAACGGCGGCTCCTGCCCCGTCAGCGCCTCCGCCGTGCCCCGGATCTCGACGCCCCGCACCGTCCACGGATTCATCGAGGCGAGATCGTCCACCACGAACGCCACCGTGCTCCCTGCCTGGACGTTCTTGAACTTCTTGGAGTTGCCAAGGTCGTGCCCGCCGATGTCGATCGTGCCCGCGTCGGGGTCGACGAAGAAACCGGTGGGGCTGTTCTGGACCTGTCCGTCGGGGGAGACGGTCGCCAGGCGCCCCAGCCGTTGGGTGGCCAGATATTCGAGCTCTGCTCGCGTGAAGGTCATACGGTCAGCGTGCAACCTCAAGCGCTATTGAGGTCAAGCCGAGCCGGAGGTCAGCCACCGCAGCGGGTTGTCGTGGGTGAGCAGGCGGATCGTGTCCTCGCTCGTGTCCGCGTCGCGCAGGCGGGGCAGCAGGTCGTGGAACAGCCGGGCATACCCCGGGCCGCCGTACTTGCGCAGCTGCGCGACCCGGCTCACGCCGGTGCTGATCAGCAGGCGGTCGGCGTGACCGTCCTCGATGAGGCCGAGCGCGATCCTGGCCGCCTGGTCGGCGCCATGACCGAGCACGCTCAGGCTCACGTACGCGCCCTCCTCGGCGATCTTGCGGGCGGCGCCCAGGTCGGTGCCGGCGTAGCCGACCGCCACCCGGGAGCTCGGCAGGTTCTCACCGAGCAGGATCTCCAGCAGGGCCAGGGCGTTCTTGCCGTGGGTGGCGACGGGCAGGCGGGACTGCAGGGACGCGCGGGCGGCGGCGATCAAGCAGCGTTCCTCGCGCGGCGTGGGCTCGGGACCCCAGCTGCCGACCTCGCCGATCACGCCGGGGAACACCCCCGTGCCGTCCAGGCCGCTGCTGATCTCGTACATGAGCTGCCTGGTGAGCGTGTCCACGTCCTCGTCGCGCACCTCCGTGAACGGCTCCGCGAACAGACCCGTCGAGGCGATCACCGGCACCCGGCCGCTCGCCGCGACGCGGGCCAGCGTGGCCGCGTCGCGGCCCATGCCGATGCTGGTCAGATCCACCACCAGGCCCAGGTCGCCGGACGTGCGCAGCTCGCGCAGCTCGGCGGTGACGGACGCCTCCTCGTCGAGCCAGCGGTAGGGGTCGGAGTCGATGCCGACGGCCCAGCGCAGGTCGGTACGCAGGTGCTCGTGGGGCAGAACGGCGCCGGTGACGGCGGCCGCCCGTACGGGGCCGGTGACGGTACGCAGCAAAACCTCGGGCATAGCAGACATTAACCGATATTTGCTGAAAGGTGGCAGCTCAGGCGGCCATGCGCCGTAAATTTTACGATGCGCATGGTTTGGTGATTTGCTAGTCATCTGCAAGTTGACGACACGGACGGGGTCGTATCCTGGGGGGCACACCGATCGCTGCCGGGGGTAGTTGTGCCGATTAAGAACTCCGACACCGGCGACGCCGACGTCATCAAGGGGGAGGCCGCCGAGGAGTCCGCCATGCCCGGACGCCGCCGTGGCATCCACGGATGGCTCGACGGCATCAGGGCCACGCGCACGGGCGCGCTGACGCTGAAGATCGTCATCGGCGTGATCGGAACCGTCATGGTGGTGGGCGGCCTCATCATGGTGCCGTTCCCCGGGCCGGGATGGCTGGTGGTGTTCGCCGGCCTGGCGGTGCTGGCCACGGAGTTCCACTGGGCGCACAAGGTGCTGGAGTTCGGCAAGAGCACGCTGCACGCCTGGACGGAGTGGTACAAGAGGCAGGGCTGGACGGTCCGCATCATTGTGCTCATCGTCACGCTGGCAGCGGCCTGCGTGATCGTTTACTTCGGCCTGCTGACCCTGGGCTTCGACGTCATCGAGATCGCGCAGCGTTACATCTAGACCCGGTCGTTATGGCCGCCCGGAATCGGGCCAATAGCCGCCTATTCTGCGGGCGTGATCGCCGAAGTCGCTCTCGCCCTGTCGTTGACCATATCCGCCGCCCCGGTGGATCTTCCGGGCACCGGCGGCATGAAATATCGCGAAAATGCCGGAGATCCCGTCCAGCTCACGGCGTACGGCCTCGGCACCAAGCGCACCTACCTCAGGTCCGTCACCGGCGCCGCCTTCGCCTGGGAGAAAACCCTCGGCGAGGTGTCCGTCGCGCCCGGGGGCCGGCTGGCGGCGGGCGTGCCGGCGGCGTACCGCTCCGGCTACGACGCCCTCGTCGTCACCGACCGCACCACCGGCGACTCCACCACGATCCGCACGGTCAAGAAGCCGCTGACCGCCTCCTACGCCTCCTGGTCCCGCGACGGCAAGAAGGTCGCGCTCACCGTCGAGCAGAAGGTGAGCGGCACGTGGCGGGTGCTCGGGTTCACGGTCGTGGACGTGGCCGCGAAGTCCGCCCGCACGGTGCGCATCCCCGGTCTGAGCGCGAGCGCGGGCTTCTGGTGGAGCCCCGACGGCAACCTCGTCTCCCGGCACGGCGCCGGACTGCGTCTCTATCGGCCGTCCGACGGCGCCGTCATGCGCACGCTCGCGGGCGTCGGCCTGCCGACCGGCCCGGAGGACGCGTTCTCGCCGTCGGGCAAACGCCTGGCCACGTGGTGCCCGTCGCGTTTCAAGGAGCAGCTCTGCCTGGTGGATCCCATCGCCGGCACGATCGCCCAGCGGGTCCACGTACGGCCTGAGGCCGTGTTCGGCTGGTGGGACGAGAGCCACGTCATCGCTGTCCTGCCGTACCAGGGCGCCTATCGCCTGGCGGTCGTAGACCTGCGCGGGAAGGTGACGCGCGTGCTCGCGAGCGTCCCGGCCAAGACGTGGGCCGCGGAGTTGTGGCTCTCCTTCACCCGCAGGTCATAGGTAGAGGCCGGTCCCGTGGTCGGTCTCCTGGGTGGCCACGGCATGCAGGTCGCGCTCGCGCATCACGAGATAGACCTGCGCGTGCACCTCCACCTCGAACTGGTCCTCCGGGTTGAACAGCACCTTGTCGCCCACTTTGACCGAGCGCACGTTCGTGCCTACGCCGCACACCTCGCCCCAGGACAGCCGGTTGGCCATCTTGACCGTTGCCGGAATGACGATGCCGGAGCCGCTGCGCCGCTCCTCCGCCTCCTGCTCCAGCTTGATCATGACCCGGTCGTGCAGCATTTGAATCTCGAACTTGGGCTGTTCCACGGCTCAAGTGTACGAGTCACCGGAGCCGCGCCAGGATGAATGCCCGGTGCGCAAGGGTTCGCCGACATCGCGATCATGGAAGCCTGAGCTCGGCGAACACCGGCCGATGATCGGTGCGCCGTAACGACAGCACTTCGAACGCCCGCACCGCCATGCGCGAGTCGGCCAGCACATGGTCGATCGTCACCCCCGGCGACTGGACCAACGAGCCGTTCTGCGGCCAGGTGGCCACGAACCCCTTCCCCATGACGTCGGCCGCGTCCCGGTAGCCCGCCGCCAGCAACTCCCGCATCGGCAGGTGGTCGAGTGTGGCGTTGAAGTCGCCCGCCAGCACCCGCAGCGCATCGCCCCCACGCGGCAGCGCCTCCAATCCGGCCTGCCAGCACGGCTGCCGGCCGTACCGTTTGGGCGCGCACGGGTGCACCGACACGACCTCGATCCGCACGCCGCCGGGATGCTTCAGCCAGGCCGTGGCCTGACCGAACCCTCCCTTCTTGATCAGCGGCCCGGCTTCGAGAGGGTGCCTGGCGTACACGGCGGACCCGCCGACGCCCGGCAGGGGATGGGTGACGGCGTGCGGAAGCACCTTGCGTACGCCCGCCTCGTCCAGCCGCTCCATGGAGGCCGCCGTGAACTCCTGCAGCGCCAGCACGTCCGGCCGCAGCCGGTCGACCAGCCGCATCAGCTCGGCCGTGTCCGCCTGCCCCACCAGCAGGTTGGCCGCGAGTACCCGCAGCACCGGCCCCTTCGCCTGCGGATTGCCGTCGGACAGCGCCCGCGGCAGCACGGCCGGCACCAGCGCCAGCACCGCCACGAGCCCGACGGTGCCCGCCGCCCGCCGCCGCAGCACCCAGGCCAGCACCCCTCCCGCCACCGCCGCCACCGTCGCGTACGGCGTATACGCCACCACCGGCACCCACGGCCAGTCCGGCTCGAACCCGCTCAATCGCACCGCCGCCCACAAGGTGAAGGGAACCACGGCAATCCAGCTCATCCATGTCCGCACGCCCTGTATCGCCACATGTCCCCGCACGGGTTCACGCCGTTAAGGTGTGCTCCATGAACGACGCCGAAGCCCGGGTGCTGAACGCCATAGACGACGCCGAGACCGTCGACCTGCTGGCCGAGACCGTCAGGGTGCCGAGCGTCACCGGCACCGACGCCGAGTCCGACCTGCAGCACCGCCTCGCCCGCCTGCTCACCGAGGCGGGCATGGACGTGGACGTCTGGAAGCTCGACCTCGCCGACCTCACCGGCCGCCCCGGCTTCCCCGGCGCGGAGGCCCCGAGGACGGAGGGGTACGGCGTCGCGGCCGTGACCGCCGGCGAAGGCCCGCCCGCGCTGGCCCTCCAGGGCCACGTCGACGTCGTCCCGACCGGCGACCTGGCCAAATGGGAAGGCAGCGACCCGTTCGCCGCCAGGATCGCCGGCGACGTGCTGCACGGCCGGGGAGCCTGCGACATGAAGGCCGGGCTCGTCGCCAACCTGGCCGTGGCCAGGGCGATCAACCGGGCCGGAGTGCGGCTGGCCCGGCCGCTGGCCGTGCACTGTGTGATCAGCGAGGAGGACGGCGGACTCGGCGCGTTCGCCACCCTGGCAAGGGGTCATACGGCGGAGGCGGCCGTGATCACGGAGCCCACCAGCGGCGCGATCATCACGGCCAACGCCGGCGCGCTGACGTTCCGGCTGGAGATCGCCGGCCGGGCCGCGCACGGCGCCACCCGGTATGAGGGCGTCAACGCGATCGAGGTGTTCTGGCCGGTGTTCGAGGCGATCAGGCGCCTGGAGGCCGAGCGCAACCGGGACGTCCACGGCCTGTTCCAGGGCAACCCGATGCCGTACCCGATCGAGATCGGCACCGTGCGGGCGGGCGACTGGGCCAGCACCGTGCCCGACCTGCTCGTCGCCGAGGGACGGCTCGGGGTGCGGCTGGGGGAGGATCCGGCGGCCGCGCGGGCGGCGTTCGAGCAGGCGGTGGCGGAGGTCGCGCATCCCTGGCTCCGTACCAACCCGCCGGTGGTGACGTGGCCGGGCGGCCAGTTCGCCAGCGGGCGGCTGCCGGCCGGGCACGAGCTGCTCGGCGAGGTGCGCCGGGCGGTCGCCGACACGACCGGCGGCGAGCCCGCCGAGTCGGCCGCGCCGTACGGGAGCGACCTGCGGCTCTACGCCGCGGGCGGCATCCCGACGCTGCACTACGGCCCCGGGGACGTCCGGTACGCGCACGCCCCCAGGGAGCAGGTCAGGCTGAGCGAGCTGCGCGAGGTCACGCGGGCACTGGCACTGCTCGCGGTGCGCCGCTGCGGAGTGCTTTCAGCGGCCGGCTGACCAGCAGCCCGGACAGGCCGCTGTTGCCGCGGGCGAGCCGGTGCCCGCCGTGAACGAGCCGACCGGGCCTTTGTGTCAAGCGGACTCGACCGGCAGGCCGGCCTGGACCCAGTCCTCGATGCCCTCGACGTACCTCCGGACGTCGGTGTAGCCGAGCGCGCCCAGCCGGGTCGCCACGGCCTTGCTGTTGGAGCAGGACGGGTTCGTGCAGTACGTGACGATGGTGGCGTCCTTGTCGGGCAGCAGCGCCGCGGCGCGGTCGGCGACCTCGCTCTCGACCAGGGAGATCGCGCCTGGCAGGTGCTGCTGGGCGTAGTAGTCGCCGCCGAGCGTGTCGACCACCGTCACGGTGCCCAGGGCGGCCTTCAATTCGTCGCGGGTGATGACGTTCATTGTGTCCTCCAGGGGAATTGGACTACAGTCCGTTTTGTGGATGACTCGGAAGCTACTGGACCGCAGTCCGCTTCGTCAAGCATGCCTCTGGAGCTGCTGCGTGCCCGGCCGCCCAAGGAACGCGCGGATGCGGCACGCAACAGGGAGAAGGTGCTCACTGCGGCGGCGGCGCTCTTCGCGGAGAAGGGCGTCGAGGTGGTGTCCATGGACGCGATCGCCGCGGCGGCCGGGGTGGGGAAGGGCACGCTGTTCCGCCGGTTCGGCGACAAGTCAGGACTGGCCGTGGCGCTCCTGGACGACCGCGAACGCGATCTCCAACAGCGCATCCTGTCCGGCCCACCACCCCTCGGCCCGGGGGCCCCCGCCCGCGAGCGCCTCACCGCCTTCGTCGCCGCCTACCTGCACTACCTCTTCGACCACCTGGACTTGGTCCGCATGTCAGAGACCGCCAGCCCCGGCGCCCGCTACCGCATCGGCGCCTACCGCTTCTGGCACCGGCACGTGGCCATCCTCCTGGCCGAAGCCCGCCCAGACGCCGACGCGGACGTCCTGTCCCACGCGCTACTGGCCGCCATCGGCGCAGAAGTAGCCGGCGTACTGAAAACCGAGTACGGCCAGGACCGCACCATCCAGGCCATCACCACCCTGGCCCTGTCCACAGCCACGCCACCCTGACCCCACGTCCCGCACCCGCGCGGCCTGCGTCGGCTCCCGCCCGCCCTCCCGCGCCCGCCGTGCCGGCCCGCGCCGGCCTGCACTCGCCCTCACCGGTTGCGCCGGCCGCGCCCGTGGTGTGGCCGTGCGGGGTCGGCGGCGCGAGCGCGGCAGGGCGGTCCCAGGGCCCCGCTTTCGCCTCGATGGGCTAAGCGGAGGCGGTGGTGACGCGGCGGCGGGCCTCCGGGACGATGAGCGGGGTGCCGGACTGCGGGTCCGGGATGATCTCGCACCGGAGGTCGAACACCTCGTGCACCAGCTCCGGGGTGACGATCTCGGTCGGGTCCCCCTCGGCCACGACCGTCCCGGCCTTCATCACGATCAGGTGCGTGGCGTACCGGCAGGCCTGGTTCAGGTCGTGCAGCACCGCCACCATGGTCCGCCCCGCCTCGTGCAGGTCGGCACAGAGATCGAGCACCTCGATCTGGTGGGAGATGTCCAAGAACGTGGTCGGCTCGTCCAGCAGGAGGATCGGCGTCTCCTGCGCCAGCGCCATGGCCAGCCACACCCGCTGCCGCTGCCCGCCCGACAGCTCGTCCACGATCCGGTCGGCCAGCTCCGCCACGTCGGTGGCGCGCATGGCCTCGGCCACGGCGGCCTCGTCGGCCCGCGACCACTGCCGCATGAGCCGCTGGTGCGGATAACGCCCCCGGGCCACCAGGTCCGCCACGGTGATGCCGTCCGGCACGATCGAGCTCTGCGGCAGCAGCCCCAGCCGCCGCGCCACCTCCTTCGACGGCAGCGACGTGATGACGCTCCCGTCCAGGTGCACGGCGCCGGACTTGGGCTTGAGCATCCTCGCCAGGGCCCGCAGCAGAGTGGACTTGCCGCACGCGTTCGGGCCGATGATCACCGTGAAGGACGCGTCGGGGATCGCCACGCTCAGGTCCGTTGCCACGACGCGCTGGTCGTAGGCGAGGGTCAGGCCGGTGCCGGACAGACGTGCATCGGGCATCAGTGGCGGTCCTTTCGCAGGAGCAGGGCGAGGTACGTGCCGCCGATGGCGGCGGTCAGCACGCCGACGGGCAGCTGGGTGGGGGCGAGCAGCCGCTGAGCCGCCAGGTCGGCGCCGGTCAGCAGCACGGCGCCCATCAGTGCCGAGGCCCCCATCGTGACGCCGGGGGAGCGGGTGAGCCGCCGGGCCAGCTGGGGCGCGGCGAGCGCGACGAAGACGACGGGGCCGGCGGCGGCGGTGGCCACGCCGGACAGCAGCACACCGGCCGTGATGGCCACCGCGCGTACCGCCTCGACCCTGATGCCCACGGCCTTGGCCGCGTCGTCACCCATCTCGATCATCCGCATGGGCCGCGCCAGATAGAGGCACACGGGCACCAGCAGGGCCACCGCCAGCGCGACCGGTTGCGCGTGGTCCCACCCGCGCCCGCTCAGGCTGCCGGTGAGCCACGCGCCCGCGGTGGCCGCGTCGTTGATGTTCGCCCGGGTCAGCAGGTAGGAGTTGACCGCCAGCAGCAGCGCGTTCGCGCCGATGCCGACCAGGACCAGCCGGTAGCCCTGCACGCCGCCGCGGAAGGCCAGCGCGTACACCAGCACGGCCGTGATGACGCACCCGGCCAGCGCGCCGCCGGCGATCGTCATGGCCGAGCCGCCGGCGACCACGGCGATGATGCCGCCGGTCGAGGCGCCGGCGGTGAAGCCGATGAAGTCGGGGCTCCCCAAGGGGTTCCTGGTGAGGCTCTGGAAGATCGCGCCGCTCATCCCGAACGCCGCGCCGACCAGCAGCCCCGTCACCACGCGCGGCGCGCGGAGCTTGCTCACGATCAGCTCGGCGACCGGCGTGCTCTGGCCGAAGAGCGCGGTGATGATGTCGGGCACGGGCACGGTGAACTCGCCCGTCGAGATCGCCGCCACGGCCACCACACAGGCGACCAGCAGGAGGGCGGCGGTGACGAGCAGGGCGCGGGGCGCCAGCCGTACGGAACAGGGGCCGACACGGACGTTCACAGCGCCGCCACCCGCTTCCGCCTGGCCAGCATGATGAAGATCGGCGCGCCGATCACCGCCCACACGATCCCCACCTGCACCTCTCCCGGCCGGGCGATGAGCCGGCCCACCACGTCCGCCCCCAGCAGCAGCACCGGCGCGGCCACCGCCGAGTACGGCAACACCCACCGCTGGTCGGGCCCCACCAGCGCGCGCACCGCGTGCGGCACGATCAGCCCCACGAACCACAGCGGCCCGGCCGCGGCGGTGGCCGCCCCGCAGAGCAACGTGACCGCCACCCCGGTGAGCACTCTGGTACGGCCCACGGCCACGCCCAGCGCCTTGCCCGCGTCGTCGCCGAGCGCCAGCATGTTGAGCGGCCTGGCCAGCGACAGCCCCAGCACCAGCCCGGCCACCATGAACGGGGCCAGCCGCACCAGCGTGTCGGCCGTCTGCCCGGCCAGCGACCCGGTCAGCCAGAATCGCATCCGGTCGAAGGTCTGCGCGTCCATACGCAGGATGGCCGAGGCGATGGCCGTCGCCACCATGCCGAGCGCGACGCCCGCGAGCGTGAGGCGTACCGGGCTGGAGCCCGAGCGGCCCGCCGAGGCGAGCGAGTAGACCATCACGGAGGCCAGCGCGGCCCCGCCGAACGCGAACCACACGTACACCGCGGGATCGGTGAGCCCGAACACCCCGAGCGCCAGCGTGACGCCCAGCGCGGCTCCCTCGTTGATGCCGAGCAGTCCAGGGTCGGCGAGCGGGTTGCGGGTCAGGCTCTGCATGAGCGCCCCGGCCAGGCCGAGCGTGGCGCCCACGCCGATGCCGAGCAGCGTGCGCGGCACGCGGAGCTCGCGGATGACCGTGTGGTCGTTGGAGCCGTCGGGTGCGAGAAAGGCGTCGATCACCGTGGAGAACGGTACGGACCGCGCCCCCAGCGCCACGCTCGCCATCGCCATCAGGGCCAGCACCGCCAGCGCCACCATGAGTCCGGTGGCCAGCACCGCAGGGCGCGCCCACACCGGCCTCGTCGCGGACTCGGCGGGGTCGTCGGCCGCCTGGAGCGTGGTCACTGCCGGGCGCACCCGCCCCCCTCTCGTCGTGGTCAAACTTAGGCAAGGCTAATCTAATGGACTTGTAGCAAGGCAAGCCTAACCTTAGGAGATGACCATGTCGGGACCGGTACTGGCACGCAGGGGCTTCCTGTCGGCGACGGCGGGACTCGCGGCGGCCGTGACGCTGGCGGCGTGCGGTGACGACAGCGGCACGCAGGCGCAGCCCGCCACGGCCGGTTCCGCCGCCCCCACGGCCCAGGCCTGGTCGTTCACCGACGACCGCGGCAAGAAGATCGAGCAGCCCAAGGTCCCCACCAAGATCGTGGCCCAGGTCGGCGCGGCCGCCGCCCTCTGGGACTTCGGCGTGCGCCCCATCGCGGTGTTCGGCCCCCACAAGCTCAAGGACGGCAGCAAGGACCCGCAGGTCGGCAACGTCGACATCACCAAGGTCCAGGGCCTCGGCAACGTGTGGGACGAGTTCAACGTCGAGCAGTACATCGCGCTCCAGCCCGACCTCCTGGTCAGCAGCATGTACATCAAGGGCACCCTCTGGTACGTGCCCGAGAAGTCCAAGGACACCATCGAGCAGATCGCCCCGACCGCGGGCATCATGCTCACCGGCAAGAGCGCCACCCAGGTGATCGCCAAGTACGAGGAACTGGCCAAGTCCCTCGGCGCCGACATGCAGGGCGTGCCGGAGGCCAAGGCCCGCATGGAGGCCGCCACCAAGGAACTCGCCCAGTTCAAGGACCTGAAGATCCTCATGGCGTCGGGCGGCGCGGACGCCTTCTGGATCGTCAACCCGCCCGAGTACCCGGACATCGTTCACCTCACCCAGGCCGGCTTGAACGTGGTCACCCCGTCCAAGGTGGACCAGGGTGGCTTCTTCCAGACGCTGAGCTGGGAGAACGCCGACGAGTACGAGGCCGACGTCATCCTCTACGACACCCGCACCCAGGCGCTCAAGCCCGAGGAGATGCTGAAGAAGCCCACCTTCGCCAAGCTTCCCGCCGTCAAGGCCGGCCAGCTCTACCCGTGGAACGCCGAGGCGCCCTACAGCTACCAGGGGTACGCGGACTTCCTCGAGGCCCTCGTGGCGAACCTGAAGAAGGCTAAAAAGCTCCTCTGACCTCGACGATCTCGGCGAGGGGGAACTCGAGGTAGTCGCCTGCCTCCTCGCACCAGGCGTCGAGCGCGCCGCCCTTGAGCTCGCCGTGGCTGATCGTGGCGGTCAGCCCGTCGGTGAGCGTGATGCCGGCCCGCACACCTCGGTCCACCACGAAGCCCAGCAGCGACTGCTGCGCCGTCGGCAACCTGGTCGCCATCCTGCCGATGATCGCCCAGGTGCGGCCGCTCTTGTCGGCCTCCGCCCGGCTGGCGGCGATCAGCCGGCGGGCGTGCTCCTGCGGGTCGGGCGGCGGCTCGGCCAGCAGATGGGCCGGCGCCTCCAACGCGTCGAGGCCGTGGAGCTCCGGCAGCTCGGCCACCTGACCGCCGGGCAGCAGGATCAGCTTGCCGTTGTCGCGGTCTTCACGCTCGGCGAGCTCTGCGGCCCTGACCCGGTGGATGGTGATTTCGCCGGTGTCGGAGACGGGCACCGGCGAATAGCCGGCCTCGCGTAGCGCGGACAGCGTGCGCTCGGCCCCGGCCGCGCTCACCAGCACCGTGGGGGCGAGCAGGCGCAGGCCGAGCCGGCCCAGCCGCCGGTGCGCGGCGATCTCGGCGAGCAGTGACGGGTCGCCGGCCTGGATGACGCAGCCGACCGTGGTGACCGTCACCTCGCCGTGCCGGCGCGCGGTGTCGCGGACGAGGTATTCGAGCGGCTGCGGGATGGCGCCGACCGCCGCCAGCTCGTCGAGCAACTCGTCGGGGTCGTAGCCGCGGTCGAGCGCCCGGCGCACGCTCTCGGCGGTGAAGCGCCACACCGAGGCGGCGCCCCGCGACTCCCGCTCGGCTACCCGGTCGAGCAGCGCCGCCAGCTCCGCCGACGGCGGGCCGGTCACCACCGCCGTCAGATCGGGGCCGAACAACGCGCTCCTGCGCACGCTCGCCAGCGCCCGCGTGGACACCTCGACGAGCACGGGATCGTGCTCGACCACGGGGACGACCTCGTCGTTCTCGTCCCCCGGCCGGGCGGTCAGGCCCGCCAGCGCCCGGCCGAGATCGGTCAACGCGTCGTTGGCCACCAGGCCGAGCAGCCGGGCCTCGTCCAGCACCGGGGGCGCACAATCCAGCAGCAGCTGGTGGTCGATCAGCGGCGCGTGCCAGTGGACGCTCGCGATGAGGCTGTCGCGGTCGGCGAACGCAGCTCCGGCGGGCAGGCAGGCCAGCACCGACAACACCGACCGGCGCACCCGGGCCACGGCGTCGCCCGCGGGTTCGTCGCCGAGGACGGTGCCGTACTTGCCGTCGATCTTGCGGAGCGACGAGCGCTCCATGCGCCACCACGCCGACAGCAGCACCCGCAGCCGGGCCGACCCCTCATCCAGCCGCCACCGGTCGAAGCGCTCCGTGGGCACCAGTCCGCCGGCCGCCTCGTCCCAGGCCAGCAGCCTGGCCACCGCGCAGATCTCCAGCAGCAGGCGGGTCTCGTCCTCGTCGCAGCCGGTCTCCTTGGCCACCCTGCGTACCTCGCGCACGCCCACGCCGCCGGTCTTCAGCAGCGGCAGGGGCGT
Source organism: Nonomuraea polychroma (assembly GCF_004011505.1). Taxonomy (NCBI): domain Bacteria; kingdom Bacillati; phylum Actinomycetota; class Actinomycetes; order Streptosporangiales; family Streptosporangiaceae; genus Nonomuraea; species Nonomuraea polychroma. Next base: position 1,740,905 of record NZ_SAUN01000001.1, read on the forward strand.
CTTGGAGGTGTTGTCGAGCAGAGCCGCGCACCGCTCGACCACGTGCGGCGCGGCCAGCGTCATCAGATGGTCGACCTCTTCGGGATCGACCGGGATCGTGGCCACCTCGGGCGCCGCGGGCAGGAAGGGCGGGTGGTAGCCGGGGCCGCGCAGGCAGATCGCCACCTCGCGGGGGATCTCCGCCATGTGCCAGCTGGGCCGGAAGAGCAGGCCGTGGTCGGCGCACCACTTCTCCGGCGTGCCGGGGGTGACGAACCTGCCGCCGTCCACGGGCAGCGCGGGGCCTTCCCCGGCGAACCGGTCGAGCAACTCGGCGGTGCCGGCCGGGGCTCCACTGGTCAGGGCCTTGATCCGCGCGGCGTCGCCGAGCGTCTCGGCCACGCGGGCGATCGTGCGTCGTTTGTGGCCCTGAGCGGGCAGGCCGAGGTTGCGGGCGAGCGCGCGCAGCGCGTCGTTGCTGATCGTCCAGGAGTTGAGGTAGTGGTCGAGCGGCTCGCCGAGGCCGAGCGGCGCGGCCCACCAGCGTGCCACGCCCTCCGCCAGATGGATCACGCCGTCGTCACCCGGCCAGGCCAGCGCGTGGTCGTAGAGGTGTGCGAGCCAGCGGTTCACCTCATCGGCCGGCGCGTCGACGAAGGCCGCGAGCTGCTCGGCGGTGGGCGCGCGCAGGGCCAGCGCCGCCTCGGCCAGCTGCAGGCAGGGGAGCGGCAGCCGCTGCAGCGTCTCCATCACGGCGAAGCCGTTGCCGAGGCGCTGGGCGAGCGTGTCGAGCCGCCGCGGCCACGGCGCGGCGATGGCGTCCGGCCTGTTCGCCAGGATGCGGGCAAGCCTGTCTTCGTCTAGTGTTCGCAGCCAGCCGAGCAGGTGATCTTCCATCTGTCAGCACTCTCATGGGGTCGCGCGCGGGACTCACCGTGAGCCATGACCATCCACGGTAATGCAGATCACCCCCGGTCAGGAGAGGACTGCCCAGACGATCTTCCCGTGAGGCGCCAGCGCCGACCAACCCCAGCGGTGGCTGAGTGATTCGACGATGTGGAGTCCGAGGCCACCGGTGTCCAGGGGCCCAGGGTATCGCAGCACCGGCACCGAGGGGCCTGGATCGGTGAAGGCGCACGTCACCAGCGGTCCGTGACGGACGAGGGACATGTGGACGGGGCAGTCGCGGCGCGGCTCGGTCAGGCGCAGGCCGTGGCGCAGCGCGTTGGTCGCCAGCTCCGAGACCACCAGCTCCATGTTCTCGATCAGCTCGGCGAGCCCCCATCCCGTCAGGGCGCCGGTGGTGAAGCTGCGGGCGGAGTGGACCGAGGACGGGGTGGGCGGGAGCACGAACGTGGCGCTTGCGGACGTGCCGGGGACCAGCAGATCGCGTGCCGCCTCCGGCCACCAGCCGACCGGGGGCCACCAATCGAACGTAGTCCACTGGGCGGGCGGCGCCGTGGTGGATTGCACGGTGATCATTCTGCGGCAAACTCTCGTGCAGGTGCAAGAGCGAATGCACGTGCAGACAAACCGTGCACGCGCTACGGTTGCCATCAAATGGTCAACATGGGGGAAAGGGGATCTTGTCCGCGGCCCATGATCTTTCGGCCGTGAAGTGACAGACTGTGTCGCAAGGAAACGACCAAGGAGCAGCACGTGTCCATTGATCCGCCCGGCTCCGGCTCGACCGTTCGGCGCATCATGCTGGGGGCGAGCCTGCGGCGCCTGCGTGAAGCCAGCGGGCTCGACCGGGCACAGGCCGGATTCCACATCCGGGCGTCCGAGTCCAAGATCAGTCGTATGGAGCTCGGCCGCGTCGGATTCAAGACACGTGACGTGGAAGACCTGCTCACCCTGTACGGCGTCGTCGACGATGCCGAGCGCCGAGCCCTGCTGGAGATGGTTCGCGAGGCCAACACCCCCGGGTGGTGGCACAAGTACTCGGCCGAGCTGCCCTCGTGGTTCACCACTTACGTGGGCCTGGAGGAGGCCGCCAGCCTGATCCGCACTTATGAAGTGCAGTTCGTGCCAGGCCTGCTGCAGACGGCCGCCTATGCGAAATCGGTCTTCGAGCTTGGCAATCCCGATGCGGGTCCGGAGAGAATCGAACGCCGCGTGCACATGCGCATGCAGCGTCAGGAGCGCTTCACCCAGAAGGACGGACCCCGGTTGTGGGCCGTCATCGACGAGGCGGCGCTCATGCGGACCATCGGTGGGCGGGAGGTCATGCGCGAGCAGCTCCAGCATCTGCTGGAGGTCGCTGCCCTGCCCAACATCACCATCCAGGTGATGCCCTTCAGGTTCGGCAAGCACGCCGCTGAAGGGGGTGCGTTCAGCATCTTGCGGTTTCCCGAGTCCGACTTGTCGGACGTTGTCTACGTCGAACAGCTCTGGGGTGCCCTGTACCTGGACAAACGTGAGGACGTCGATCCGTACCTCACGGCCATGGAGCAGCTGTGCGTGGAGAGCACCACGCCAGGGGGCACCGTCGAGCTCATCGGCGGTCTTCTCAGAAAGATTTAGATGAACCAGACCTACAACGGCATGCCGGCGACCGACCTGACGCAGGTCGCCTGGCGTAAGAGCCGCTACAGCAACTCGCAGGGCAACTGCGTGGAGCTCGCGGAGCTTCCCGACGGCGGGATCGCGGTCCGCAACTCCCGTTTCCCCGACGGCCCTGCCCTCATCTACACCCGTGACGAGATCCGGGCCCTGGTGCTGGGGGTGAAGGACGGAGAATTCGACGGCCTCCTCGTGTAACACCGTATTAACCTCCGGCGCGCCTGCTTAACGGGGGTGCGCCGGAGGCGTAACCGCCCGGCCTCGTCCTGAGGACAGGATTCAGGTCATGCTCGACCAGATGACCCTGTATCCGATCGCCGACGACGTGCTGTTCGCGCCGGGCGGCAAGGTCGTGATTCGCACTTATGGCGTGGCGCCGGCGACGACGGGCGCCTCCGTTTCCTACCGCACGTGGGTGACCGGCATCCGCGACCAGCCGCGCTACTGGCACTGGGGCCATTTCGAGGACGCCACCTCGGGGCACCGCAGGGTGCTGGAGTGGCTCACGGGCCGGGGGCCGCAGCCTTCCCAAGCGCCGGCGTGATCGCTATCCTCTTGCCAAGCAACCGCTTGGTAGAGGAGGCCTGGTGCGGCGCGCGATCCACCTGCTCGAGGAGGTCGACTTCAGGCCGATGAACTCCAGGCGGCCACTGGAGTATCTGACCTGGCTGACCACGTACAAACGCGAAGACGAGACCCGCACCGCTCCCGAGCTCACCTCCGGCACCTCCATCAGGTCCCGCGAGATCGACCTCGTCGGCGCCTTCTACGCCGTCGGCATCACCGGCCATCCGCAGTTCAAGGCCGTCACGCTCTGGGACTGCCACGGCGGCTGGGAGGGCGGCTGGCGGCAGATGATGGAGATCTACCAGGGGGTCGACGCCCGCCTGTTCCTGTCCGACATCGACGACCTGCGCTTCTCCGCATTCTCGCGGCCGCTCGGCGCCGTGGCCGGCTGCCCGCCGCTGGCCGAGGCCCCCGCCGCCGAGCTCTACCTCTTCGAAAGCGCCCGGGTACGCCCCGGGGCGGCGCTCGACTATCTCGCCGCCGTACGCGCCGAGCGCGCCCCGCTGCTCGCCGAGCACGGCCACACCCTGGTCGGCCTGTACGAGGTGCTCTTCTGCGACACCGAGGCGGTCACCCTGTGGGCCGTCTCGCTCGACGACCACCTGGCTACCCAGCGCGCCCGCGACGCCGCACTCGGCCTCGACGACGAGGTCGCGCCCGATTCCCGGCTACTGGACTGGGGAAAACGGGCTCGCGACTACCTTGACGGCCCGTGGCGTGAGACGCTTCTGGCACCGTTCCCCGGCTGTCGCCTGGCGCCAGGGGCCCTGCCGGGCTAGCGTCGGCTGCGGAGGTGGCCATGGCGGACCCATACCTCTCCAACGGGCAGAGACCCGACGATCACGTCGCCGCCTGCCCGGACTGCAGCGCGGCTCTCGCGCTGCTCGACCATCCGGACCCGGCGCTCGCGCCGCCGCCCACGTTACGCGAGGCGGTGTTGTCCAAGGCGCGCCGCCGCCGCAGCCCCGCCCTGATCGGGGTGGCGACCGTGGCGGTGCCGTACGCCGAGCAGGTGGCGCTCATGGACGACCTGCTGGGCGAGCTGCGCCTGGACCAGTGGGACGCCCCGGTCGCCAAGCACGGCACGGTCAGGGGCATGGTCGAGCACCTGGCGGCCAACGACGCCACCGTCGCCCAGTTCATGGGCGTGCCCGCGGCTCAGGCGGCTCCCGTGCACCGGCACTGGCGTGAGCAGGCGGGCAACCTGCTCGAACGGGTCTCCTCCAGCAGCGAGGTGCTGCTCGGCGTCGAGGTGACGCTGGCGGGGACGCGGCCGGCCCGGGCGCCGCTGCGCCAGGCCATGATCCAGCGCACGTTCGAGACGTGGACCCACGCCGACGACATCAGGGCCGCCACCGACCGCTCCAGGTCCGCGCCCCGCGACGAGCACGTGCACATGATCGCCGAGTTCGGTCTGGCGATGCTGCCGCGCGCGCTGAAGGGGCCGCGCCGCGACGTCTCGGCGACCATCATGCTGACCGGGCCCGGCGGCGGCACCTGGACGATCCCGCTCTCACCCACCTCGGACCACGTCGCCGTGCTGATCTCGGCCGACGCGGTGGGCTTCTGCCGGCTGCTGGCCAACCGATGGCCGCCGGACTTCTTCCCGTACGCCGCCGAGGGCGACCCCGTCCTCGCCCGTGACCTGATCCGTGCCGCCGCGACGTTGGGGTGCGACTGATGAGCGACATGGACTTGTGTGCTCGCTTGACGGCGGGGGACCTGGACGCGCTGGCGGACGCCTACGACCAGCACGGGTCGCACGTGTATGGGATCGCCGCCACGATCACCGGAAGCCAGGAGTACGCCGAGGAGATCACCCAGAGCGTCTTCGTCGCCCTGTGGGAGCAGCCCCTGTCGTACGACCCGAGCCTCGGCTCGTTGCGCGGCTGGCTGGTCAGCCGCGCGCTGCACGAGTCGGCGCTGCGCTCTAAAGTGAGTTGACGGGCGCGTTCCAGGTCAGGAGCACGGGTTCGGCGTGCTCGAACCCGAGCCGCGAGTAGGTCCCGGTCTCCAGCTTCAACAACCTGCCCTCCGAGGCCTGCAGGCCCAGCCAGCGGGCGGCCAGCACGCGCAGGAAGTGCCCGTGCGCGACCAGCACCACCCGGCCCTCGGCCGCCCTGGCCCGCGTGATCACCCGGTCGGCGCGAGCGGCCACCTGGGCGGCGCTCTCGCCGGGGTGCTCGGCGTCGCCGGGGATCACGCCGTCACGCCACAGGTACCAGCCCGGCCGGGTCTCGCGGATCTTCGGCGTGGTGATGCCCTCGTAGCCGCCGTAGTCCCACTCCCACAGATCCGCATCCACCTCGTAGTCCGTCAGCCCCGCCAGCTCCGCCGTGCGCCGGGCGCGCTGGGCGGGGGAGACCAGCACCAGGTCGAACGACCGCTCCTTGACCAGCGGCGCCAGCGCCCTGGCCTGATCCTCGCCGTGCTCCGTCAAAGGCAGGTCCGTACGTCCGGTGTGCTTGCCCGCCTTGCTCCATTCGGTCTCACCGTGCCGGAGCAGCAGCATCTCATCCATGGACTCCATCATCCGGCACGCTTGACCTCAACCAAGCTTGAGGTAGCAGGGTTGGGGGCATGGAAGCGATCAGACTGCACGCATACGGCCCTGCTGCGAACCTCCGCCTTGAGAGCGTGCCCGACCCGGTGGCCGGCGCCGGGGAGGTGCGCATCGCCGTGCACGCGGCCGGCCTGCACTTCATCGAGACCCTCATGCGCCGGGGGCAGGCCGTCGGGCCGCACCCCGCGCCGGCGCTGCCCGCCATCCTCGGAGGGGAAGTGGCCGGCGTGGTGGAGTCCGTGGGCGAGGAAGTGCCCGCCGAGCTCGTGGGACGCCGCGTGGTGACATCCGACGTGACGTCAGGAGGGTACGCTTCGCTCGCCGTGGCGTCCGCCTCCTCGCTGGCCACGCTTCCCGGCCATGTGGACTACGGTCCGGCGGTGGCCATGAACACCACCGGAGCCACCACCTTCGGGCTGCTGGAGCTGGCGCCTCTGAGCGCATCTGACGTGGTGCTGGCCACGGCCGCGGCGGGCGGCATCGGGACGCTGCTCGTGCAGTACGCGCGCGGTGCCGGCGCCCGCGTGATCGGGGCGGCCGGCGGGCCGGCGAAGGTGCGGCGGGTCGAGGAGCTCGGGGCGGACCTGGCCGTGGACTATCGGCAGCCCGGCTGGGACAAGCTGGTACGCGAGGCGTTCGGCGAGGTCACCGTGGCCTTCGACGGGGTCGGCGGCGAGCTCGGGCAGGCGGTGTACGGGTTGCTCGGGCGGGGCGGGCGGCACGTGGTGTTCGGTTCGGCGGCGGGGGAGTGGTTCTTCGCCGGGGAAGAGGACGCGGCGGCGCGGGGCGTGACCGTGTACGACGGGATCGCTCACCTGCTCGGCCGCGAGGGTGGCGTGGGCGATCTGCGCGCCCGGGCCCTGGACGCGGCGGCCGACGGGTCGCTCACGCCTGCCGTCCAGGCGTTCCCGCTGGCCGACGCCGCCGCGGCGCACGAGGCGCTGGAGAGCAGGAACACCATGGGCAAGGTCATCCTCGTCCCGTAGCGAGCTCCTCGACGACGGGGGCGAAGGTGGCGAGGTCGCGCTCGTTGTGCATGACGAAGTACGAAATATCATGCTCATCCCGCCAATGGCGGAGCTTGTCGACTATGTCATTATGCGTACCGAGCAGCACCTGGGGCGTCTCGTCCAGCGACGAGCTGTCGGCCGCGCTCCACGTCTCCTCCGCCTTCCTCGCACCCACCTGGACCACGCTCGTGCCCAGTTCCAGGCGGGTGTAGCGGTCGCCGGCGGCCGCGCGGACGTGCTGCAGCTTGCCCAGGAACGCCTCAAGCCCGCCGTCCCGCGTGTCGGGCCCGCTGCCGTCCGGCCGCACCCGCATCCCGATGTTGACGATGTCGGCCTGCTCGGCCGCCAGCCGTAGTACCCGGGGCCCGCCGCCGCCCAGCACCAGCGGCGGATGCGGCCGCTGTACGGGCTTGGGCCGCTGATCGAGCCCGTCGATCCGATAGTGGTCACCGCGGAAGTCGAACGTCCCGTCCCCCCAGAGCCCTTTGAGCACCGCGACCGCCTCCCGCAGCCGCTCCACCCGCACCCCGGGCGCGTCCAGCGCCATCCCGGCGCCCGCATAGTCCTGTGCCATCCACCCGGTCCCGATCCCGACTTCCAGCCGCCCACCGGACAGGAGATCGAGCGTCGCCGCCTCCTTGGCCAGCACCGCCGGGTGCCTGAAGTCGTTGGCGAACACCAGTGCCCCCACCCGCAGCCGGTCGGTGGCGCAGGCGGCCGCGGTCAGCGCCGCGATGGGCGCGAACCGGGGCCCGACCAGGTGATCGGGCACCAACAGCACATCGAACCCGGCCCCTTCCAGCCGCCTGGCCTTTTCGGCCCACGCCTTCCCGGAGTCCGCCTCCCGCACCACGGCTCCGAACCTGAACGGCCGCACGTTTCCTCCTCTGTCGTCAAGCAAGCGCTTGGCAAAACCTTATGGGGAAAGCCTCGGCGCAGGGCAGGAGTTGATCGACTACATTGCGTCTCCGAATTGCCGGCAAGGGCACAAGGCCGGCGACGTCCAGTCCGATGAGGACCTCCGTCGGTTCGTCTACGAGGTGCTCGAAAGGGACGGCGAGTGGCTTGAGCGGCTGGAGAGCCTGTGATCTGCATGGACGTGCGGGACATGCTCCGCGTGGCCGAGAAAATGCCGGGAGGCCCGCATGTCCACGACTACGGCGCGCTGGTGGCGGCATGGTCATCCGGGGCGAGGCCGGCCTGGCGTGCCTGGAGGACTGGCTGGCCGAGCAGGTGCGCTGAGCCGTCAAGGGCGCGGTAGGGCGAGGGCGATGCCGCCGGAGGCCGCGGCGAAGACGAGCCAGGCAGCGCCCGCCGCCAGGTTGCCCAGTTGGGCGATCCAGGCGATCGGGATGAGGAACGGCGCCACGATCATGGCGATGGCCGCCCACTTCGGCGCCGCGCTGCTCAGTGCCGCGATGCCGAGCAGGACGAAGCCGAGCAGGCTGACGAAGAACGTGAACCCGAGTAGCGAGGTCGGCAGCCCTTCGTTCAGCTCCGTGACCAGCCGGTTCGTGGTCGGCACGTCCAGTCCCGCCTTGGCGGCGGCGTAGATCACGTCGTCGGTGTTCGCGCCGACCGGCAGCGCAAGGATGAACGCGAGGATCATGCCCACCAGGCCGAGCACCGGCCGGCCCGACCTGGCCACCTTGCTCACCGCGAAGATCGCCGGGATGAACGTGGCGAAGCTCAGGACGCTGACCCAGCTCCACAGGGGATAGCTGTCGAGGTTGGCGACGAAGCCCCGGATGTACGGCTCGCCCTCGGCCGTGGTGGCGAAGGGGGCGAACAGCAGCGAGAGGGCGAGCATGAGCAGTGCGACGACCGCACACGCGATCATGGCGTACCGCGTGAAACCGGCGGTCGCAGGGGGTGTCTCGACTGTGGTCATGCCCTGAGCGTGGGGTGGGCGCGCGCCGGCCGCATGAGTAGGGGCTACTCAAATCCTCTCTTACCAAGCGCTTGCTTTAGGTGCCAGACTGGGGGCCATGGAGATCCCGGTGCGCCAGGCCACCGACGACGAGGTGGCGTTCTTCCACGAGCACGGCTGGGTGCGGCTCGGCCGGCTCATCGACCCCTCCACCGCGGCCGAGCTGCGCGAGCGGGCGGCCGGTCACCTGAGCGCCCGCGCGAAGGGCAAGCAGACGCTGGTCGACCAGGCGTTCGGCCAGTCGAGGGACATCGCGGCGAGCGACGAGATGTTCGGCGCGCTGACCATGAGCCCCCAGATGGGCCGCAACGCCGTACGGCTGCTGCGCGGCGTGCGCGCGGTTCGCGTGCAGGTCACCAACCTCCTGGTCAAGGAGGCGGGCGAGCACGGCGCCACCGAGTTCCACCAGGACTTCCCCTGGATGCCGATGGACCGCTCGGCCATGCTGACCGTGTGGCTGGCGCTCGCGGACGTGCCCGCCGACATGGGCTCGCTCAGGTTCTACGACGGCTCGCACCGCCACGGCCTGCTCGGGCGCAGCTTCACCCGGCCCGGGGACGACCAGCTCAGCCAGCACCCGTGGTTGAAGGAGCTGGAGCTGTCGCCGCCGCTCGACCTCAAGGCGGGGGACGCGACCGTGCACCACGCGCTGACCGTGCACGGCGCGCCCGCCAACCGCCACGACAAGCCGCGGCTGTCGTTCACCGTCACTTACTTCGACGCCGACGCGCTCTACACCGGCCTGCCGTACCAGCAGACCGACGGGCTCGGGCTCCAGGTGAACCGCCCGTTCGAGCACGAGAGGTTCCCGTGCCTGAGACCGTGAGAGGCCCGGTCGCCGACCTGGGGGCGACGCTCATGCACGAGCACGTCTTCGGGCTGAGCCCGGAGATCCTGTGGAACTGGCCGGACATCCCGGAGGGATGGGACCTGGAGACGCGGGCCAGGGAAGCGGCGGACAAGCTGGAGGCGCTGAAGGCCGAGGGCATCGACACGATCGTGGACCTCACGGTGGTCGGGCTCGGCCGCCACATCCCGTCGGTGCAGCGTGTGGCCGAGCTGACCAGCGTGAACATCGTGGCCGCGACGGGGCTCTACACCTACGACACGCTGCCGCCGTATTTCGGCAACCGCGGTCCCGGGTCGTTGTTCGGCGGGCCGGACCGGCTGGCGGAGTTCTTCGTACGCGACATCGTCGAGGGCGTCGGGCGGACCGGCGTCAAGGCCGCCATGCTCAAGTGCGCCTCCGACCACCTAGGCATGACGAAGGGCTGCGAGCGGGTCTTCAGGGCGGTCGCGGAGGCGCAGCTGGAGACCGGCGTGCCGATCACCACGCATTCCCACAGCGCTTCCCGGGGCGGGCTCGAACAGCAGCGCCTGCTCGGCTCGCTCGGGGTCGACCTGGGCCGGGTGGTGATCGGGCACGCCGGGGACTCGACCGACGTGGCCTATCTCGAAGAGCTGGTGGCGAACGGCTCCTATCTGGGCATGGACCGCTTCGGCATCGAGACGATCAGCTCGTTCGAGGACCGGGTGTCGGTGGTGGTGGCGATGTGCGAGCGCGGACACGCCGGAAAAATGGTCTTAGGTCATGACTCGTACTGCTTCAACGACCGGTTCGACGCCGACGTCGTACGGCGCCGCCACCCGAACTATCACCTTCTCCACATCTCCCGCGACGTAGTGCCCGAGCTCCGCAAGAGAGGCGTCACGGACGACCAGATCCACCAGATGCTCGTCTACAACCCGCGGAGGATCTTCGCATGACCTACGACATCGAGGACTTCGACGTCGGTGCGGACTGGCACGTCGCCGATCCGTACCCGTTCCTCGCCCGGCTCCGCGAGGAGTCGCCGGTGTTCTGGAGCGAGCACCTCCAGGCGTACGTCCTGACCCGCTACGCCGACGTGCGGGCGGCCTACGGCGATCCGCGGCGTTTCTCCTCCAAGGGCTCACTGACGATCTCCCGCAGCCTGACCACCGCGACGAGGGAGAAGCTGGGCGAGGACGACTCGTTCCTGTCCAGCTTCGTGGCGAACGTCGACCCGCCCGACCACACCAGGTTGCGCAGGTCGGTGTCCAGGGCGTTCACGCCGCGTGCCGTCGCCGCCATGGAGGAGACGTTCCGGACGCTCAACGAGGACCTCCTCGACCGGATCGTGCCGCAGGGCGGGGCCGACTTCGTCGCCGAGATCGGGCACGAGCCGTCGATCAAGCTGACCGCCCGCTTCATCGGGGTCCCCGAGTCCGACGAGGCGTTCGTGCAGGCGCACGTCAAGGACTGGTTCCAGCTCTTCCTGTCGCCGCAGCCGCCGGAGCGCCAGCTGGAGCTCGCCGACAGCTTCCTGACCTATCTCGACTACGTGGACCGCCTGGTGGCGGCCCGGGCCAAGGATCCGCAGGACGACTTCACCTCGCTGATGACCTCGCTGATCGGGGACGAGCTGACCCACAGGGAGGTGGTCGAGCTGATCTCCACGATTCTGCTCGGCGGCAACGACACCGTGCCGAACCAGCTCGGCAACACCGTCCTGCGCCTGCTCAGGGAGGACGCCTGGCCGGTGCCGCCGGAGCAGGTCGCGAACGCGGCGGAGGAGTGCATGCGCATCGACGGCGCCTCGCTCGGCTCCTTCCGCTACGCCGCGACCGACGTGTCCCTGCACGGCGTGACGATCCCGGCCGGCTCGCTCGTCCTGTTGTCCACCGACTCCGCCGCGCACGACGAGACCGTCTTCCCCGACCCCGAACGTTTCTGGATCGACCGCCCGAACGCCGCCGACCACATGGTCTTCGGCTATGGGATCCACTTCTGCGTGGGCGCCGCGCTCGGCCGGCTCCAGTTACGCGCCGCGCTCGACGTGCTCGGACGCCGCCTCCCCAGCCTGCGGCTCGTTCCCGGCCGGCCGGTCGCCTTCAGGAAGTCGATCGTCGGCCGCGGCCTGACCTCGCTGCGGGTGGCGTGGTGACCGGCCGCTTCTACGGTCGCGTCGCCCTGGTGACCGGGGCCGGATCCGGGATCGGCGCGGCGTGCGCGACCCGGCTGGCCGCCGAGGGCGCCTGTGTGGGCGTGCTCGACCTGCGCGCGGCCGGCGCCAAGGCCACGGCCGCCGCCATCCGCGCCCACGGCGGCACGGCCATGGCGCTGACCTGCGACGTGTCCGACGAGAAGCAGGTGGAGGAGGCGGTCGGCGCCATGGTGGCGTCGTTCGGCCGGGTGGACGTCCTGCACGCCAACGCCGCCGCGTTCGGCCCCGAGGTCTACGGCCGTGACCGCGAGATCGACACGCTCGACGTGGGCGTCTGGGACCGCACCATGGAGGTCAACCTGCGCGGCGCCATGCTCATGGTCAAGCACGCGGTCCCCGTCATGCCCGACGGCGGCGCCATTGTGCTCATGTCGTCGGTGTCCGCCCTGGTCGGCGACACGGTGCACGCCGCGTACGGGGCCTCCAAGTCGGCTCTGATCGGCTTCACCCGCTACGTCGCCACCGCGTACGGCGCCCGCGGCATCCGCTGCAACGCCGTCGCCCCCGCCCTCGTGATGACGCCCGCCGCCCAGCGTGCCCTCACGCAGGAGCAGCTCGCCGACAAGGCCGCCGAACGCCTGCTCCCGTGGCCGTGCACGATGGACGACGTGGCGAGCCTGGTGACGTTCCTGGCCTCCGACGACAGTCGCTGCGTCACCGGCCAGACCCTCGTCATCGACTCGGGCACCCTGGCCCACCGGCCCCAGCACGCCGTCCAGAGGTGGCGCGACCAGCAGTGAGGCCGGTGGGCGGGCCGGATCAGTGGAGCGGCCGGCCGCTCGGGGACCGGGGCACGTGCTCGGCCTGGGCGGAGACGGGCGGCTGCGTCGGGTACTCGGGGGAGGCCGAGCCGATCAGCGAAATAACCGGAACGCCGCCGATTTCCTCCTCAAGGAGGAGGCCTTGATCGGGCCAAGTGCGGGATGTATGCCCAATAGGGTGACCTTGGGAGGTTTCATGGAGCCGGTGGCGGTCGGGTTGATCGGGGCGGGGCCGTGGGCCCGGATGGCGCACGCGCCCATGCTGGCCAAGGGGCCGCACACGCGGCTGGCCGGCGTGTGGGCCCGGCGCCCCGAGGCGGCCGCGGAGCTCGGCGTGCCTGTGTTCGAGCGGATCGAGGAGCTGTTCGACGTCTGCGAGGCCGTGGCGTTCTGCGTGCCGCCCGCCGTGCAGGCCGAGCTCGGCGTCCGCGCCGCCCGCGCCGGCAAGGCGCTGCTGCTGGAGAAACCCCTGGCGGACTCCCTCGAGAGGGCGCAAAGGCTGGCCGGCGCCGTCGCGGAGGCGGGCGTGGCCTCCCAGATGGTCCTCACCCTGCGGTACGCCGTCCAGACCCGCACCTTCCTCGCCCGCTGCCGCGAGATCCAGCCGTTCGGCGGCCACGCCGCCAACATCTCCGGCGCCCTCCTCGGCGACCACCCCTTCGCCACGCCGTGGCGGCTGGAGAGCGGCGCGCTGCTCGACGTCGGCCCGCACGTGATCGACCTGCTGGACGCCGCGCTCGGCCCGGTGACCGGCGTGCGCGCGCACGGCCGCTCGCTCGGCTGGACCGGCCTGCTGCTCGAGCACGAGGGCGGCGCGGTCTCCGAGGCGTCGCTGTGCATGGCCGCCGTCGGCGACCTGCCGCCCGCCACGTTCGCCGTGTACGGCCGCACCGGCAACGCCGTCCTGCTGCCGTTCGACGACGACCCCATGGACATGATCGCCGAGGAGTTCGCCACGACCGTGCGGAACGGCGGCGGCCACCCCCTCGACGCCGCCCACGGGCTCAGGCTGCAGCGGATCATCGCCGAGGCGGAGACCCAACTCGCCCCTTGACGGTGGCGGGATTCAGGACATTGATAGCGTTTGTCCGACGCGCAGTGCGCAGCGAAGTCCGGTGCGAGTCCGGCGCTGTCCCGCAACTGTCATAGCCAGGTCGCCTGCCTCTGCGCTGACGTCATCAACCCTCGTGGAAAAGGGTGATCCGTCGCTCATCGCGGGTCTCTCGGTTCCGACAGTGTGAAAGGACTTCTCGTGAGGCCCGTACGCACGGCCTTCGCGGGCGCGCTGCTGGGAACGCTGGTGCTGGCCGGATGCGGTCAGTCCGGCACCACAGCCACCCCCACCTCGGCCCCCGCCACCACCTCCGCTCCCGCCTCCGCCTCCGCCTCCGCGGACTTCCCCGTCACGATCGAGGCGGGCAACGGCAAGGTGACGCTCACCAAGAAGCCGGAGCGGATCGTCTCCCTCTCGGCCACCCACACCGAGACCCTGTTCGCCATCGGCGCGGGCCCGCAGGTCGTCGCGGTCGACAGCCAGTCGAACTACCCGGCCGAGGCCCCCAAGACCGACCTGTCCGGCTTCAAGCCGAACGTCGAGGCCATCGTGGCCCAGAAGCCCGACCTGGTCGTCGTCTCCGACGACCTCGACAAGGTCGTCGCCGAGCTCGGCAAGCTCAACGTGCCGGTCCTGCACCAGCCGGCCGCCACCAAGATCGACGAGGCGTACGAAGAGATCACCGAGCTCGGCGCGGCCACCGGCAACAAGGCCAAGGCCGAAGAGGTCGTCTCCGGCATGAAGACGGCCATGGACAAGCTGGCCGCCGAGGCGCCCAAGGACAAGAAGCTCAGCTACTACCACGAGCTCGACCAGACGCCGTACGCGGCGACCTCGCAGACCTTCATCGGGCAGATCTACGCGATGTTCGGCCTCACCAACATCGCGGACAAGGCGCCCGACGCGGCCGGCGGGTATCCCAAGCTGTCGGCCGAGTTCGTGGCCCAGTCCGACCCCGACCTGATCTTCCTGGCCGACGTCAAGTGTTGCCGGCAGAGCAAGGAGACGCTGGCGAAGCGGCCGGGCTGGGCGAACCTGTCGGCCATCAAGAACGACCGGGTCATCCAGCTCGACGACGACATCGCCTCCCGGTGGGGGCCGCGCATCGTCCAGCTCGCCGAGACCATCGGCGCGGCCGTCAAGAACGGCGCGAGCTGAGCATGACCACGCAGGCCGGCCTGTCCAGGGCCAGACCCCTCTGGGTGGCGGGCGCCCTCGGCGTGCTGGCCGTGTCCATGGTCGCCGGGCTCCTCGACGGGGCCGCCGACATCTCGCCGTGGCAGGTGCTGCTCCAGGCGATGGACTGGTTGCCGCTCGTCCACGTCGACTCGGGGCTCGCGCCCGTCGAGCAGGGGCTGCTGTACGAGCTGCGGCTGCCCAGGGTGCTCGTCGCGGCCGTGGTCGGCGGGCTGCTGGCCATGGCCGGGGCCGCGTACCAGGGGGTGTTCCGCAATCCGCTCGCCGATCCGTACCTGCTGGGCGCCGCCGCCGGGGCAGGACTCGCCGCGACACTGGCCATCGTGGCGTTGCCGGCCGTGGCCGGGAGCATCCCGGTCGCGGCGTTCGCCGGGGCGGTGGGCGGCGTGTTCCTCGCCTATACGCTCGGCAACACGGCCGGACGCGCGGGCGGCACCGCCACGCTGGTGCTGGCCGGGGTGGCGGTCACGTCGTTCCTGACCGCGATCCAGACGTTCGTGCAGCAGTTCAAGGTCGAGGAGCTGCAGCGTATCTACTCGTGGATCCTCGGGGACGTCGGCGGCGGGTGGGACCAGCTGTGGCTGGTGCTCCCGTACGCCGCCGTGTCCTCGGTGCTGCTCCTGCTGCACGGGCGCATGCTGGACGTGCTCTCGGTGGGCGACGAGGAGGCCACGAGCCTGGGCCTGCGGGCCGGCAGGGTGCGCTTCACCGTGTTGCTGGCGGCGTCGCTGGCCACCGCGGCGGCTGTGGCCGTGAGCGGTTTGATCGGGTTCGTGGGCATCGTCGTGCCGCATGTGGTGCGGCGGCTCGCGGGCGGCTCGTACCGGATCGTGCTGCCGCTGTCGCTCATCGGCGGCGCGGCCTTCCTGGTGCTGGCCGACCTCGTCGCCCGCACCGTGCTCGCGCCCGCCGAGCTGCCGATCGGCGTGGTGACGATGTTCGTGGGAGCGCCGTTCTTCGTGACGGTCCTGCGCATGACCCGGCGGGCCGTCACATGATCGAGACGCGGGGCCTGTCCGTACGGCTCGGCGAGCGCGAGGTCGTCCGCGACGTCGATCTGCGGGTACGCAGGGGCGAATGGCTAGCGATCATCGGGCCCAACGGAGCCGGCAAGTCCACCCTGCTCAAGGCCGTCATGGGGCTGGTCGCGCACCGGGGCGACGTCACGTTGTCCGGGCGGCCGGGGGCGGGGCTGAAACCGCGGGAGCGCGCCCGGCTCCTGGCGTACGCGCCGCAGACGCCCGCCCTGCCGCCCGACATGACGGTCTTCGACTACGCGTTGCTGGGACGGACGCCGTACATCCCGTATTTGGGGCGCGAGAGCCGCCACGACCGGGAGGTCACCGCGTCCGTGCTCGACCGGCTGGACCTGACCGCCCTCGCCACCCGCCACGTCGGCGAGTTGTCCGGCGGGGAGCGGCAGCGGGTGGTGCTGGCCAGGGCGCTCGCCCAGCAGGCGCCCGTGCTGCTGCTCGACGAGCCGACCACCGCGCTCGACCTCGGGCACCAGCAGCAGGTGCTGGAGCTGGTGGACCGGCTCAGGCGGGCCGACGGGCTCACCGTCGTCACCACCATGCACGACCTGACCGTCGCGGGCCTGTACGCCGACGCGCTGCTGCTGCTCGCCGATGGGCACGCGGCCGCCTCCGGCAAGCCCGACCAGGTGCTGACCGAGGAATTGGTGGGACGGCACTTCGACGCCCATGTCAAGATCGAGCCGGGGCCGGACGGGCGGCCTGTCGTGCACCTGGTCAGGGGAGGACCGTGAAGCTGACGTATCGGGTGGAGGAGGGTGCCCGGCTCGGTGCGCTGCTGTGGGAGTTCGGGCCCGGGTGGCGGATGATCTCCTCGGCGCTGCTCGGCGGGGGGATCGGGGCGCGGGAATGGGTGCTGAACGCGCAGGTCGTGGCCGGGTATGCGCGGATGGACCCGGTCGATCATCTCCGCTCGTTAGGTCCTGGGGGAGAGGGCGTGGGCATGATGACCGCCGCGTCGGTGGACCGGTACGTGCGGGCCGCCGACGGCGGAGTGGAGGCCTTCGCGACCGTGGGGCTCCGGGTGCCGACCTGGGCGGCGGCGCCGGAGGGGTTCGAGGATCCGGAGCTGGCGCCCATGCGGGTCGGGACCATCAACATCGTCACCGTGGTGCCTGTCGCCATGACCGATGCGGCGCTGGTCAACGCCGTGATGACGGTCACGGAGGCCAAGTCGCAGGCGTTGATCGAGGCGGGGTTCCCCTGCACGGGGACGGCGTCGGACGCCGTGTGCGTGGCCGTGCCCGCCGATGGGCCGGAGGAGTTGTTCGGGGGGCCGCGGTCGGAGTGGGGGGCTCGGGTGGCGCGGGCCGTTCACGCGGCTGTGCGGCGCGGCGCCGAAGCGTGGCGGCCTCGTGACTCAGGGTGAAGGAATTCGGGTAAGTAGCATGTGGGCGAGGGCGAGACTCCCGATACTGAGTGGGTGACCGCAATGGCAACGATCGAACCGACCCGGGGGCGCGTAGTCCTTCCAAGGACGCTCACTGTCGACGAGCTGCTGAGGTTTCCGGTCGACGGAAAGCATTATGAGCTCTTCAACGGGAGCCTAGTGGTGAGCCCTGCCCCTACCCCCCTACACCAGCGCATTATCTTCCGGCTGCAGCGCATTCTCGATGATGCGGCGCCGCCTGAGCTGGAGCCTCTGTCAACCGTCAACGTCCGCCCAAGCAACGAGGACTTCTACATCCCCGACCTTGTCGTGGTGCCCGTGGCGGTGGCTGACGCGGTAGGGCTCATGTTCGCGCCCAGCGATCTGCTACTAGCTGTGGAGGTGGTCAGCCCTACTAGTCAGTTGCTCGACAGAGCGACCAAACCGCTGGCATACGCAGCGGCGGGCATTCCCCTTTACTGGCGCGTCGATCCCGACGGGCCGACGCTCTACGTCTACGAACTCGATGGTGACTCCTACAAAGAGCCCATCACCCACAAGGCTGGGACCACGGTCACTCTGCCGTCGCCCTACGCTGTCAGTTTCGATCCCGCCGACTTGATCGGTCGACCAGTCTCCAACCCGTAGTCTTCGGCCGCTCCTCGAGGCGTGACGCGCCCAGCCTCGAGGTCGGCCAGGATTGCCGCGCGGTCCCGTTCGGCTGGAGGGCCGAGGCCAGCGCCGCCTGTCGTCTCCACGATGAACGCCTCGCCGGCCGCGAACCGGACATTGTTCACCTTCGATGCGAGCCGTTCCACCGTCCCGTCCAGGTGCCGCTTGTAGAAGCCGCCCAGCCGCCCCGGTAGCCCGCCGTCCCGGCCCGGGGGTGGGAGGCGGAGGCGGTCGCCGCGGGTCGTGACGTGGCAGTCGGCCAGGAAACGGTAGACGGTCCGCGAGCCCAGCCCGCCGCGATACCGCCCGGGACCGCCCGAATCCGGGATCGTCTCGATGGACTCGACGATCAGCGGGCATCGGCTCTCCACCGGCTCCACCTGCGGCACCGAGTTGCGGCCGATGCCGAAGTGCACGCCCGTCGCGTCCGGCCCGTCCAGCCCCTGGCGGGCGCCGACGCCGCCGAAGTCGTAGGACAGATGGATCCAGTACGGCGCGCCGACCGCGGCGATCGAGAACGGCTGCAGGATCCCGCTGGGCGCGATCGCCCGTTCCGGCACCGCTTCGGACAGCGCCTGGAAGACGGCCTCCATGGCGGCGTAGATGGGGACGTACCGGCCGCCGCACGGATACGGGGAGCGGGCGTTGAGCAGGGAGCCCTCCGGCAGGCGCACCTCGATGGCGCGCAGGCAGCCGTCGTTCATGGGGATCGCCGGGTCCAGGAAGCAGCGGATCGCGAAGACGGCCGCCGCCAGGGACTGCGAGGCGGAGGCGTTGATGGCGGCGGGGACCTGCGGGTCCGTGCCCGCGAAGTCCAGCACGGCCTGGGCGGCGTCGAGGGTGACGGCGACGCGGATGTGGTGCGATTTTTCGGGATTTATGCCGTCGTCATCGATCGGGTACGCCGCCTCGAACCGGCCCTCCGGCAGCTCGGCCAGGGAGGCGCGGGTCCTGGCCTCGGTGTAGTCCAGGTAGTCGCCGACCCCTGCCGCCAGCCCGTCCACCCCGTACTCGCCGATCAGCGCCTCCAGTCGGGCCGCGGCCACCGCCGTGCCGGCCACGAGGGCCCGTACGTCCCCCATGACCTTGTCCGGGGTGCGGCTGTTGGCCCGCAGGACGGCCTCGATGGCCGGGTCGATCCCGTCCGCGGTCGCCAGGCGTACCGGCGGGAGTTGCAGGCCCTCCAGGAAGACGTCCGTGGCCAGCGGGGCCATCCCGCCTGCCGACAGGCCGCCCAGGTCCGAGACGTGGATCATGGTGCCGGTGAAGTACGCGGGGCTGCCGTCGACGAAGACCGGGCGGTAGACGAGCAGGTCGTTGGTGTGGACGCCGCCCCGGTAGGCGTCGTTGAGCACGTACGCCTCGCCGGGGCGCATCGTGTCCAGCGGGATGTCCTTGATCAGCTCGGGGAGGGCCACCTTGAGCGCCATGCTGTTCATGAGCGTGGTGGCCATGGACTGGGCGATCAGGCGTCCCCGGGCGTCCAGGACGGCGGCGGAGGCGTCGGAGCCCTCGACGATGAAGGTCGAGTACGCCGAGCGCACCACCACGATGCTGGCCTCCTCCGCGGCCACCACCAGCGCGTTCCTGAGCACCTCGGCGGTCAGGGCGTCGGTCATCTGCCGCTCCCGGGTGTCAGGTGCACGGCGCGGGACTCGGTGAGGGTCGCGATCCAGGCGGGCGGGACGACGATGGTGGACTCGGCGTCCTCGATGACGGCCGGGCCGGGGAGGACACCGCCCATGGTGTCCCTGGTGTGCACCGGGATCTCGACGTAGCCGCCCAGCTCGGGGAAGTACGCCTGCCGGGGGGCGGGGCGGTCCGCGCCGGACGGAAGGGACGCGTCGGCGGGGAGGTGCCGGTCGGTGGGCAGGGGGCGGTCGGCGGGGGTCGTCACGCGGACGCGGTAGCTGACCAGCTCGATCTCGCCCTGTTGGGTGATCCCGTATACCTGCCGATATCGCTCGAAGAAGCGGGATGCGAGCACCTCGGTCGAGGGCGACCACTCCACGGTCAGGTCGTGGGACTGGCCCTTGAAGCGGACGTCCACTGACCGCAGCACCGTAACCGCCGGATCCGCCGGAGGGACGCCCAGGTCGGCGGCGGCGTCCGCGGCCAGCTCGGTGAAGATCGGCTCCGGGTCGCCCGCGTCCAGCCGGGACAGCACCCGGTCGGTGGACAGATCCCCGGCCAGCAGGCCCGCCGCCGAGGCCACCCCGCAGTACGCGGGCACCACCACGGTGGAGATCCTGAACCGCTCCGCCACCCTGGCCGCGTGCATGGGCCCGGCGCCGCCGAAGGCCACCAGGGCGAAGCCGCGCGGATCGATCCCGCGCTGCACCGTCACCACGTGCACCGCCGACGCCATGGCGGCGCTCACGATCTCGTGCACGGCGTACGCGGCCCCCTCCCGTGACACCCCGAGCGGTCCTGCCAGCCGGTCGAGGGCCTTGTCCGCCAGCGACGGCGACAACGGGATCGAGGCGGAGGAGAGGTAGCCGAGCACCAGGTTCGCGTCCGTGACCGTCGGCTCCGAGCCGCCCAGCCCGTAACACGCCGGGCCGGGGGAGGACCCGGCCGAGTGCGGGCCCACACGCAGGGCGCCTGCCGCGTCGAGCCAGGCGATGCTGCCGCCGCCCGCCCCGACCTCCGCCAGGTCGATGGCGGGGGTCTTGATCGGCACGCCGGTGCCCGCCCGCCGGCCGCCGAAGCTGCCCTTGCCGCCCACGTGGAACTCGTGGGTGATCTCCGGCCGGCCGCCGCGCACCACGCAGGCCTTGGCGGTGGTGCCGCCCATGTCGAACGAGATCACGTCCGCGAACCCGGTCCCCGCCGCCGCCAGCACCCCCGCCGCCGGCCCGGACTCGATCGTGGCCACCGCCCGCCTGGCGGCCAGTTCGGCGGAGATGACGCCGCCGCTCGACTCCATGACGTGGATGGGGGCGTGGATGCCGACGTCGGCCAGCCGATCGCGGAGCCGCGACAGATAGGAGGCCATCAATGGACCGATATATGCGGACATGATGGTGGTGGTGGCGCGCTCGTATTCGCGGATCTCCGGCCACACCTCCGACGAGGTCACCACGGTGGGGACGGTCTCCCGGAGGATCGCCGCCACCTGCCGTTCGTGGCCGGGGTTGGCGTAGGCGTGCAGCAGGCACACGGCCGCCGACTCGATGCCGCGCCGGGCGATCTCCGCGGCCACGCGCCGTACGGAATCGGGGTCCAGTGGCGTCAGCACCTCGCCGCGCGCCGAGATCCGCTCCACGACCTCGAAGCAGTCCGCCGCGGCGACCGGGGGAGGGGGCGGGGTGAAGCGCAGGTCGTACCGGTCCTCCTCGACCCGCGCGTAGCGGCCGAGCGGGACGGCCGCGCGGAAGCCCTGAGTCGTGACGTAGGCGACGCGCACGCCCTTGCGCTCGAGCACGGCGTTGGTGGCCAGCGTGGTCGCGTGCACCACCCGGGTGACCTGGGCGGGATCGCGTTCGCCGAGCACACGCGTAACGCCGGAGACGATTCCCGCGATGGGGTCGTAGTGGGTACTCAAGCACTTGACCACGGAAACCGCGCCGGAGGTGCCGCGAAGGACCACATCGGTGAAGGTGCCGCCGACATCGACGCCGATCGCGTAGGCCACTCGGGTACGTTACGCCCCCTAACAAGCGCTTGTCTACGGAGTGGTCTATTGACTTACTACAGGTGATTGGGACCCTGGTTCTAATCCTGGTGTTGGGAGCGGAGAGATGGCGCGCCTCACAGCTCTGGCCGGTGGCATCGCGGTGGCACTGGCGCTGACCGCGTTACCGGTGGCGGCGCACGAGCACCCGAGCGGCATCACGGACCTGGTGACCCCGGCCGTGGTCCGCGTGGAAGCCGTGTCCCACGTGGAGATCACCCTGCTCGACCACATCGGCGAGCTGAAACACGTGGAGCGGTCCTACGACATCCCGTTCGGGCAGGGCACGGGGACCGTGGTCAACCCCGACGGGACTATCGTCGGGCTGCGGCGCTTCGCGGTGAACGACAACGACGTGGCCGTCTACGCGGCCAACAAGATCTTCGCCGAGCACCACAAGGTGAAGATCCCCGCCGACTACGACAAGCACAAGCTCTCCGACGACCGGCTCAACCGCCATCTGCAGGCCTGCTACCCGCCCAAGAGCGACACCGCCACCTGCATCATCAAGGTCACCACCGAGATCACGGCCTTCCCCAACGTGTCGCCGGCCAGCACCGAAGGCTTCAAGGTCAAGTGCATCAAGGCAGGTCCCGACCCCGACAGCCCGGCCGTGCTGGTGCCCGTCACCCCGGTCGCCGGCGGCGTCGGCATGCCGACCGCGCCGCTCGCCGACAAGGTGCCCGAGCAGGAGGGCTCGCCGACCAGCATCGCGGGCTTCCTCGGCCGGCCGGGGCCGAACGTGCAGCACACCGTCGAGATCGCCCATCTGAGCAAGGGCGGCGGCCAGGGCGCGACCGGCAGGCCGTTCGCCGACCCGGAGAAGAAGGTGGACGAGCCGGTCAAGCTGGGCGGCCTGGCCGACAAGGGCCTCGTGGGCGCGCCGGTGATCGGCGACAAGGAGGGCCACGTCATCGGCCTGCTGGTCGGCGGCGGCAAGGAAGGCAAGATGATCGGGATCAGGGAGATCACCGGCATCCTGACCCAGGCCAAGGTGGTGCCGCGCCGGGGCGCCATCGACACGGCGTTCGAGGCGGCACTGACCCGCTATCACACCAACTACTACACCGAGGCAGCGCCGGGCTTCCAGCGCGTGCTCGAGCTCTACCCCGGCAACGTGGTCGCCGCGGGCCTGCTGAAGACCTCGCTGGCCAAGCGGGGCGGCCCCGAGGACCAGGGCACCAAGCGGGCGGCGGCCGAGCCGGCCGGGTCCATGCCGCTGTGGCCGTTCATCGTGGCGGCGGCGATACTTTTCCTGGCGGCCGGGGGCGGAGCGTATTTCTTGTGGCGCCGCCGCACTCCGGATGAATCGACAGGACCGCCACAGCAGCCGCTGGCGGCCGGTCCACCGCTCGACCTCGACGACGGCGCCAACCAGACCGTGGTCGTGCGGCGGTCGCAGTCGTTCCAAGCGGTCCCGCAGCAGCAGCAGGTGATGACCGCGCCCGATCCGGGAGTCAAATACTGCACGTCGTGCGGCATGAGGCTCGGACCGGCGCATCGTTTCTGCGGCTACTGCGGTCACCCCATCGAGACGTGATGCAATTGAACGAAAGATCGCTCATCGGCCAGGAGGTGGCCGGGTATTACATCGAGGACATCGTCGGCAAGGGCGGCATGGCCGTCGTCTACCTGGCGCTCGACCCCAGGCTGAGCCGCCGCGTGGCGCTGAAGATCCTCAACCCGGTGCTCAGCGTCGACGACCGGTTCAGGCAGCGGTTCATCCTGGAGTCCAGGACGGTCGCCAGCATCGAGCATCCCAACATCATCCCGATCTACGAGGCCAACGCCGACGCCGACGGCGTGCTCTACATCGCCATGCGCTACGTCGACGGCCTCGACCTGCGCCGCCTCATCTACGACCGGGGGCCGCTGCCGATCGGGCCGGCCAACCAGATCTTCGCCCAGGTGGCCGCCGCCCTCGACGCCGCCCACGCGCACGACCTCATCCACCGTGACGTGAAACCGGCCAACATCCTGCTGGCCGGCAACCACGTCTACCTGACCGACTTCGGCATCACCAAGCATCGTTCGTCGATCTCCGGGCTGACCCAGACCGACCAGTTCATCGGCACGCCCCGGTACATGTCGCCCGAGCAGATTAACAAGGAGCACATCGACGGTCGCTGCGACCAGTACGCGCTGGCCTGCGTGGTCTACGAGTCGCTGTCGGCGCGGCTGCCGTTCCAGCGCGAGAACGACATCGCGCTGCTGTGGGCGCATCTGGCCGAGCAGCCCACACCGCTGTCGCAGCTCAGGCCGGACCTGCCGCCGGAGATCGACGCCGTGATGATGCGCGCCCTGGCCAAGTCGCCCGAGCAGCGCTTCGTGACCTGCACCGAGTTCGTGTCGGCGCTGCGCGATGCGGTCGGCGGGCCCCGTCCCGACGCCGCCGGCTGGTCCCCGTCCGACGCCGGCGGGGCGCCCCTCGTCCCGCGTCCCGGCGGCAGCCCGCACTCGGGGCCGCACCCCGTGCCCGCCGCGGGTCCCGGCTCCGGGCCGCACTCCGTGCCGGACGGAAGCCCCGGGGCGCACGCCGCGCGCTCGGGACCGGCTCCGCTCGCGGCGCCGTTCGCGCAGCCCGCCACGGGCAGGGCGCCGTCGCCGCCCACGCACCCCTCGGGGCCCGGGGGGAAGAAGCGCCCGGGCCGCGTCCCGATCGTGGCCGCCACGCTGGTCGCCGCCGTCGCCGCACTCGCGCTGGTCGCGTTCATCATCTTGAATCACCGCGGCGACACCTGGTCCCGCTACCAGACCAGCACCGCCGCACCGCTGACGTTCGAGTATCCAGGCGACTGGACGGTACGCACGCACCGCGACCTGTTCGCGGTGGCCTCGCCGCACGCCTCGGAGTTCGAGGCCCTGTTCGTGGCCGGCCCCGGTGCCGACTGGTCGAAGATCTCCCAGATCGTCACCGAGGACCCGGAGGCCGCCTCCGGCGTGTACGTCCAGACCTCCGACACCCTCGACCCCGGCGGCGACGCCGAGCAGATGAAGGCCAAGATGGAGGTTCTGCTGCCGGGCGAGGTCGACGTCGGCAAGCCCGTGCCGGACCAGGCCGGCAACAGCCCCGCCACCCGCTTCGACGGCTCGCTGCGCGATCCCGCGTCCGGCACCAGGCTGGGCTTCGTGAGCTACGTGATCGACCGCCGGCCCAAGACCATGCTCGTGATGTACTTCTGCGCCAAGACCACCTGTGACGACGCCACCCAGACCCGCATCCGGCAGAGCGTCCACGTCTCGTGACTTGTGACTCACTTGTGTACGGCTTGGCCTGGGTATTCAAGGCAGGCGCCGGGCGTCTACCCTCCGGCTTGTGGGCATTCGCATAGTCATCGCCGACGACCAGGCGATGGTCAGGGCCGGGTTGCGTATGGTCGTCGACAGCGACCCCGGCATGGAAGTCGTCGGTGAGGCCGCCGACGGGCGCGAGGCCGTCGCCGTGGCCCGGCGCACGCGCCCGGACATCGTCCTCATGGACATCTCGATGCCCAGACTCGACGGGTTGTCCGCGGCCAAGGAGCTCCTCGACACGCCGTCCCCGCCGAAGGTCATCACGTTGACCACGTTCGACACCGACGAGAACCTCTACGCCGCCTTACGCGCCGGCACCAGCGGCTTCCTGCTGAAGGTCTCGCCGCCGGAGCAGCTGCTCGAGGCGATCAGGGTGGTGCACGCCGGTGACGCGCTGCTCGACCCGGCCGTGACCAGCCGGGTGATCGCCACCTTCGCCGGCCGGGCCGATCCGACGCCCTCGCCCATGCTGGCCGAGCTGACCCCGCGCGAGCTGGAGGTGCTGCGGCTGCTCGCCCGCGGCCTGACCAATGCGGAGATCGCCGGGGAGCTGTACGTGGGGGAGGCGACGGTCAAGACGCATGTGGCGCGGGTGCTGATGAAACTCTCCCTGCGGGACCGGGCCCAGGCGGTGGTGTTCGCGTACGAGACGGGTGTCGTCCGGCCGGGGGCCGCCTGAGGTTTGACGAGGCACTGGGGGTCTATGTGTATATTTTCCTGCATAAGGCGGTAGATGCAGGAGATATTTCATGCAAGCGTTCCCCCGAGTCCTGTTCGACGAGGCCCACAGCGAGTCGTGGACCATCCGGCGCGAGGTGGCCGAGGCCATCAACCCCGCGCATCCCGATGACAACAGCTATGCCCGCGCGGCCGGGGTGCTGCGGCACCTGGGGCACACCGTGGTCGCTCACACGTCGGGCCCGCTCGACGCCGCGGCCCTCGCCGAGCAGGACGTTCTGGTGATCGCGCACCCGTCAGGAGAGCGGTGGGAACGCACCACCGGACAGGGCAGCCCCGTCTTCTCCGCCGCCGAGCTGGACGCGATCGAGGCGTACGTGGCCGGCGGCGGCGGGCTGGTGGTGCTGGCCGAGGAGGAGCAGGACAAGTACGGCAACAACCTGCGTGAGCTGCTCGGGCGGTTCGGGACCGGGGTGGAGCACACGACGGTGCGCGACCCGAGGAACGCGCACCGGGACGTGGCCACCTGGGTGCTCGCCACCCGCGCCACCACGGACGGGCTGCTCGCCGGCGTCAAGACGGCCTGCTTCTACCGCACCGGCGTCCTGACCTCGCCCGCCGACGCGACCGTGCTCTTCGAGACCTCCTCCACCGCCGATCCGGCGGGCGCGCCGCTGGCGGTCGCCGTGCGGCACGGCCGGGGCCGCGTGGTCGTGTTCGCCGACTCCGACCTGTTCGGCGACGACTCCATCGACGACCACGACCACCGCAGGCTCTGGGGGAACGTGATCACCTGGGCCGCCCGCGTCCCAGAGGGCGGCGGTGCCGCCGGCTCGCGCGAGGAGTCCAAGGGCGCCCTGTTCGCCCGGCTCAAGGCGGCCGTCGAGGAGCTCAGGCCGCTCCAGGTCAAGGACGGTTCGGTGCCGGAGGAGTCCAAGGACCGTGCCAAGGCGCTGGTGGGCGAGATCGCCGAGCACGTAGGCGAAATAGCGCCATTTTTCCCCCATGACGCGGCCTACCTCCAGGCCGTCCAGCACGACCTCGCGAAGTGGGCCGACCAGGGTCTCGGCGTGCCCGACTTCCTCGACTCGCTCGACCTCTTCCACCCCGACACCCAGCGCGTGGACGGCCTGGAGCACGTCGTGGTGTTCCCCATGTACACCCAGAACGGCAACCCCAACCGCAACCTGGAGGCCGTCTGGATCCGGACCATCTGGCCGGACTGGCTGGCCAGGCTGGAGGCCACCGGCTACGACAACCCGATGTTCGTGCCGATCGCGTTCGAGGACTTCACCTCCGGCTATGAGACGCACTCCGCCGTGTTGTTCCCCGAGACGGTGGCCGTGCGCCAGGCGCCTGCCCGCTTCACCTGGGGCGGCATCTTCGCCGACCGCGAGGCCGCCAGGTTCAGGCGGGTCTCCACGGCGGCGGCCGGCACGCTCAAGCTCGAGCTGCCGCCGGACGCCGCCAGGCTGCTGGCCTCACAGCAGCTCGCGCAGGACACGTTCGTGTTGTGGGACCTGATCCACGACCGCACGCACAGCCACGGGGACCTGCCGTTCGACCCGTTCATGATCAAGCAGCGGATGCCGTACTGGCTGTACTCGCTGGAGGAGCTGCGCTGCGACCTGACCGCGTTCGGCGAGGCGGTGGAGCTGGAGCGGCAGGGGGTGCCGCACGCCAGGTACGTCCAGCACGCGATCCTGTTCGACCGGCTGTTCCGGTTCCCGATCAGCGGGGACCGGGTGCGGAACTACGACGGGCTCGGCGGGCAGCTGCTCTTCGCCTACCTGCATCGCAACGACGTCGTGCGGTGGACCGACAACCGGCTGTCGATCGACTGGGAGCGGGTCGCGGACGGGGTGGCCGACCTGCGGGGCGAGGTGGAGAAGCTCTACCGGGACAGCATCGACCGGTCCAAGCTGGCGCACTGGCTGGCGGCGTACGAGCTGGTGAGCTCTTATGTCGCGCCGCACCCGGGCTCGACCTGGGCGAAGGGGATCGGGGCGCTGCCCGAGGAGCAGAAGGCCAAGGTGGACGCGGTGCTGCCGGACGAGTTCCCGCTGAGCATGTTCTACGAGGCGCTCCGCCGTAAGCTGGGCGAAGTCGTCGAATCGACCAAGGGACTCCGAGCATGATCATTCTGGTTACCGGGGCTGGAGGGCCTACGGGTGAGGCTGTCTCCGGATATTTCCGGAAAAATGGTCACACCGTGATCGGTGTCGACAAGGGCGACGTCGACCTCCTCGACCGCGCGGCCGTACAGAGCCTGGCGGAGAGCATCGACCGCGAGTACGGCCGGGTGGACGGCGTGGTGCACCTGGTCGGCGGGTGGCGCGGGGCGAGCACGTTCGCCGAGACCAGCCTCGAGGACTGGGACGTCCTGCACGACCTGCTGATCCGTACCCTCCAGCACGTGTCGCTGGCCTTCGAGCCGCTGCTGCGCCGCAGCGACAACGGCCGGTTCGTGATCGTCTCCGCCAAGGCGGCCGAGCGGCCGTCCGCCGGTGGCGCCGTGTACGCGGCGGCCAAGGCGGCGGCGGAGGCGTGGACGCTGTCGCTCGCCGACGCCCTGTCCGGCACGGACAGCGCGGCGGTGATCCTCGTCGTCAAGGCCCTGGTCAACGACGCCATGCGGGCCGCCAACCCGGACGGGCGCTTCCCCGGCTTCACCGACGTCAACGATCTCGCGGCGGCGATCGGCGGCCTGTACGACCGCCCGGCCGCCGAGATCAACGGCACTCGATTGGACCTCACTTCTTGATTCCCCGGCACGACCCCCAGCACAAGGCGTTCGCCAGCGACAACTACGCGGGCGTACACCCCGAGATCCTCCAGGCGATCGCGACCGCCAACGGCGGTCACCAGGTCTCCTACGGTGACGACGTGTACACCGAGGCCCTGCAGGACGTCTTCCGGCAGCACTTCGGCGAGCAGGCGCAGGCATGGCCGGTGTTCAACGGCACGGCCGCGAACGTGGTCTCCCTCCGCGCCATGACCGCGCACTGGGAGGCGGTCATCTGCGCCGAGACCGCCCACATCAACACCGACGAGGGCGGGGCGCCCGAGGTCGCCGGCGGCATCAAGCTCCTGACCGTCCCCACGCCCGACGGCAAGCTCACGCCCGAGCTGATCGACCGGCAGGCGTGGGGCTTCGGCGACGTGCACCGGGCCCAGCCGCGGGTGGTGTCCATCTCGAACACCACCGAGCTGGGCACCCTCTACACGCCCGACGAGGTCGCCGCGATCTGCGCGCACGCCCACGAACTCGGGCTGCTGGTCCACCTCGACGGCTCCCGGCTGACGAACGCGGCGGCCGCGCTGGACGTGCCCATGCGGGCGCTCACCACGGACGCCGGTGTGGACGTGCTGTCCTTCGGCGGCACCAAGATCGGCCTGTTGTACGGCGAGGCCGTCGTCGTGCTCAACCCCTCGGCCGCCACCGGGGTGGACTACATCCGCAAGACGTTCATGCAGCTGTCGTCGAAGATGCGTTTCGTGTCGGCGCAGTTCGAGGCCCTGTTGTCGGGGGACCTGTGGTTGCGGAACGCGCGCCGGGCCAACGCCATGGGGCGGCGCCTGGCCGAGGCCGTGCGCGACATCCCCGGCGTCACGGTGCCCCGGCCGGTGGAGGCCAACGCCGTCTTCGCCGTCCTGCCCAGGGATGTGACGGAGCGGCTGCAGAAGCGGTTCCGGTTCTACACCTGGAACGAGGCGACGGGAGAGGTGCGGTGGATGTGCGCCTTCGACACGACGGAGGCCGACGTGGATGCCTTCGCCGCCGCCGTCGCCGAGGAAATGCGCACCGCCACCTCCTGACGCCCCGGGCCTTGGCGGCCAGACCTGCGCCACCCCACCGGCCTCCGCACCACCACCATCGGTCCCTTCTGCACCCCCACGGCCTGCTGCTCCATCCCGGCCGTCGCGGGGCGGGGCGTCAGGAGGCAGAGGCGGCGAAGAGGGTCCACGTCGGCCGACCGGCACCGGTGCGGCGAGACGGGATGAGGTGGGTGCGGTGCCGGCCGGGTGTCGTGCCGTGTGGTGAGCGGCCGGAGGCTGGGGCGCGGAGATGCAGGGGCGGAGGCCGGGACGCGTCAGGGCTTGCCGGCGTGGCGGGCGTTGGGGCGCAGGGCCAGGCGGGCGGCCTGCCAGCCACCCATCCCATGGGTCCCGGCCCCCGGCGGCGTCGAGGCCGAGCACAGGAACACGCCGGGAAGGGGCGTACGCCATGGGGCAGGCGACCACACAGGCCGGCGCAGGAACTGCGTCAGGCTCGCCAGCCCGCCCCCGATGTCGCCCCCCACCAGGTTCGGATTGCCCGCTTCCAGGTCCGCGGGCCCCATCGCGTGCCGGGCCAGCACGCGGTCACGGAACCCCGGGGCGTACCGCTCGATCTGCGTCTCGATGGCGTCCGTCATGTCCACCGCCGAGCCGTGGGGAACGTGGCAGTAAGCCCACAGAGTGTGCCCGCCCCGGGTCGGATCGGCCGCGTACGGCTGGACGAGGAGCACGTACGGCCGGGGCGAATGGCGCCCCGCCGCCATCTCCGCCTCGCTGAGCGCGATCTCCTCCAGCGTGCCGCCCAGGTGGACGGTGCCCGCGTCCGCCACCGCCGGATCCCGCCACGGCACGGGCCCGTCCAGCGCCCAGTCCAGCTTGAACACCCCGGGACCGTAGCGGAACCGTTCGAGCCGCCGGCGGTAGCCCGCGGGCAGGTCGGTCATGGCGATGAGCTGCCGGGGCGTCACGTCGAGCACCACGGTCGGCGCCGACAGCTCGGCCAGGCGGCGCACCCTGTGCCCCGCGACCGCCTCCCCGCCCAGCGACCTGAGCTCGGCCACGAGCGCGTCGGCCAGCACCTGGGATCCGCCCCGCACCAGCGGCCAGCCGACCAGGTGAGTCAAGGACGCCAGCAGCAAGCCGTAGCCGGCGGTGATGGGGGAGCGCAGGTCGAGCACGGAATGCGCGGCCATGCCCGCGATCACCGCCCGCCCCTCCACGGTGCTGAAGGCCCGCCGGGCGAACGTCGTGGCGGGCAGCGCACCCGCGAGCCCGAATCTGGCCGCCTGCGCGAACGCCCGCGGCGGCACGTGCCACGGCCCCAAGGGTTTGAGCAGCAGCTCCACCAGCGGGAATCCGGCTCGTGCCGTCGCGCCGACGGTGGCCAGCCACGCGCCCGCGTCCCGCCCGAGTGCCTCGGCGGTGCGGCGCGGGTCGCGGTGCACGAGCACCGCGGGACGGTCGTCCAGCGGATGGGCGGCGGGCACCGCGGGATGGGCGAACCGGACCCCGCTCAGGAACGCGCTGCCCCTGTGGGACTCGCCCTCTTCGGATGACTCGCCCCCCTTGAGACCGAGCTCCCGGAACGCAGGCGATGCCAGCGCCATCGCCATGATGGTCGCCCCGAGGTCGTGCACCCGGCCCGGCAGTGTCAGCTCGCCGGAGCGCAGCCCGCCGCCGAACCGCTCGGCCGCCTCCAGCAGCAGCACCTTGCGCCCGGCACGGGCCAGCGTGACCGCGGCGACCAACCCGTTGGGGCCGGAGCCGACGACCACCGCGTCAGCGTCCATCACTGGGGTGGCAGTATGGACGGATAAGGCTGGGCGCCGCGCTGGCGCAGCATGTCGGTCATGAGCTTGATCTCGCTGCTCTGCCCCTGGACGATCTTCTGCGCCATGCTGACGACCTCAGGCCGGGTGGACAGCTTGAGCACGCCCTCGGCCATCTCCACGCCGCCCTCGTGGTGGCGGATCATCAGCTGCAGGAAGAGGATCTCGGCCTGCGTGCCCTGCGCCTCCTTGAGCTTGGCCAGCTCCGCCGGAGTCGCCATGCCGGGCATCGTGCCGGGCGCGGTCGTGGTGCCCCCGCCGTGCCCGTGGCCGCTCATCCAGGCCATCGGCCGCTGGTCGGTCGCCTGGTCCAGCCCCCACTGCTGCAGCCAGCCGATGAACATGCCACGCTGGTTGGCCTGGGTGTAGATGATGTCGTAGGCCAGATTCCTGACCTCCTTGGCGGGGCCCTTGTCCCTGATCGTGAACGCCATGTCCACGGCCTGCGCGTGGTGCGCGGCCATGTCGCGGGCGAACCCGGCCTCGGGCGAGGAGTCCCCGGGCGTGCCCGCTCGGCCGAACAACAAGAACGCGGCCGCGGCGAGCACGAGCACGCCGCAGACGATGAGGAGTGGATTCCTGACGGGCTTTTCCATGGCTCGTCCAGCGTACCCACCTGTTCGCGCGCCTGTGATCGCACGCTTACATCGCTCTTATTCTCCGCATACGGCCGGAGGGCATAAGGTGACCCCTGTTGGTACGCCGATGGAGGAACGATGACGAAGGAGAAGGCGCAGGCGAGGCGCGAGCATCTGCAGCAGATGCGGGCCGAGCAGAAGCGCAAACAACGCCGCGCCGCGCTGCTCATGTGGGGAACGGGCGGGCTGATCATCGTGTTGCTCGTCGGCGTGGTCGGCTATTACCTGATCGATCAGGCTCAGAAGACGTCGCTGGACGCCGTGGCCAACTACAAGTACGAGGGCAGCCAGCACGTGGGGACCGTGGTCACCTACAAGGAGACCCCGCCGGTGGGCGGCCCGCACAACAACTACTGGCAGCAGTGCGCGATCTACGACAAGCCGATCCACTCCGAGCACGCGGTGCACTCGCTGGAGCACGGCGCCGTCTGGATCACCTACCGGCCCGACCTGCCCAAGGCGCAGCTCGACAAGCTGAAGGAAGTGGCCTCGTCCACGGGCAACCAGGAATACATGCTGATGAGCCCGTTCCCCAACCTGCCCGCACCGATCGTCGTGTCGTCCTGGGGACACCAGCTCAAGCTCAACAGCCCGGACGACCCGAAGCTCGGGGCGTTCATCAAGCGCTACCAGAACGGCCCTGACACGCCGGAGCTGGGCGCCCCGTGCGGCGGCGCCGACGCCATCACGACGACGGCCGACCAGGCTCCGCTGCCGCCCGAGCCCACAGGTCAGCAGCAGCCGACGCAGACCGCCGCCCCGTCGCCCAGCCAGTCCCAGCAGTAGCGGAGCGTGCGGTGCCGGGGCGTCAGCCCAGCACCGCCTCCGACGTCGTCCACTCCAGCCCGTGCGCTTCGGCCACGGGCTGGCTGGTCAGCTGGCCCTCGTGGGTGCTCAGGCCGAGCGCCAGCGCCGGGTCCTCGCGCATGGCCTGCCGCCAGCCCAGGTTGGCCATGGCCAGCGCGTACGGCAACGTGACGTTCGTCAGCGCGAACGTCGACGTGTGCGGCACGGCCCCCGGCATGTTGGCCACGCAGTAGAAGATCGAGTCGTGCACCCGGTAGGTCGGCTCCTCATGCGTGGTGGGCCGCGAGTCCGCGAAGCAGCCGCCCTGGTCGATCGAGATGTCCACCAGCACTGAGCCCGGCTTCATCCGGCTGACCAGTTCGTTGCTCACCAGCTCGGG
The DNA here is from genome assembly GCF_004011505.1 of Nonomuraea polychroma. Classification (NCBI taxonomy): domain Bacteria; kingdom Bacillati; phylum Actinomycetota; class Actinomycetes; order Streptosporangiales; family Streptosporangiaceae; genus Nonomuraea; species Nonomuraea polychroma. Next base: position 1,773,713 of record NZ_SAUN01000001.1, read on the forward strand.
CGCCTTGGCGCCGGGCACCAGCACCGCGCCGATGACCAGGTCGGCCTCCAGCACCGCGCGCTCGATCTCCAGGATGTTCGAGGCGACCGTCTGGCAGTGCCCCTGGTAGATCATGTCGGCCTGGCGCAGCTTGTCGATGTTCTTGTCGAGCAGGAGCACCTCGGCCTGCATGCCGAGAGCGATGGCCGCGGCGTTCATGCCGGACACGCCGGCCCCGATGACCACGACCCGCGCCGCGTGCACGCCGGAGACGCCGCCCATCAGCACGCCTCTGCCGCCCGCCGACCGCATCAGGTGGTAGGCCCCCACCTGCGGCGCGAGCCGGCCCGCCACCTCGGACATGGGCGCGAGCAGCGGCAGCGCGCCGTTCGGCGTCTGCACGGTCTCGTACGCGACCGCGGTGCAGCCCGAGTCGAGCAGCGCCCGCGTACACGCCTTGGAAGCGGCCAGATGCAGGTAGGTGAACAACACCTGGCCCTTGCGCAGCCGGTGGTACTCCTCCGGCATCGGCTCCTTGACCTTCATGATCAGGTCGCTCGCGGTCCAGACCTCGTCGGCCGTGGGCACGATGACGGCGCCCGCCGCGGCGAAGTCGGCGTCGGGGATCGACGAGCCCTCGCCCGCCCCCCGCTCGACGTAGACCTGGTGGCCGTGACGCACGAACTCGTGAACCCCCGCTGGGGTCAGCGCCACGCGATATTCGCTGTTCTTGACTTCTAGAGGAACGCCGACGTTCATGGAACAACTCCCGTCCATTCGGGATCCTTCCTTCATTCTTCCTCCTCAGAGGCGGTTGAACGGTGATGCTCCGGCTGATTACCTCGGTTGGGCCGGTCCTCGATAGGCTCACCGGCAGCCCGAACATCAGGATGGGAAACGTCATCGATGGACAAGCCGGAAGAGCCGCCACTCGCGGACCCGGGGGAGCCGCAGGCGAGCAGAGTCACCACCATCGTGTTGATCGTCTCGCTCGTGCTCGTCGTGCTCGTCGCAGGCGTGGCCGGCACGGTTGCCGTCCTGATGACGAAAAACCCCGACATGCCGCTGTTAGGCGGCACGGTGCCGCACCGTCTGCCCGTGCCCATCCACTTCGCCCCGGTCCGGGAGACCAAGCCCGCGCCGTGCCCCGGCGACCCGGCCGTGCTGGATGAGGAGCAGAAGACCTGCTACCTGCTGGAGGACGGCGTCACGGTCCACGCCGTCCAGCAGATCGAGCCGGTGCGCGAGAAGGACGGCCAATACTCCGTGCGCATCGCGATCGCGCCGGCGTTCAAGGAGAAGCTGGTCCAGCTCATCGACGAGATGGTGATCGAGCAGCGGCAGGTGGCGGTCGTGCTCGCGCCTGAGCAGCCCGACCAGCCCAAGATCGTGCTGGCCGCGCCCATCGTCACCCAGGCCATGGACGGCGACAGCATGAGCATCACCGGGTTCACCGAGGAGGAGGCCCGCGCGCTGACCGCCCGCCTGCTCGGCCCAGGGGCGAGCGGCACCCCCGCGCCCACCGAACCCGCCGGCAGCAGCCCACCGGCCACGCCCCCCGGCACGACCGGCACCACAGGGACGCCCAGCACCACAGGGACCCCCGGCACCACGGGAAGCACGGGCACCACGGGAACGAACCCGGCCAACCCCGGCGTGACCAATCCCGCGACCAACTCCGGCCGCACCCCCGACCGCCACTACGCCACCTGCAAGGAGGCCGTGGCGGCCGGCTACGGGCCCTATCACAAGGGCACGCACGAGGAATACTCCTGGTACCCCGACGTCGACAACAACGGCACGGCCTGCAACTCCGCGGACATCCGCTAGTCGCTAGTCGAACAGCCGCTCAAGCCACTCGATCCCGAAGTACGCCAGGAAGATCGCCGACACGATCCACAACAACCACGGGATCTCGGCGAACTTCCCCTTGACGGCCTTGATGAGCGTGTAGACGATCACACCGGCGCCCACGCCGTTGGTGATCGAGTAGGTGAACGGCATCAGCGCGATGGTGAGGAACGCGGGCACGGCCAGCTCCAGGTCGTCCCACGGCACGTTCTTGCTCTGCATCATCATCAACGCCCCGACCAGCACCAGCGCGGGCGCCGCCGCGGCGGCCGGCACCACCGCGGCCAGCGGCGTGAACAGCAGCGTCAGCCCCAGCAGCGCCCCTGTGGCCACGCTGGCGAGGCCCGTCCGCGCCCCCTCGCCGACGCCGGCGGCCGACTCCACGAAGACGGTGTTGGCCGAAGAGCTCACCATGCCGCCCACGACGCCGCCCACACCGTCCACGGTCAGGACCCGGCCCAGCCGCGGGACGCGCCCCTGCTGGTCCACGAGCCCGGCCTCGTCGCTGACGCCGATGATCGTGCCCATCGCGTCGAAGAACCCGGACAACACCAGCGTGAACAGCACCACCGTCGCCGTCAGCGCACCCGCCCTGGCGAACCCGCCGAACAGATCGAACTGGCCGACCAGCCCGAATTGCGGCGCCGCCACCAGCGACTCGGGCACCCGCGGCGTGACCACGCCCCACGACCGGGGATCGATCGTGGCCACGGCGTTCACCAGGATGGACAGGGCCGCGGTCACGACGATGCTGATGAGGATGGCGCCAGGGACGCGGCGCGCGAACAGCGCGATCATCAGCAGCAGGCCGAAGCAGAACATCGTGACCGGCCAGCCTGTCAGGTGCCCGGTGGCGCCGAGCTGGACGGGCGTGCCCGCGCCCGCCGCCACGAAACCGGCGTCGACCAGCCCGATCAGCGCGATGAACAGGCCGATGCCCACGCTGATGGCATGCTTGAGCGCCAGCGGGATCGCGTTCATGATCAGCGTGCGCAGGCCGGTCACGGCCAGCACGATGATCGCGACGCCTTCGAGCACCACCAGGCCCATGGCCTCGGCCCACGTCATGTGCGGCGCGGCCTGGTAGGCGACCACCGCGTTCAGCCCCAGCCCGGCGGCCAGGCCGAAGGGGGCGTTGCCGATGAAGGCCATGAGCAACGTGCACACGGCCGCGGCCAGCGCCGTGGAGGTGGTCAGCTCGCCGATCGAGAGCCGGGCGCCCGTGACGTCCTTGGCGCCGGCCAGGATGATCGGGTTGAGCAGGATGATGTACGCCATGGCCACGAACGTGGTGATCCCGCCACGCACCTCGCGGCCGACAGTGGTCCCCCGCCCGGTCAGCTCGAAGAATCGGTCAAGCACACCATCCCCCAGACGATCAGGGGGATCGATTGGACCAGCCTAATAGAAAACCTGCTCATCAAGAGGCCGCCCCACCAGCGTGTCCGGTTAGGACCGTAGCGGCCGATCGATGCAGATTTTCTATGAGGACCCGGCGGGGGACAAGATCACGCCTTCTCGTGCCGCCCGTGGCCGACGAGGCCGACGAACTCCTCGAGCCCGATCGTGCCGTCGCCGTCGCGGTCGGCGGACTTGATGAACGCCTCGATCTCGCTCTCGGACGCGCCCTGCCCGCCCAGCGCCTCGTTGGCCTTGCGGATCTCGGCCGCGGTCAGCAGGCCGTCGCCGTCGGTGTCGAAGCGCCGGAATTCCGCCTCGGCCGCCTCACGTGCGCTTGCCATCGGATACCTCCCCGTTGTTGGACAAGGCGATATCTTCCGGCCTGATCGGAACACGCGTCAACCGGAGCCCGGTCGCCGCGCGCACCGCCGCGGCGATGGCGGGGGTGGAGGAGAGCGTCGGGGGCTCGCCCGCGCCGCGCAGCCCGTACGGAGCCGCCGGGTCGGGGTTTTCCAGGATCTTCAGCTGCATGGGCGGCATGTCGAGGATGGTGGGGATGAGGTAGTCGGTGAACGAAGGGTTCAGCACCTGGCCGTTCCGTATCTGGATCTCCTCCATCAGCGCCAGCCCGAGCCCCTGCGCGGTGCCGCCGTGGATCTGCCCCTCCAGCGCCAGCGGGTTCATGATCCGCCCCACGTCCTGCACCGCCGCCAGCTCCACCACCTTGACCAGCCCCAGCTCGACGTCCACGTCCACGACGGCCCGGTGCACGCACAACGCCAGCTGCGTGTGCGAGTCACCCTGCCCCGTCCGCGGATCCATCGGGTACGTGGGCCGGTGCCGATACTCGCGCGTCTCCTCGATCGGTCCGAACCTCTCCAGGGCCTCCCGCGCCGGCAGCCCCTTGAACCGCTCCCGCACGGCCTGGCAGGCGGCTCGCACCGCGCCGCCGGTCACGTACGACTGCCGGGAGGCCGACGACGAGCCCGCCGAGCCGACCTGGGTGTCGGCGGTGGCCACCGTGACGTTGGCGATGCCGAGCTCGGTGCGGGCGATCTGGGCCTGGATCGTCACCAGGCCCTGGCCCACCTCGGCGGCGGCCGTGTGTACGGTGACGTGCGGCTCCCCGCCCACCAGCTCGGCGCGCACGCGGGACGTGGAGTAGTCGTCGAAGCCCTCGGAGAAGCAGATGTTCTTGATGCCGACGCCGTACCCGACGCCGCGCCGCACCGACTCGCCATGCGTCGTCTGGGAGACGCCGCCGGGCAACCCCCGCAGGTCGCGATCCTCGGCGTCGGCGGGCAACGGCATGGCGTCCAGGTCGCGCAACATCTCGGCCAGCGGCGCCGGCGAATCGATCAGCTGGCCGGTGATGAGCCGCGAGCCCTGCGAGACGGCGTTGCGCACCCGGATCTCCACCGGCGACAACCCGCACGCCTCGGCCAGCCGGTCCATCTGCGACTCGTAGGCGTAGCAGGCCTGCACCGCGCCGAAGCCGCGCATCGCGCCGCACGGCGGGTTGTTGGTGTAGACGCCGGTGGCGTCCACATGCACGTTCGGCACCTCGTACGGTCCCACGCCGAGCGAAGCAGCATTGCCGACCACGGCAGGGGAGGAGGAGCAGTAGGCGCCGCCGTCCAGCAGGATGTCGGCCTTGACGTAGACGAGCTTGCCGTCGCGGGTTGCGCCGTGCTCGTAGCGCATCCGCGCCGGGTGGCGGTGCACGTGGCCGAAGAACGACTCCTCACGGCCGTAGACGATCTTGACCGGCCGGTTCAGGCGCAACGCCAGCATGCAGGCGTGCACCTGCATGGACAGGTCCTCGCGGGCGCCGAACGCGCCGCCCACACCGGACAACGTCAGGCGCACCTTCTCCGGCGGCAGGCCCAGGCAGGGGGCGAGCTGGTCGCGGTCCACGTGCAGCCACTGCGTGGCGATGAACAGGTCCACACCGCCGTCCTCGGCGGGCACCGCCAGGCCCGCCTCGGGGCCGAGGAAGGCCTGGTCCTGCATGCCGACCTCGTACTCGCCGCTGACCACGACCTCGGCCTCGAACGTGTGGCCCACGCGCACCGGCTGGTACCGCACGATCTCCCGGGACTCGCGAGGGTCGGTGACGGCCTCGCGGACCTCGTACTCGACCACGATCGCCGCGGCCGCCCTGCGGGCCGTCTCCGGATGGTCGGCCGCCACCAGCGCCACCGGCTCGCCCTGGTAGCGGACCTGGTCGATGGCCAGCACCGGCTGGTCCTTGTGCTCCAGCCCGTAGAACTTCGCGCCCGGCACGTCCTCGTGCGTCAGCACCGTCAACACGCCCGGGATCTTCAGCGCGGGACCCACGTCGATCGAGCGGATCCACGCCGACGGATGCGGGCTGCGCAGCGTCGCCCCCCACACCATGCCGTCGATCCACAGGTCGGAGGCGAAGGCGAACTCGCCGCTCACCTTCAGCGCCGCGTCAGGACGCCGCGCGCTCTCGCCGACGCCGTGCCCGATCGTCTGGGGCGGGGTCGTGTACGCCGTCTCCGTCATGCTCCGAGTAGAGCACCGCCGCCGGTCCCGGTCCTATGCGCGCGACGTGAAATCCATGTCAAAGCACGTAACATGCGGCTTGTATATTCCTCCAAGTGCGCATCAGTGACCTGCTGGCCATCGACGATCTGCGGTTGACGCTGCTCACCGGCGACCCGGATCGCGAGTTCAGCACGGTCCACATCACCGACCTGCCCGAGCCGGGGCGCTACCTGTCGGGCGGCGAGCTGGTGCTGACCGGGCTCATGTGGCGGCACACGCCGGAGGACTCCCGCCAGTTCGTGGCCGCGCTGGCCGAGGCCGGCGTCGCCGCCCTGGGCGCGGGAGCGGCCTGGCTGGGCCACGTGCCGGACGACCTGCTGGCCGCCTGCCAGGCCGCCGGCCTGCCGCTGATCGAGGTGCCGACCGAGGTCTCCTTCCGCACGCTGACCGAGCTGGTCGTGCCCCGGCTGTCCGGCGACGTACGCGACGCGCTGGGACGCCACCGCAGGCTGGTCGCGGCCATCGCCGAGGGCGCCGACCTGCGCGAGCTGTTCGAGCTGACGGCCGCCGAGCTGGGCGTCACCGGCGCCGTCCTGTCCGCCTCTGGCGGGATGATCGTCGGCGCCGTGCGCGACCCTGTAGGGCTGGCCAAGGCCTACCTGACGGCGCCGCGGCTGCCCGCGATGGTCGGCGGCAGCACGATCTTCGCGGTCGGACGCGGGCACCGGGCCGCGGGCTGGATCCTCGCCTGCGACGGCGACCTGATCGGCCGCGCCGACCTGGGCTACGAACTGGCCGCCTGCGTCGGGCTCGAACGCAGCCGTATGGAGGAGGGCCGCCGGGTGGAGCGGCGCCTGGCCGAGCAGCTCATCGTGGGCGCGCTGGGCGACGCCGACGTGGCCGAGCTCAACGCCAGGCTGCGCACGTGCGGGCTCGACGCGGCGGAGCCGTACGCGATCGTGAACGCCACCGCGCCCCGCCCCGGCGCCACCCGCGGACCCGACCCCGCCACGCTGGGCGGCCAGATCGTCGAGGAGTTGCTCGGCCGCGAGGTCGTGGCGGCGGCCGGCGCCGACGGCGCGGTCGCCGTGGTGCCGCTACGCGGGCGCACCACCGCCGAGCTGGCGGACCGGCTACGTACGGGGGTGGAGGTGCTGGCCGCACTGCCGGACAGCCGCGTCTGCGCCGGGCTGAGCGGCGCGCTCACCGGGGCCACCGCGATCAAGGGCGGCGTGGAGGAGGCGGGGCATGCCAGGCGGCTGGCCGAGGCCCGCGGTGGCGGGGTGGTGACCAGCGACGAGATCTACACGCACGCGCTGCTGCTGGCCACGGTGCCGGGCGACGTGCGCCGCTCGTTCGCGGCCCGGCTGTTGTCGCCGCTGCTCGACTACGACCGCCGGCACCAGTCGGAGCTGGTGCGCACGCTCGGCATCTTCCTCGACTGCGCCGGCTCGTGGAACGCCTGCGCCGAGCGGCTCCACGTGCACGTCAACACCGTCCGCTACCGCATCCGCAGGATCGAGGAGCTGACCGGCAGAAACCTGGCCACGATGGCCGACCGGGTCGACTTCTTCCTGGCCCTCAGAGACACGGGCCTGCCGCGGTAAGGACATACGAATTCGTGACCGGATGATAACGTTGCGTGCATGCCCTCCCCCCGGCACGACGCCCTCAACCGGCTCATCCGCGACCATCTCGACCTGCCGATACGCCTGCTGCGCGAGGTCGGCGGGATCCAATTGCCGAGCGACGCCCCGTTGTGGGTGGGGCCGGGAGACCTGCGGGACCGCATCTCCAGGGAGATGCATGCCGACACCGTCGTGTTCGGCGGCCCGCCCCAGGACCGATGGTTTTCCGCCATCGTCGAGGTCGAGACGGAAATGTCCGAGCAGAAGTTGCGGCAGACCGTCGAGGCAGCCGAAATGCTGCGGCTGGAGACTCGCAAACCGGTCTACGTCATGTTCATCACGCCCGATCCCTGCGCGGAGCGCTTCACCAGGAAGGTGGAGATCCGCAGCGGCTGCCTGACCATCATCATGCAGCCAGTGATCGTCGGGCCCGACCGCATCCCCGTCCTGACCGACTCGCAGCAGATGGCCGCGGACCTGCTGACAACGGCGCTGTCGGTGATGGCGCACGGTCACCTGCCGGAGGTCGCCCAGGCATTCATCAAGCTGCTCACCGACTTGCCAGACGACGACGCGGCGTCGCTGTTTGGTTACACTATCGACATGGCTGCGCCGCAGGCCCGCCGGCTTCTGGAGGAAACCGTGACGACCTACATCCCCGAGCACAGCTCCTGGGCCCAGAGCCTGTACCGCAAAGGCCAGGCCGCAGGCCGGGAAGAAGGTCGGGAAGAAGGTCGCGCCGAGGGAGAGGCGGCCTCCGTGCTCGCCGTTCTCCGCTTCCGAGGCATCGACATTCCCCCCGCCCGGCATATGCAGATCACCACCTGCACCGACCTTGCCCTCCTGGAGATCTGGCTGCGGCGCGCTCTGGAAGCCACGCACATCGACGAGCTTTTTGACGACGCTTCCGGGTCGGAACCCCGGTCCTAGTCGAGGAGGCCGGCCACGCCCGCCGCCTGGCCGAGGCCCGCACCTGCGGCGTGGTTACCAGCGACGAGATCTACACGCACGCGCTGCTGCTGGCCACGGTGCCGGGCGACGTGCGCCGCTCGTTCGCGGCCCGGCTGTTGTCGCCGCTGCTCGACTACGACCACCGGCACCAGCCGGAGCTGGTGCGCACGCTCGGGTTCTTCCTGGATTGCGCGGGGCCCTGTCACCCCAGATCCCGGCGACCACCTGGTTCATCGGGACGGGACGGGCGGCGGCGGAGGAGAGAATGGCGAGCGCAGCCCGCTGCCTGGCCGGACCGAGGTCGATGGGCTGGGAGGCGCTGGTGGCGCGCTCACCGCTCCCAGCAGGCGAATGAAGATCCCCTCGCCCACGCCGGCCTCCGTCGTAGCCCCCCATCCTGTGTCAGGAAGGCAGGGTGTCTCTCTCGACGTTCCATGCGGCCGGGGGCGAGACGATGTAGATCGAATATAGGAGCCGGTCGCTAAGCTGTGCTCAGCGCCGGGCGAGGGGGACCCGGAAGAGAGGGCACATGACATTACCTTGCCCGAGGCGCGGTGCGGTGTCGAGCCAGAGGCAGGCGGATGTGCCCTCTCTTGACGGACCTACCTCAACAGCAGTAGAGGTCGAACGACGATGCGATGGGGGCAGACGTTTCGGCGCTTGCGGCCGTAACATTACCTCCAATGGTTGCCGCACATGTGATCGCGGTAACCAGGGCGGACAGGGCAATGCGCATACGCATGGGGGTTCTCCCTCGCCTATGTAGTTGCTCGGACTTCATCTTCTCAGGGAGCGACGGCTGTGACCACATCTGACCTGGTCGGACTCCGCATTAAGACGGTTCGGCGACAACGTGGCCTGTCACAGGCCCAGCTGGCGCATCCCGAGTTGTCGGACAGTTACGTCTCGTTGATCGAGAGTGGCAAGCGTACCCCGACCCCGGCCGTCTTGGAGCTATTGGCCCAGAAACTGGACTGCTCACTCTCCTATCTGATCAACGGCGTGACCGCCGAGCAGATGGAGGACATCGAGCTCGCCCTCGGTTACGCGCGGCTGGCGCTCGAGAACGGAGAGGTCACCGAGGCCCGCAACCGCTTCGCCGAGCTCCTGGCCAACGCCAACCTCACGGGGCTCACCGCGCTGCGCCAGGAGACCCAGTTCGGCCTGGCCCTCGCCACCGAGGCCGCGGGCGATCTCGCGGAGGCGACCGCCATCCTGCTGAAGCTCCGGGAGGAGGAGCTGCCCCTCGAACGCAGGATCGAGCTCGCCATGGTGCTCTGCCGGGTCTACCGGGAGAGCCAGCGGCTGTCCGAGGCCGTCGAGGTCGGTGAGCGGATGCTCACCAGCAACGCCCGCCTGTCCTGGTCGGACTCGCTCGTCGAGCTGGCCGCCACCCTGCTGGCCGCCTACGTGGAGCGCGGCGACCTGCTGCGCGCCCGCCAGTTCGCGGCCGAGCTGCTCAACGCCGCCGACGCGCTCGGCACGCCCCGCTCGATCGTGGCCGCCAACTGGAACGCCTCCGCCGTCGCCTACGCCACCGGCCACATCGAGGAGTCGCTGTCGTTCGCCGAGCGTGCCCTGGCCGTGCAGCTGGAGAACGGTCATCCGCGCAACGTCGCCAGGATGCGCGTGGCGTACCTGCGCAAGCGGCTCAAGGCCCGGCCTGCGGAGGCCGAGTCCGTCCGCGACGCGCTGCGTGCGGCGGTCACCGAGTTCGAGCAGACCTCGACGAGCACGATCGACCGCGGTTACGTCCACGTGGATCTGGCCCTCGCCGAATACCTGACCGGCGACTACGACCTGGCCGTCAAGCACGCCACGCTCGGCAGAGACCTGGTTCCCAAGTTCGGGCACGCGGTCGGTGCCGAGGCCAACCTGCTGCTCGGCAAGGTCTACAACGCCGTCGGCCGCTCGGAGGAGGCAGCCGGCCACGTGGCGTCCGTACGCCAGTGGCTGACGCCGCTGCCCGACATCCGGCGCTCGGCCGCCACCTGGTACGCCGCCGCCGAGAGCATGGAGGAGCTGGGCGACTCCGACGGTGCGGTGGAGTCGTACCAGAGGGCTCTGGCCTGCGTAGGGCTGTAGCACGGTCCGGACCGGGCAGTGGCGTCGGTAGCCTTGGGGATGCCATGAAGACATCCCCGCTCGCGGCACTCACCGCGATACTCGCCGCCCTGCTCGTTCTCGGCACCGCGGGCCCGGCGCTGGCGCACGACGCGCTCAAGAGCAGCACCCCGGCCAAGGACGCCGTGGTCGAGGCCTTGGACGAGGTCGAGCTCGAGTTCACCGCCACGGTCCGCATGCCGTTCGTCATCGTGCGCGGGCCCGGCGACACCGCGCGGCAGGCCGGCGAGCCACAGGTGGACGGCAAGGTCGTGAGGCAGGCGGTGAAGGGCCCGCTGCCCGACGGGAAATACACGATCGCCTACCGGGTCGTGTCGTCCGACGGGCACCCGATCGAGGGGGAGATCCCGTTCACGGTCAAGGGGGCGAAGACGCCGTCCCCGAGCCCCGAGCCGTCCGGTGACGGGTCTCCCAGTGCGGCGCCGTCCGCGACCGCCGGCGCGTCCGCTCCTGCCGCGGAGCCGTCGTCACCCGTGGCCGACCAGGCGTCGGCCACCCAGGACGACGCCACCTTCCCCGTATGGCTGATCATCGTGGTCGGCGGGCTCGTCGGCATCGGCATCGGCTTCCTCCTCAGCGCACGGAGAAACAAGCCATGAGCAGGGCGGCGCGTCTCGCGCTCGCGGGAGCGGCGGCCGCGGTCGTCGCGCTGGTGATCGGCATGATCGCCGGAGGCAGGGCGTTCCCCAGGATCATCCCGGGGCTGCCCGACGCCGGCGCGGTCGTCCGGTGGGGGCTGCCACTGTCCAAGCTGCTCATGGACCTGACCGGCCTGCTCACCGTCGGGCTCCTGCTGACGGCCGCCACGCTGCTGCCTAACGACAAGGGCATGCTCGGCAAGCCCGCGCTCCACTACGTCAAGGGCGCCTCTTGGGCGGCGTTGGCCTGGGCCGGGGCGGCGTTCCTCGGCATCGTGTTCGGCGTGGCCGATTCGCTGGGCCGGACGGTGCCCCAGATCCTTGACGGCGCCTACCTCAGCAGCTACGCCACCCAGACCACGCAGGGCGTGGCGCTGACGCTCGTCGTGCTGTTCGGCGTGGCGATAGCGCTGTTCTCCCGGGGGGCGATCACCGCGGGCACCGCGGCCGGGCTGCTGGTGTTCGCCCTGGTCACGTTGCTGCCGGTGCCGCTCACCGGGCACTCCTCCTCCTCGCCCAACCACGACCTGGCCACCTCCGCGGTGGCGCTGCACCTGCTGGCGATCGCGCTCTGGGTGGGCGGCCTGGCCGTGCTGGCCGCCCATGCGCTGCGTGGGCAACCGCAGCTGGAGGTGGCCACCGCCCGGTTCTCCAGGATGGCCCTGTGGTGCTATGTCGGCGTGGGGTTGTCGGGAGTGTTCAGCCTGGTCGCGCGACTGGGCGCGGTGTCGGACTTGTGGACCTCCGAGTACGGCGTGCTGGCCGTGGCCAAGATCGTCGCGTTCGTGCTGCTCGGCTACGTCGGCTACTGGCACAGGCGGCGCACGCTGGCCCAGCTCGAGTCCGGCAAGCCCCGGGCGTTCGTCCGGCTCGCCAGCGGCGAGGCGCTCCTCATGCTTGCGACCGTCGGACTGGCCGTCGCGCTGTCGCGCACGCCGCCGCCGGAGTACGTCGTCCCCGCTGACCGGGCCTTCGACCTGCTCGGCTTTCCCCTTCCGCCGGAGATCACGGTCGCGAACGTGTTCGCCCTGTGGTGGTTGGACCTGTTCTTCGCCGTGGTCGCCGCCGTGCTGGCCGGGCTCTACGGGCTCGGCGTCCGCAGGCTCGCCAGGCGCGGCGACCGCTGGCCGCCGGGGCGCACGGTCTCCTGGTTCGCCGGCGTGGCGCTGCTGGTGTTCGCCACGCAGAGCGGGCTCGCCAGGTACGCCCAGGTCATGTTCGACATGCACATGATCGAGCACATGACCCTCTCCATGATCGTGCCGATCTTCCTCGTCCTCGGCGCGCCCGTCACGCTGGCCCTGCGCGCGCTCAAACCAGCGGCGCGGAAGGGCGACCGGGGGCCGCGAGAGTGGATCACGACGATCCTGCACAGCCGGTTCACGAAGGTCATCACGCATCCCGTCGTCGCCACGGCCATCTTCATCGGCTCCACGTACGCGCTCTACTTCACGCCGCTGTTCGAGTCCGCCATGACCGAACACCTGGGGCACATCTGGATGACCCTGCATTTCCTGATCAGTGGCTGCCTGTTCTTCTGGGTGATCATCGGAGTGGATCCCGGACCCAACCGGCTCCCGTACGTGGGGCGGCTGCTCATGCTCTTCGTCACCATGCCGTTCCACGCGTTCTTCGGCATCGCGCTGATGATGACGGGCTCGGTGATCGCCTCCGGCTGGTACGAGCAACTCGGCCGCACCTGGGGCGACACCCTGCTGCAGACCCAGCAGGACGGCGGGGCCATCGCCTGGGGGTTCGGCGAGATCCCGACGCTGATCGTGCTGCTGGCCATCGCCGTGCAGTGGTACAAGGACGACTCCCGGCAGGCGCGGCGCGCCGACCGCAGGGCCGACCGGACAGGCGCCGGAGATCCCGAACTCGACTCCTACAACGCCTACCTCGCCCGTCTCAACCGTGCTGACAAGGCCGAGTAGCCGTTCGGCCATGCCCTTCTATCCTCCAACTACAAGTCTCAGAACGGCCAGGTAGCCTTTCTTCCAGGGCAGACGGGCATAACCTCGTCAGCTAGCGAGCGCAGGCCTTGAGGGGGGAGTGCGCACCGCCAGTAACAGCACGCCGGAGTGGGGACCGGCGTCGGCCCGGGGTGCCGAGGAAGGCGAGATCCATTGTCGGAAGAGACACGCATGCGCGGGGGGCAAAGCCTGGCCGAGGCGCTTGAGAGCTACCTCGCCGAATGGTCTGAGCGTACGGGGATCGCCGTGGAGACCTGGGCACTGCCGGCCACCGACGTTCCGTCCCGCGTTTTCAGCAGCGTCATGGCCACCATGCGCGAGGCCCTGGACAACGTGGAGCAGCACAGCAGGGCCAGGACCGTGTCCATCGCCGTGACGGTCGGCAAGAGCGGACTGCGGATGACCGTCAGCGACAACGGCCAAGGCTTCCCCGCGACGGAGGCGGGGCGGGGGATCGCGCGGATGCGCGCGGCGTTCGCCGAGGTCGGAGGGACCTTGTCGGTCAACAGCGTGCTCGGCGAGGGCACCACGATCACCGGGGTGGTGCCCACACAACGTCACTGAGAGTGCCTGGCTACCGGCTAGGGGAGCGTGAGGATTTCGCTGCCCGTGTCCGTGACGACGATCGTGTGCTCGAACTGGGCCGTGCGCTTGCGGTCCTTCGTCACCGCGGTCCACTTGTCCGGCCAGATCTCGTAGTCGATCGTGCCGAGCGTGAGCATCGGCTCGATCGTGAACGTCATGCCCGGCACCAGCTCGACCCGTAGCGTCGGGTCGTCGTAGTGAGGGACCATCAGGCCGGAGTGGAAACTCGTGCCGATGCCGTGGCCGGTGAAGTCGCGGACGACGCCGTAGCCGAAGCGCTTGGCGTACGCCTCGATGACCCGGCCCACCACGTTGAGCTGCCGGCCGGGGGCGACCGCCTTGATGGCGCGCATCGTCGCCTCGCGGGTGCGCTCCACCAGCAGCCGGGACTCCTCGGCCACCTCGCCCACCAGGAACGTCGCGTCCGTGTCGCCGTGCACGCCGCCGATGTAGGCGGTGATGTCGACGTTGACGATGTCGCCGTCACGCAGCACGGTGTCGTCGGGGATGCCGTGGCAGATCACCTCGTTGATCGAGGTGCACAGGGACTTGGGGTAGCCCTTGTAGCCCAGCGTGCTGGGGTAGGCGCCGTGGTCGATGAGGAACTCGTGGCCGATCCTGTCGAGCTCGTCGGTGGTGACGCCCGGCTGGACGTGCTTGCCCACCTCCTCGAGCGCCTGGGCGGCGATCTTGCCGGCCACCCGCATGCGTTCGATGATCTCGGGGGTTTTCACGTCGGACTCGCCGATCTTGGGGCGCTTCTTGCCGACGTACTCCGGCCGCTCGATGTGGGCGGGGACCTTCCTCATGGGCGAGATTCGCCCTGGCTGGAGCAATGTCGTCATGAACCATGAGTGTACGGGGCAGAATTGACCACGTGAGCGAAGGCCAGTGGTGGTTCTGTCTCAAGCACATGCGGGTCGAGCCCGACCAGGGTTGCCCCAACAAGGACCGGATGGGTCCCTACTCCTCCGAGCAGGAGGCGGCCGGAGCGCTGCAACGCGCCGCCGAACGCAACAAGGCATGGGACGAGGCCGACCAGGACGACGATTAGGGCACGATGGCGTAGGCCCGGACGGGGAAGGTCCCCATGCCGGCGATCAGCGGTGGCGCGGCGTGGAAGCGGAAACCCTCGCCGGGCAGCTCCGCCAGGCCCGTCAGGTGCTCCACCAGCGGGATCCCCGCCCCGAGCAAGATCGTGTGGGCGGGGCGCTCGCCGCGCGGCGGGGTGTCGTCGATGTTGAGCGAGTCGATCCCGACCAGTGCCGCACCCTGATCGGCCAGCCACTTCGCCGACTCCGGCGCCAGGTAGGGGTGGCCGTGGAAGTAGGCATCCGTGCCGAAGTGGCGGTCCCAGCCCGTGTGGATCAGCACGGCCTTCCCGCGGACGTCCAGGCTCTGGTCCAGCACGACCTCCCGCGGTCCTTGCGCGCGTACCACCAGCCCCGGGAGGTCGGCGAGCTTGGTCAGCGGCACCTGGGACAGGTCGGGGCCGTCGGCGTAGCGGTGGTGGGGAGTGTCCAGGTAGGTGCCGGTGTTGGCGGCCAGGGTGATCGTGCCGATGTGGAACTCCGTGCCCGGCGCGTACACGTCGCGGGAATCCTCCCTGCTGAGATGCACGCCGAGCTTGGGGCCGGGGACGCCGGGATAGGTCACCATGCCGTCGACGATGCGATGGCTGAGCTCGACGATCATTTGGCCACTCCTACACGCGCGAGTTTGATCAGGGCCACCACGCCGATCGCGGCCCACACCAGGTTGAGTCCGGCCGAGGGCCACGCGGCGCTGTAGGCGCTGTTGACCATGAGACCGACCGAGCCGAACAGGTTGAGCAGCTGGTACGCCACCCCGTCTCCTGAGAGGCGGGACGACGATACCCGCGCGTAGCCGAGCAGGAGCGCGGCGGCGCCCGCCCAGCCGACGGCGGCGAGGAGCAGATCCATGGGCGCTATTGTCCGGATTTTCAGTGCTGAAGCACAAATAAAGAAACCTAAAGGTGGTCGTAAGCTGACCTGCATGGACATTGATCCTCGGCGGCTGCGCGTCCTGCACGAGGTCGCCCGCCGCGGCGGCGTGATGCGGGCCGCCGAGGCCCTCCACCTGACGCCCTCCGCCGTGTCGCAGCAGCTCGCCCAGCTCGAGCGCGAGGTCGGGCTGGCGCTCATCGACCGCTCCCAGCGCAGCGTGTCGCTCACCCCTGCCGGTCGGGTGCTGGCCGGGTACGCGGAACGGGTGGAGGAAGAGCTGCTGGAGGCCCGGCGGGAGCTCACCCGGTTCACCGAACGGCTGGCCGGGCCCGTGCGCATCGCCGCGTTCCCCACGGTGATCAAGCACGTGCTGGTGCCGGCCATGCGGGAGCTCGCCGTACGGCATCCCAAGATCGCGCCGATCATCCACGAGATCTACGGCCAGCCCGCGCTGCAGGAGCTGCGGATGGGCGCGGTGGACGTGCTCATCACCGAGCAGGACATGGGACTGCCCGCGCTGTCGCAGCCGTCGCTGAGCACGCGCCTGCTCTACGTGGACGAGTACCGCATCGTGCTGCCTCCCGACTGGCCGGACCCGCCGCGTACCTTCGCCGACCTGACGGAGGTGCCGTGGGTGGCCGGGGAGCCGAGCCAGGCGACCGGGCAGGCGCTGGAGCGGCTGGCGGGGCTGCACGGGTTCGAGCCGCGCAGGGTGCACGTCATCACGGAGTTCGGGCCGACGCTGGCGCTGGTGGCGGCGGGGCACGGGGTGGCGATCGTGCCGGCCCTGGCCCTCCTGGACGTGCCCGAAGGCGAGGTACGGGTGAGCGAGCTGCGGGACGTGGGCGCGCGCCGGCTGGACGCCGTGACCCGGGTCAGCCGTACGAGGTCGGGGGAGCCTGACCCGGTGCAGGCCGTGGTGATCGGCGCCATCGAGGAGGCCACGGCGGCGCTGGAGACGCCCCTCAGCGGCCGCCTGCGCACCCCCGAGCCGCTCGACTCCTAGCCCGGGCCCTGGCTCAGTCGGCCAGTTGCGGGCCGCTGACCTTCTCCAGGAGGCGGGCCAGGCGGGCGCGCAGGCCGAGCCGCTGCTCCACCTCCCCGGCCGCCGCGCTCACCAGGTGCTGCGCGCCGTCGAACGTCACCAGCCCGTCCCGCGGCACCGCGATCGCGTCGTGCGCCAGGCCGGTCAGCTCCGTGTCGCCACCCTCGATCGCCAGGATGGTCGCGCCCGTGCGGCGGGCGTCGTCGACCCGCTCCAGCAGCGGCACCGGCGCCTGCTGCTCCGACAGCACGAACAACGTCTCGCCCCGCGCCGCCCGTTCCAGCCGGTCGAGACCGACGCGCAGGTGGGCGGGCGCGTCCGGGGGCGGTGACCAGCGCACCAGGGTGGGCGTCAGCTGCGGCAGGCCGGAGAAGCGCGCCTCGTCGCTGAGATGCGCGGTCAAGTGCCACGGCTCGTCGTCAGGGGTGCCCACCAGCAGCAGGCCGCCGGGGGAGCGGGTGGCGCGCAGGGCGTGGCCGAGCTCGCGGGCGCGCTCGAGCCAGCCGGTCTGGGCCAGGAGTTCGCGCAGAAGGGCTACCGATCCTGAGTCCATGGCTTCCATGGTGCCTGACGGGCCCGCGCGGGGGAGGTGTTTCGCAAGTGGTGTATTGACACAAGCTGTGTTTTCTCGTCATTTCGGGCCTTGACATGGAGTTACCCTCGGGTAACGATCGGCTCGCGGCGCCGCCGTCCCAAGTCGGTGATCCTCAGGAGAGGGGCGGCACATGACCTTACGTGTCCGCGTCAGCGTGTCCATGATCCTGTTATTGATCATGTCCCTCACCACGACCCCCGCGCGCGCCGCGACGGCGGGAGACGTGGTCTCCGCACAGCCCACCACCGTCTACCTCCTGCCGGGCAAACTGCTCGAAGTGCCGGTCAACGCCTGGCACATCCTCTACAACTCCACCTCCGCCATCGGCGCGCTCAACGCGGTGTCCGGCACACTGCTCGTGCCCAAGAGCGGCTACCCCCTCGGCGCACGCCCGATCATCGGGTACGCCACCGGCACCCACGGCCTCGGCGACCAGTGCGCCCCGTCCGTCAGCATGAGGGAGGGCAGGGAGGCCGAGCTCGCGCTGGTCAGCCTGTTCCTGCTCAAAGGGTTCGCGGTGGTCGTGACCGACTACGAAGGCCTCGGGACGCCGGGGCAGCACACGTACATGGCCGGGATCTCGCAGGGCCACGCCGTGCTCGACGCGGTCAGGGCGGCCACGCGGGTGCCCGGTGCCGGGTTGTCGACCCGGGCGCCCGTCGCCGTCATGGGCTACTCCCAGGGCGGCGCGTCGGCCGGATGGGCCGCCCAGCTGCAGCCGACGTACGCGCCCGAGCTCAGGCTCAGAGGCGTGGCCGCGGGCGGCGTGCCGGCCGACCTGCACGCCGTCGCGAACCACCTGGACGGCGGTGAGAACTTCGGGCTGGCCGCGGCGGCCGGGGTCGGGCTCGACGCCGCCTACCCGGAGCTCGACCTCGAGGCCGATCTCAACGACCGGGGCCGGGCGCTGCTCGCCGACGCCGCCGACGACTGCGTGGGTGATCTCGACCGGCTCGCCGGACTCCGCTTCTCCGACCTGAGCCCGATCGACCTGCTCAACCAGCCCAAGTGGCTGGCGCGGCTGGCCGAGAACCGGCTCGGGGCCGTGGCGCCGCGGGTGCCGATGTTCCTGTACCACGCCAGAGGTGACGAGATCATCCCGCTTGCGGTGGGGTCCACGTTGCGGTCGGAGTACTGCCGGGCCGGGGCGAACGTGCGGTGGACCGCGCTGCCCGCGCCCGATCATGTCACGGGGGCCGTCGAGGGTGGGCCGCTCGCCATCGAGTGGCTGACCCTGCGGATCCTCGGGCTGCCGGCGTTCGGCAACTGCTAGCGGCCTGCGATCCGACAGCCGGGCCCGGGGCAACCCGGGTCCGGCCGTCGGCGCGAGGGGCCGCTCCTCCACTGCCCCGGCCGGCACCTCACGGCCCAGGCCGTACAGGCCCGGCCATCCCACGCTGTGCCGTGCCGTGCCGTGTCGCACCGTGTCGTGCAGGGCCGGGCGCTTGTGCCGTGCCGTGCCGTGTCGCACCGTGTCGTGCAGGGTCGGGCGCTTGTGCCGTGCCGTGCCGTACCGCGACGTGGGGGCGAGCCGCGGGCGGAGGGTGTGGGCGGCGATGGGATGGTGGCGGGGTGCTGGCATGATGCGCATATGACTGACGTGAACGGGCTTTCCATCGGCATCCTCGGCGGCACCGGCGACCAGGGGAAGGGGCTGGCGCGGCGGTTCGCGCTGGCGGGCCATCAGGTGCTGATCGGGTCGCGCAGCGCGCAGCGTGCCCAGGACGCGGCCGACTCCATCGGCGCGGGCGCCACCGGCGGCGAGAACGCCGCCGTTGCCGCCCAGGCCGACATCGTGATCGTGGCGGTGCCGTACGAGGGCCACAAGGCGTTGCTGGAGTCCCTGCGCGCCGAGCTGGCCGGGAAGATCGTGGTGGACTGCGTGAACCCGCTCGGGTTCGACAAGCAGGGCGCGTACGCGCTGCCGGTCGAGGAGGGCAGCGCCGCCCAGCAGGCCGCGGCCGTGCTGCCGGACAGCCGGGTGGTGGCGGCCTTCCACCACGTGTCGGCCGTCGTGCTGATGGATCCGGCGGTGGACAAGGTGGACCTGGACGTCCTGGTGCTGGGCGACGACCGCGAGGCGACCGACACGGTGCAGGCGCTGGCGGACCTCATTCCGGGCGTTCGCGGCGTATACGGCGGCCGGCTGCGCAACGCCCACCAGGTCGAGGCGCTCACCGCCAACATCATCTCCGTCAACCGCCGCTACAAGGCGCACGCGGGGCTGCGCATCACCGACATCTAGCGGAGGAGGTCACAGCCAGCCGGCGTCCTCGGCGATCCGGATGGCGTCGATCTTGTTGCGGGCGCCAGTCTTGGTGATCGCCCCGGTCAGGTAGTTGCGTACCGTGCCGGGGGACAGGTGGAGGCGGGCGGCGATATCCTCGGCGGACGCGCCCCTGGCGGCCTCCCTCAACACGGTGGACTCGCGGGGTGTGAGCGGGCTCTCGCCGTACTCCATCGCCGCCGACACCAGCTCGGCGTCCAGCACCCGCAACCCCGCGGCGGTACGCCGGACCGCGTCCGCCAGCCGGTCGCCCGGGGCGTCCTTGACCAGGAACGCCTCGATGCCGGCGGCCAGCGCCCTGCGTACGTGGCCGGGCTGGCCGAGCGCTGTGAGCACCAGGATGCGGCAGGCGGGGAGCCGCTCGCGGAGCGTGGCGGCGGCGGTGATGCCGTCCAGGACCGGTAGGTCGATGTCCAGGATCGCCACGTCGGGCCGGGTCTCCAGGGCGGTGGGCACGATCTCGTCGCCGCGGGTGACCTCCGCCACGACCTCGATGTCGGGCTCGAGGCGGAGGAGGGCGGTGAGCGCGGCCCGGATCATGTGCATGTCCTCGGCCAGCAGCACCCGGATCATGCCGCGATCTCCGCAGCGTTCCGCACGCTGATCACGCCGGAACCTCCATCGCCAGCAGGAAGCCGCCCGCGCCGGTCGGGGCGGCGGCGCAGGCGCCGCCTGCCTGGACGGCGCGTTCCGTCAGGCCAGTGAGGCCGCCGCCGGGCGGGCCGGTCTTCGGCGGGGAGCCGTCGTTGGCCACCTCCAGCCGCACCGTCCCGCCGCTCACCGCGGTGGTGATCGTGCAGGTGGTGGCCCTGCTGTGGCGCAGGACGTTGGTGACCGCCTCCCGCACGGCCCACGCCAGCGCCTCCTCCGAACGTCGCGGCAGCGTGAGGTCGGCCAGGTGCGCCTGGCAGCCGACCCCTGACGACTCCAGCAGCGCGATCGCCCGGTCCACCTCGCCGCCCAGCGACATCGCCCGATACCCCCTGGCGACCCTGCGTACGTCCTGGGCCGCCTCCCTGGCCACCCGCACCACCTCGACCACTTCGGCTCGTGCCGACGGCGGGTCGCGGTCCATGAGCCGGGAGGCCAGGTCGCCCTTGAGCGCGATCGCGGTGAGGCTGTGGCCGAGCCCGTCGTGCAGGTCGCGGGAGATGCGCTGGCGTTCCTTGAGCACGGCGGCGTCGGCCAGCTCGGCCCTGGCCTGCTCCAGCTCGGTGGTGACGCGGACGAAGCGGACCAGCGCGTACGTCATGGCGCCCGTCGTGGGCACGGTGACCACGTAGAAGGCGACGACCACGGGCACCGGGACGATCATCGACAGCCCGACGCCCTCGTACACCATCATCAGCACGACCAGCGCCGCGCCCCAGCGCAGCGGCAGGAACACCAGCAGGGTCCCGGCCAGCAGCGGCGCGGCCACCGCGGACCAGCCGCCCGGCAGCAGGAAGTCGGGCACGTAGGTGACGACCGCCTGCAGCACGAGCGTGAGCGGGAAGCGCCGCGGGCGCTCGCCCCGCAGCCCCGCCCGCATGTTGACCTGGTGCGTGGCGACGACGGCGGCGATGAGCAGGCCCGCCGCCGCGCCGTAGACGGGGCTGTACAGGAAGTACAGCAGCGCGATCACGGTGTAGGCGACGGAGACGGCCGCGATGAGGCCGCCGGCGAGCCGCATGGCGGAGGTCGAGAGCACAGGCGAATTATGACCTGCGGGGTTCCCAGCGGAACCACAGCCTGATCGCGACCAGCCCGGCGACCGTCCACCCCGCGAGGATGAGGACGGAACCGGCAAGGTCTCCCGTCTTGACCGCGTTCACGACGGCCGTGGTCGGCAGCAGGTCCAGCACCGGTTCCAGCCAGGACGGCAGGGGGATGGGGCCCATCGCGCCCGCCGCCACCCCGCACACCAGGAAGACCGGCATCGTGTACACGGCCGCCAGCTCCGCCCGCGGGATCGCGGCCGTGTAGGCGGCGCCGAGCAGCGACGACACGATCGCGCCCGCGGCCGTGACGGCGGCGTACGCCAGGGGGTCGGCGGGCAGCGGGACGTCGGCGACCAGGCGCACGGCCACCGTGCACACCACGATCATGGCGAAGGTCTGCGTGGCCGTGGAGGCGATCTGCCCGGTCAGGATCTGCCGGTCGGTCAGCTCGCTCGCCCGCAGCCGCTTGAGCACGAGCTGGTCGCGGCGGTTGACCAGCGCCACCGCGATGTTCATGAACGCGGTGATCGACAGCAGGACGGCGAGCGCGCCCTGGAAGATCGGGGTGGCGGCGGCCGCGCCGGTGGTCGTCACGTGCCGCATGAGCAGCGGCATCCCGACGGCGAGCCCCACGGGGGTGACCACCGAGGCGAACAGCATGGCCTTGTCGCGCCAGAACAGGCGGGTGCCGAGACGGTAGGTGGCGGCCAGGCTCATCGGACCCTCCCCGGCAGGTCGAGGAACAGGTCTTCGAGGGTCGCGGCGCGGACCTCGAGGCCGGCCAGCCGCAGGCCGCGCTCGGCCGCCCAGGTCAGCAACGTCTGCGCGGCCAGGTCGGGGTCCTCGGCGTGGCAGACGGCGTGGCCGCCTTCCACGGTGGCCGGCATCGGCAGGTCGCCGGGGTCGACGCCCGCGGGCAGCACGAACGCGACCCGCCCGCCGCGCGTCGCGAGCGTCTCGGCCATCCCGCCCGAGGCCACGATCACGCCCTCATCCATGATCGCCATGGCCGAGGCGAGGCGCTGGGCCTCCTCCAGGTAGTGCGTGGTGAGCAGGATCGTGGTGCCCTGCCCGGCCAGGTCGCGGACGACGTCCCAGGTGGCTCTGCGGGCCTCCGGGTCCATGCCGGCGGTCGGCTCGTCGAGGAACAACACCTCGGGCCGGCCGAGCAGCGCGAGTGCCAGGTCGAGCCGGCGTTTCTCGCCGCCGGACAGCTGCCGCACCTGGGTGCCCGCCCGGCCGGTCAGCCCGGCCAGGTCGAGCGCCTCGTCGCGGGGGCGGGGCGCGGCGGTGAAATCGCGCCAGGTGTCGACGGTCTGCGCGACCGTCAGGTCGGGGAAGAACCCGGCCTCCTGCAGCATGATGCCGGTGCGCCGCCTGAGCGCCGCACGGTCGGCGTACGGGTCGAGGCCGAGCACCCGGACGGTGCCGCCGCCGGCCCGCTGGAAGCCGGCCAGCACTTCGACCGTCGTGGTCTTGCCCGCGCCGTTCCTGCCGAGCAGCGCGAAGATCTCCCCTTCGGCCACCTCGAACGAGATGCCCTTCACCGCCTCGAAGGCCTGGTGGCTCTTGCTGAGCCCGGTCACCTGGATCGCTGTCATGCCTCCGACTATTTCGGGACACGACCTGTGGGCGGCAGTGAAGAATTCACGACTTCCGCGACAGCTTCAGCAGCGCCTCCGTGACGCCCTCGGGATCGACGATCTGGTGGAGGTGCATGCCGGCGACGCGGGTCACGGGCCAGCCCCGCCGGTGGGCCTCGTCGGCGACCTTGTCGTAGGGGGGCCCGAACCACAGGCACGAGCACCGCACCTCGTCCCACCCGGCGGGCACCGGGATGGACTGCGTGTAGTAGTCGAGCGGCAGCCGCGGCTGCTCCGCCGCCACCCGCACGCGTACGGCGGGATCGGGCAGCATGGCCACGACGTCCTCCTCGTCCCACCAGTCGGTCCAGCGCGGCAGCACCCCGTCGGGACCGGCCAGGTCGTGCAGGAACGGCAGGAACGAGTCCTCCGCGACCTTGATCAACCCGTCGCGGGGCGGGATGTGCGCGTCGGCGAACACGCACGCCACCACGCGCTCGCCCAGCCCTTCCTTGATCAGCGGCAGGAAGAATCCCGCATTGCTGTGCGCCACCAGCACCACGGGCGTGTCAGGCGTGGCGTCCCTGACGGCGGCAACCACCCTCGGCCAATAAGGCGGCCCGCCGGTGGAAATGCCGGTCACTTCCGGCACCACGGCGGCGTGCCCGCGGCGCTGCAGCGACTCCGCCACGGGGATCCAGGTCGACGGGCCGACGGAGGGGCTGTGCACGAGTACGAAGGTCGTCTCCACGCCTCCCACACTTTCAGACGATGAGGGTGTGCCGGGACGCCGTTCGCCCGGCTCCGTCGAAGGAAGCCCAGGCCGCGGCCAGGTTGTTCACCGCTCGCGAAAGCTCCTCCGCCGGGAACAGGAAGTGCAGCCGCATGTGGTCGGCGTGCCCGCCCAGCGGGTCGAACGACCTGCCCGGCGGCACGGCGACCCCGTGCCGCAGCGCCACCTGGGAGAAGGCGTCGACGTCGCCGCGCGGGATCCGTACCCAGATCGTCTGGCCGCCCTTGGCCCGCTCGAACGACCACGACGGCAGGTGCCTGCCCAACTCGGCGCACAGATGGTCGTGGCGCTCGCGCAGCGCGCGCACGCGTGCCGCGCGTACCTCGTCCAGACGGCGCAGCAGCGCCGTGGCGGCGAGCTGGCTGAACACCTCGCCCCCGAGGTCGTGCACGGCCCGCAGCCGGGCCAGCCGGGAGATCAGCGGCGCCGCCGCGCGGATCCAGCCCACCCGCAGCCCGCCCCAGACGAGCTTGCTCAGCGACCCGATCGTGATGACATTTTCACCCCGGCTGAACGAGGCCAGCGGCGGCGGCGTCTCGCCGGAGAAGCACAACTCGGCGCAGACCTCGTCGTCGATCAGCGGCACGTCGTGCTCGGCGGCGAGCGCGGCCAGCCGCCTGCGGTCGTGGTTCGCCATGACGGCGCCGTCCGGGTTGCGCGCGGTGGGGACGAAGTAGGCAAAGGCGGGGCGTTCGCGCAGGGCGTCGCGCAGCTGCTCCGGCGTCACGGGCTTGACCACCGCGGCGGCGTGCCTGAACACCTCCAGCGATCCCGGGTACGTCGGCGACTCGGCCAGCACGGTGTCACCCGGCGCCGCCAGCAGCGCGGTGAGCAGCGTGAGCGCCTGCTGAGCGCCCGTCGTCACGATGATCTCGTCCGGCGTCGTCGGCACGCCGCGGGCCCGGTAGTAGCCTGCCAGGGTGGCCCGCAACTCCGCGTTGCCCGCCGGCTGGTAGCCCAGGTCGCGCACGCCGGACAGCCGCGCCCCCGCCTCGGCGTACGCCTCGAACATCGCCGGCGGCGGATCGTGCGGAGCGGCGCACGTCAGCAGGATCACCCCGTCCGGGGGATGCAGGATGTGCTGCAGCAGCGGGTTGGCGACCACGCCGTCGGCCGACCTGGTCGCGGGCAGGTCGAGCGGGGCCACGCGGGTGCCGCTGCCCTGGCGGCGCACCACGCGGCCCTCCTGCTGCAGCAGGTCGTACGCCGCCACCACGGTGCCCCGGCCCACCGCGAGCCGCCTGGCCAGCACCCGGTCGGGCGGCAGCGGGTCGTCCGGCGGAAGCACGCCGTCGTCGATCAGCGCCCGCAGCCGGACCGCCAGCAGCAGGTAAAGAGGCCCGCGCCCCGACGCCCAGCGCCCCAGCAGATCGACGAGGTCATCCAGATTGGCCCCATTCATGGACCAATTCTGCCCGATTGGCTCTCACGCCGGACCCCCGCACGGGAAATCATGGCCACATGACCGAATTCCGTCCCGAGACCAGGGCCGTCCACGTCCCTCAGCCGCCTGTCGAGGGCAGCCGCCCGATCACCATGCCGCTCTACCAGACCTCCGGGTTCACCTTCGACGACCCCGCCGTGATGGCCGACGCGATGGGGCGGCCCGACGGGGCGTTCGTGTACGGGCGCTACACCAACCCCACCGTCCGCTCGCTGGAGCTGGCCGTCGCCGGGCTCGAGGGCGGCGCGGCCGCCATCGCCGCGGGCTCCGGCATGGGCGCGATCAACACCGTCCTGCTCGGCCTGCTCCAGCCCGGCGACCACCTGATCGCCCAGCGCTCGCTGTACGGGGGCACGGCCGCGATGCTCAACGAGCTGGTGAGCAGGTTCGGGATCGCGGTGACGTACGTGCCGGAGAACGACCCCGACGCGCTGCGCGCCGCCGTGCGGCCCGAGACCAGGCTCGTCTATCTGGAGACCATCAGCAACCCGATGACGCTGGTGGCCGACCTGCCCGGGATGTGCGGGGCGGCGCGTGAGCTCGGGATCCCGTCCGTGGTCGACAACACCTTCGCCACGGCCATGTTGTGCCGCCCCTTCGAGCACGGGGCGGACATCGTCATTCACTCCACCACCAAATACCTGGCCGGGCACACCGACGTGGTCGGCGGGCTCGCCGTCTTCGCCGACACCGCGCTCTACGAGCGGATCTGGCACTTCGCGATCGAGCTGGGCGCCTCGGCCGACCCGTTCGCGGCCTGGCTGACGCTGCGCGGCCTGCAGACGCTCGCGCTGCGCATGGAACGCCACTGCTCCAACGCGGAGTTCCTGGCCACCCGGCTGGCCGAGCACCCCGCCGTCGAGGCCGTGCACTGGCCGGGGCTGGCCTCGCATCCGTCGTACGAGCTGGCCGGCAAGCTGCTGCCCGGCTTCGGCGGGGTGTTCTCGTTCGACCTGGCCGGCGGGCGGGCGGCGGGGGAGCGGTTCATGAGCTCCGTACGTCTCGCGCTGCTCGCCCCCTCGCTCGGCGGGGTCGAGACGCTCATCCTGCACCCGGCCACCACCTCGCACCGCGCGCTGAGCGCGGACGAGCTGGCCAGGAGCGGGATCGGCGAGGGCACGGTGCGGATCGCCGTGGGCATCGAACATCCCGAGGACCTCTGGGCCGACGTCTCCCAGGCGCTGTCGTAGCTTTCCGCTCTCCTTAGGGTGTGATTCCATGACTGACGTCGCGTATGAGGATGTGCTGGCCGCCGCAGGGCGGATCTCCGGGCTCGTGCTGCGCACGCCCGTGCTCGAGATCTCGCCCGGGCTGTTCCTCAAGCTGGAGCTGCTGCAACATTCGGGGTCGTTCAAGGTGCGCGGGGCGTTCAACCGCATGTTGTCCGCGGGATCCCTGCCGGACAGCGGGGTGATCGCGGCCAGTGGCGGGAACCACGGGCTGGCGGTGGCGTACGCGGCGAAGGCGCTGGGCGTGCGGGCCGAGATCTTCGTGCCGGAGGTGACCAGCCCGGTGAAGGTGGCCGGGCTGAGGGCGCTGGGTGCGCATATCACCCAGACGGGGGCCATCTACTCGGAGGCCGCGGAGGCTGCCGCCAAGCGAGCCGCCGAGACCGGTGCGTTGAGCGTGCACGCCTATGACCAGGCGGAGGTGGTGGCCGGGCAGGGGACCACCGGGCTGGAGATCATGGAGCAGACCGGCGGCGTGGACACCGTGGTGGTGGCCGTCGGAGGCGGTGGCTTCGCCGGGGGGATCACCGTGGGGACGTCCGCGGGCTCGCCGCGGATCGTCGCCGTGGAGCCCGAGCGGATCCCGACCCTCCGCGAGGCGCTCCAGGCCGGTCGGCCGGTGCCCGTCGAGGTGGGCGGGGTGGCGGCCGACGCCCTGGGCGCCACACGGATCGGGGGCCTGGCCTTCGAGATCCTCTCGGGGCCGCGGGTGGAGAGCGTGCTGGTGAGCGACGAGGCGATCGTGGCGGCTCGCCGTACGCTCTGGGAGCGGCACCGGGTGGTGGCCGAGCACGCGGGGGCGGCGGCGTACGCGGCGCTGCTGTCGGGGGCGTACGTGGCGGAGCCGGGGGAGCGGGTGGCGGTGGTCGTGTGCGGCTCCAACACCGACCCGGCCGCCCTCAGCACCCCCTGACCACACCCTCCCGCCCGGCCGTGGAAGATCCGGCCAGGCCTGGGCGCCCCATCGGTTTGGTCGCGCCTGGGGACCCCCGCCGGCTCAGTCGCGCCTGCGGGCCGTCAGACCGGTCGGCCCGCCGGCCAGTGGCGCCTGCGGGCCGTCAGACCGGTCGGCCCGCCGGCCCTCGGCTCAGTCGCACCTGTGGGGCCTTGGACCGGTCGGCCTGGGGCTTTGGGCCGGTTGGTCCGCTGGCGACTGGCCGCTCGGTCCGCCGTCGGCGTGATGTGCCGCAAGGCGTGCCGTGCGCCGGTGGGGCGGCGTTTCGTGCGGGTGGTCCGAACGTCGGGGTGGTGTTCGGCCGGCCGGGTCCCGGGGTGCTGAGGGATGCGGGGCGGGAGAGGTGGGGGACCGGTCAGGTGTAGGTGTGTTCCGGTGCCGGGAAGGCGCCGGATGCGACCTCGTCGGCGAAGGCGCGCACGGCGCGGTCCATGTCGGCGGCCAGGTCCGCGTACCGCTTGACGAACTTGGCCGGGCGCGGCGTCAGCCCCATCAGGTCCTGCCACACCAGGACCTGCGCGTCCGTCGCGGCCCCCGCTCCGATGCCGATCGTCGGGATCGCCAGTGACGTCGTCACCCGCTCAGCCAGCTCGGCCGGCACACATTCCAGCACCACCGAGAACGCCCCGGCCCGCTCGAGGTCCTTGGCGTCCGCCATGAGCTCGTCGCCCGACTGGCCCCGCCCTTGGACGCGGTATCCGCCCATGACGTTGACCGACTGCGGGGTCAGCCCCAGATGGGCCATGACCGGGACGCCGGCCGACACCAGTGCCTCGACCTGCGGCAGGACCCGGCGGCCTCCCTCGAGCTTGACCGCGTGGGCACCGGCCTCCTTCATGAAGCGGGCCGCCGACTCCAGCGCTTGCTGCGGCGAAGCCTGGTAAGACCCGAACGGCAGGTCCGCGACCACGAGCGCGCGCGACGACCCGCGCACGACGGCCGCCGTCAACGGCAGCAGGTCGTCGACCGTGACGGGCAGCGTGGAGTCGTACCCGTACACGACCATGGCCGCCGAGTCGCCCACCAGCAGGACCGGGATGCCCGCCGCGTCGAACACCCTCGCCGTCATCGCGTCGTAGGCGGTGACCATGGGCCACCGCTCTCCGCGCTCCTTGGCGGCGGCGAGGTCGCGGACGGTGACGCGGCGCCCGGAGGCGCCGCCGTACAGCGTGGTTGAAGAGGACATGCGTAAACCCTCCGGACAACGTCTCGAGGCGCCCCAGTGGCGTCCCCGGACTTCCTTCTGATGATGGCACGCGCGGAAAACCGGTGGCGAAACTGTCGGTGCCTGTTGCCACAATCAACGCGGAGGTAATCAACGACATGGCTCTCGACCCTTACCGACGCCTGCTCAAAATCCGGGGCGTCCCCACGTTGCTGTTGGTGGGGCTGCTGGCCCGGATTCCGGCCACGGCCACGGGCATGGCTCTGACCCTGCACGTGGCCGTCGTGCTCGAGCTCGGCTACGCCAAGGCGGGGCTGATCACCCTGGCGAGCACGATCGGCATGGCGGCCGGCTCGCCGTTGTCGGGAAGGTTGGTGGACAAGCACGGCCTGCGTCCCGTGCTCACCGTCACCACCGTGGCGCAGGCCGCCTTCTGGGCGTGCGCGTGGATGCTGCCGTTCCCCGCCCTGGTCGTGGCGGCGGCGCTGGCGGGACTGCTGGGGCTGCCGGTGTTCAGCGTGATCAGGCAGTGCCTGGCCGCCATGGTGCCGGTCCCGCAGCGGCGCACCGGCTTCGCGCTCGACTCGATCCTGGTGGAAGTGTCGTACATGACCGGGCCGGCCCTGGCCGTGGCCGGCATCACCACGCTGGGCAGCGGCGTGACCATGGCGGTCGTCGGGGCGGGCATGACGGTGGCGGGGCTGGGCCTGATCGTGCTCAACCCGCCCACCCGGTCGGCCGAGGAGCAAGAGAGCCACGAGCAGGCGGCCGGCAGGCTGCCCAGGCGGCAGTGGTTCACGCCGGCGTTCGTGGCGCTGCTCGGCACGGTGGCGGCGGCCACGTTCGTGCTCACCGCGAGCGAGCTGGCCATGGTCGCGACCATGACGAATGCTCATCAGACCGCGTGGGTCGGCCTCGCCGTGGGCATCTGGTGCGCCTACTCGCTGATCGGTGGCCTGGTGTACGGCGGCCTGTCGCGCGGCTTCTCGCCCTGGGTGCTCATCGGTGGCATGGGTCTGCTGACCATCCCGGTAGGCCTGGCCGGCGGAGACTGGCGCTGGCTGATCGTCGCGCTCCTCCCGGCCGGGCTGCTCTGCGCCCCGTCCCTGTCGTCCACCGTCGACGCCGTCAGCGGATGGGTGCCGGCGCGGGCCAGGGGCGAGGCGATGGGCTTCCACGGCACCGCCCTGCTGATCGGCGGCGCCGCCTCGGCCCCCATCGCCGGGGCCGTCATCGACGGAGCCGGCCCGGCGTGGGCGTTCGCCGTGGCGGGCCTGGTCGGGGTGGCCGTGGTGCTGGTCGGCGTGCCGTTCAGGCGCCGCCGCCCGCCGCAGCCCACCTCAATGCCGGCGGTCAAGGCCGCGTCCGAGACCTCGGCCACGGCTCCGTCCACGGCTCCGTCCGCGGTGAGCTGACCCTCGCGGGTCCGTCGCGGCACCGGCGGCTTACAGCGGCACCGGCCTACAGGGGCGTCGGTGCCGTAGAGGCGTGGGTGAGTGGGCTCGCCCGGCGGGCGGTTATGGGCGCGTTGCCGGGGCGGCCAGGCGGTGGGGGCGTCGGTGCTGCAGAGGCGTGGGTGGGCGACCTCCGCCCACCGTGGGGGAGTGGGCGCCATCCGCGTGGGTGAGTTCCGCCCACCGTGGGGGACTGGGCGCCACCCGCGTGGGTGAGCTCCGCCCGCGGTGGGGGAGTGGGCGCCATCGCGTGGTGTGTGGGCACCCGTGTGGGTGAGTGGGTCCACCTGCATCGCAGATCGGCGGGCGGCGGGCGTTCGCCTGGCCCGCTGGTCACCGCTGGGCCATTCGGGCGAGGCCCGGGCGGACGGTTACGGGCGCGTTCCCGGGGCGTCCAGGTGGTGGGGTGCGGCAACGCAGGCGACGCCCGGACTTCGCGTGGAGTTTACGAAACGACACCGTTGCGTATCGGAATATCTTGCGATACGGTGTCGTTGCGAAACTCAGACGTATCGAAATTAAGGACGCTTCGATGGACGCGAACACGGGACATCCACGCCGATGGGCGATCCTCGGCGTGCTGGTGTTCAGCCTGCTGGCGGTCGTACTCGACAACACGATCCTCAACGTGGCGATGAAGACCATCGCCGACCCGGTGGCCGGATTGGGCGCGACGCAGAGCGAGCTGGAATGGGCGATCAACTCCTACACGCTGGTGTTCGCCGGATTGTTGTTCACCTTCGGGGTGATCGGTGACCGGACAGGCCGCAAGCGCATGTTGTTCATCGGCATGATGCTGTTCGGCCTGGCCTCGCTAGCCAGCGCCTACGCGCAGGATCCCTTGCAGCTGATCCTGGCCAGGGCGGCGATGGGCATCGGCGGGGCGGCGATCATGCCGGCGACCCTGGCCATCATCTCCAACGTCTTCCCGCCCAGTGAGCGCGGCAGGGCGATCGGCATCTGGGCCAGCGGTGTGGGACTCGCGGTGGCGATCGGCCCGATCACGGGCGGCCTGCTGATCGAGAACTTCTGGTGGGGCTCCGTCTTCCTGATCAACGTGCCGATCGTGATCATCGGGTTGTTCCTCATCGCCAACATCGTGCCCGAGTCGATGGACCCGAAGCCGTCCAAGCTCGACCCGGTCGGCGTGGTGCTGTCGATCATCGGCCTCGTGGCCCTCGTGTTCGGCATCATCCGCGGCGGCTTCCTGGGCACCGTGGCGAGCGCCGAGGTGATCGTGCCCACGCTGATCGGCGTGGCCGTGCTGGGCGTGTTCGTGTGGTGGGAGCGGCGGATCGACCACCCGGTCTTCGACGTGCGTAACTTCGCCAACGTCAAGTTCAGCTCGGCCATCGCCATGATGGGCATCGTGTTCTTCGCGATGATGGGCGGGATGTTCTTCCTGACCTTCTACCTGCAGGCCGTGATGGGTTTCACGCCGCTGCAGGCAGGGGCGCTGATGATCCCGTTCGCCGCCGCGCAGCTCATCTTCGCGCCGCTCAGCCAGCGGGTGAACGAACGGTTCGGAGCCAAGCTGTCGGCCACGGTCAGCATGATCGTGGTGACGGCGGCGCTGGCCAGCTACGCGCTCATGGACCAGCACACGTCGATCGTGCTCATCGAGGTCGTCTTCTTCGTCCAGGGCGCCGCGATGGCCAACATCATGCCGCCCGCCACCACCGCCATCATGGAGTCGCTGCCCCGGGAGAAGGCCGGTGTCGGCTCGGCCATGAGCAACACCGTCCGCCAGGTCGCCGGCGCGCTCGGCGTGGCCGTGCTCGGCTCGGTGTTGTCGTCCAGCTACCGTGGCGAGATGGCGCCCGCGCTGGCCGCGCTGCCCGCCGACGTGCAGCACTCCGCCGGTGAGTCCATCATGGCCACGCTGGGGGTCGCCGAAGGGCTCGGCATGCAGGGTCAGGCACTGATCCAGCCCGCGTTCACCGCCTTCGTCGACGGCATGCACGTCACGGCCCTGGTGTCGGCGTCGATCGCGCTGCTCGGCGTCGTGGTGGTGGCCAGGTGGATGCCGGGCAAGCCGCGCCCCGCGCACAATGCGGAAACGGTGAAGGCACCCGCCGCCGTCTGACATCGTCCCCCGTCTGATCGGACGGGGGACTCCAGCCGATCCCAGGCCAAAGAGGAGGAACCAGTGGCAAGATCGAGAGGTCGACATACCGCGCCGTCCCACGGTCCCTCCCCTGCCCAGGAGACGGCGAAGGCACGTTGTGGATGTACGGTGAGACCGCGATGACGATCCAGGAAACAGGGGCCGCCCGTCCGGCCGGGCGCCCGCGAAGCGAGAAGGCCGAGAAGGCGATCATTGACGCCACCCTCGATTTGCTCAGCGAGGGCATGGGCATCTCCGACCTGTCCATCGAGGCGATCGCATCGAAGGCAGGGGTCGGCAAGACGACCATCTACCGGCGCTGGTCCAACAAGGAGGACCTGGTCGTCGACGCGCTCTCCACGCTCAAGGCACCGCTGCCGCCGCTGGCGGGCACGTCCGTGCGGGACGATCTGATCAGCCTGCTCGACGCGATGCGGCAGGAGGCGGGCAACCAGCGCAACCGGTGCGTGATGAACATCGCGATGAGCGAGGCCGATCGTTATCCGCAGTTGCTGGAACGCTTCGTCAAGCGTGCGGTCGAGCCCCGCCGGCAGGCGCTGCGCGACGTGATCGAGCGCGGCATCGCCTCCGGAGAGCTCAGGGCCGACCTCGACGTCGGCATGGGCGTGGCCATCCTCTCCGGCGCCATGTTGTGGCACAGCAAGTGGGGTCCCGCCGGGGATCTTCCTGCCGATCTGGCCGAACGCGTCGTGGACGCGGCCCTGGCGGGCATCGCCCCATAACGGAGAGACCCTACGCCCCCGGCCGCGCGCCGGCAGCGGGGAGCGCCTGCTCCTGTCCGGCAGGCGACCACTCCACATCGGACATGCGGGTGATCGACACGCAGACGGCGCCCAAGACCACCAGCAGGATGACCGGGCCGCCGAGCGCCAGGACGAAGTTCCAGTCCTGCGCACCGACGATCCAGACGACGATGCCCACGAGCACGGGAGACCCACCGGCCTGACCTTTCCACCCCTGAGGCTGGTCAGGCCCTCTGGGCCCGATCCCGCGCGGACACCGGATGAGGATGCCGCTATGGGCCTGGGCAGGACGTGAGCATC
The DNA here is from genome assembly GCF_004011505.1 of Nonomuraea polychroma. Classification (NCBI taxonomy): domain Bacteria; kingdom Bacillati; phylum Actinomycetota; class Actinomycetes; order Streptosporangiales; family Streptosporangiaceae; genus Nonomuraea; species Nonomuraea polychroma. The sequence continues at coordinate 1,806,745 of NZ_SAUN01000001.1, forward strand.
GTTCTAGTCTCGCGGTCATGGGCCCTATGCGGAGGATCGCGGCGGTCGTCGCGCTCGCGTCAGGTCTGCTGTTATCCGCAGGTGTCGCCTTCGCGCATGAGGAGCGGGAGGTGAGCTTCCCCGACGGCACCGGTACGGTGCCGCGGCTGCGGACGGGGGAGCCGGATGTGCTCGTCTGCAAGTCCGACAAGGCTGACTTCGAGCGGCGAATCGCGAAATTTCCGGTGGCGCTCCAGGAGCGCAACCGCGACCTTTTCGCGAAATGTCAGGAAAATGGGGTGAGACACCTCCAGGAGGCCGTAGATCAGGTCGACCGCCCGGGAATGACCATCGCCATCCTCCCCGGCCTCTACCGCGAGGAACCCAGCCACGCCGCGCCCACCGGCGACTGCGCCAGGCTGCCCGCCCGCTGGGCGCACCACGGGGGATACCAGATCCTCAGCTTCGAACAGCAGCGGCAATGCCCGCACAACCAGAACCTCGTCGCCGTCCTCGGTAAGAAGGACCTGCAGATCGAGGGCACCGGCGCCGGCCCGCTGGATGTCGTCATCGACGCCGAATACCGCAAGCTGAACGCCATCCGAGCCGACCGCGCCGACGGCGTCTACTTCAAGAACTTCACCGCGCAGCGCACCACGTTCAACTCCCTCTACGTGCTCGAAACCGATGGTTTCGTCATCGACCAGGTCCTCACCCGCTGGAACGACGAGTACGGCTTCCTCACCTTCGCCAGCGACCACGGCCTCTACACCGACTGCGAGTCGTACGGCAACGGCGACGGCGGCCTGTATCCGGGCAGCGCCTCCGACATCAACGACGGCCGCGGCCACGACGTGCCCCGCTACGCCATCGAGATCCGCCGCTGCAAGAGCCATGACAACGCGCTCGGCTACTCCGGCACCGCGGGCGACTCGGTGTGGGTGCACGACAACGAGTTCTACGGCAACATGGTCGGCGCCACGATGGACAGCCTCTGGCCCTCCCACCCCGGCCTGCCCCAGAACCACGCCAGGTTCGAGAACAACAAGATCTACGACAACAACCGCGACTACTACGGCCACCTGCGGAACGGCACCTGCTCCAAGCCCCCGGCCCAGCGCGGTTACGAGCAGGGTGTCGTCTGCCCTCAGGTCGGGGTCCCGTCGGGTACGGGCGTCCTGGTCGCGGGCGGCAACTACAACGTCTTCGCGGGCAACCGGATCTGGGGTCACCAGCGGGCGGCGTTCCAGCTGTTCGGCGTGCCCGCGTTCATCAGGGGCGAGACCGACCTGGCCAAGCAGGCCGACACCTCCGACTTCAACCGGTACGAGCGCAACGTCTTCGGTGTCACGCCGGCGGGGGAGCGGCGGCCGAACGGGCTGGACGTGTGGTGGGACGGGCAGGGCACCGGCAACTGCTGGCAGGGTGACACGGGCACGTCCTCGCCCGCCGTGCTGCCGGTGTGCGCGGACCGGGCGCCCGAGCTGGCGGGTGGGACGAACCGGCTCCTGGCCGAGCCCGTGAAGCTGATCAAGCTGTACATGTGCGCCGACTTCAGCGCCTCGGAGGCCCGCCTGCCCGCCGGGTGCGACTGGTTCGGCGCGTCCGGACTGGGCAAGGTGGAGGCTCTCCTGGCGCTGGCCGGCTCGGTGGTGCTGGGCCTGCTGGCGGGGCTCTTCTGGTGGCGCTCCCGCCGCGACATCCGCTTCCCCGGCGCGGGCCCCACCTCGCCCTCGGTGCTGATACGTCGCAGGCACCGGCTGATCGTGGCGGGCACCGTCGTCGGGGCCGCCGGGATGGTCCTCGACGTCGTGGCGGCGGCCGTGGACAGCCCGGCGCAGGCCGGGGTGGCGTTGCTGCTCATGGCGGCGTGGTGGTTGTGCCTGGGGGCGGCGCTGCGGGCCCGGCGGCCGGTGTTCGGCTGGTTCACGGTCGTGGTGGGCGTGCTGTCCGTGGCGGACGCCTTCGACCGGCTGGTGTACCTGATCCCGTTCGTCCCGCTGGGGCCCGGATGGGTGCGTGGGCTGCTCACCGGGCTCTGGGTGGTGTGCGCGGTCCTGGTGCTCGTACCCCGGGAGAGCCGCAACGCGGAAGAGACCACCGCCGAGGCGGCTCCCTCCTCGACGGGTTAGGCCGAGGTCCGGCGGCCGAACAGCGCCGCCGCGACCGGCACGCTCACCACCACCACCACACCCGCGAGCCAGACCGCCACCACCACGCCGGACGACCCCACGGGCTCCCCCCCAGCAGCAGCGCCCGCAACGTCGGACATCGCCAGCACGTACGCCGCCACCAGCGCCGTCACCAGGGCCCAGCCGACCGGCGAGGCGCTCGGGCGGAAACCGAGGGCGATGGCCGCGACCAGGGCGAAAGCGCAGGCCGCCACGTTGCGGACCACGGAGGCGACGACGTGTACCGCGGGGACCACCCAGCCGCCGATCGGCAGGGTGCGGAAGCGGTCGATCATGCCTCCGGTCAGGTCGCCGGCCATGCTCACGGCCGTCAGCGCGGCCCCGTATCCGCCGGACACGAGCAGCACGGCGGCACCACGAAGTCGATGTAGGCCGGCCCGCTGGAGCCCGGTGATCGCGCCGCCGAAGACGTACACGAACAACTCCATGATGATGACGGGCAGCGCGATGTTCACGATGAGGCTGTCGAGGACGCGCAGCTCGCGGCGCAGGTCGCGGACGACGAGGCGGCGCAGATCGCCCGCGGCGGTCAGCACCCCGCTCATACCCGGCTCTGTCGGCCGCGATGCGCTCGGGCGCCATGCGCGGCGCGGAGCGCTGGGTGGACGACGGCGACTTCGTGTTCGGGCTCGAGCTGCTGCTCGACGGCATCGAGGCGTTGATCAGGCGGCGGGCTCTAAAGGGCGATGTCAGCGGGGAGTAGCTGCTCGGTCAGCAGCCGCCGCACCCGGTCCGGCCTCGTCGACGCCCACGGCCGCAAGAGCTCCCATCCGTGGAAATATCCGAATATGTACGGGGTCATGGGCGACGGCTTGAGCAACCCCAGCGCGAGCGCCACCTCGCCGTCGCTGTAGAGCGACCACCGCGCCAGGTAGGCCGCCAGATCGGCGTCCGTACGTCCCTCGGCCGCCAGGAACGCCACGTTCCCCCACACGCCCCACAACACGTTCTTGGCGTGGTGGATCGCCGCCAGGTCACCGACCCCGCCGGGCTTGATGCCGGCGTCGGGGAAGACGTGCCGGCTCAGCCACACCTGCGCCTCGTCCCCGGGAAACAGGATCTCCTCGGCCAGCAGCCCGAGCCCCTCGCTGAGCACGAACGACGGCGACACCATGAACCGCACCCGCTGATCCTCCTGCCCCGCGAGATGGATCTCCTTCAGCATCGACTCCGCGATGTGCCCGGGATGGCCCTCGTGGGCGACCAGATAGAGCAGGTCGGCCAGGTTGAACGGGATCGCCTTGTTGATGTGGATCGTCGACCTCAGCCCGCCCTCGTAGTCACCGGCCCCATGGAACGACACTCCATCGACGAGCCTGCAGCCCACGACCTCGCCGTCCGGCAGCGGGACGATGGCGTTCGTCCGCGCCCGCGTCTCGTCCACCGCCTTGGCCACCATATCGGGCAGCCGCTCGATCGGCTCCAGCGTGTGCGCCGCCTGCCACGCCCGGAGCCGCTCCGCCGGCGACCCCGGGCCCTTCGGCAGAGCGGCGTCCAGCTCCGCGTGCGCCGCCTCGAACACCTCCTCCGGCAGCCGCCGCGGCTCCAGGCCCAGGCACTGCCGCGCGTACTCGGCCAGGGGCAGCCGCTCGCCGTCGAGGTAGCGGGCCACGGCGCGCATCGCGCGTACCTGCCCTGCCAGATAGGCGGAGGGCGCGGCGGCCAGCAGCCGCTCGGCCTCGCCGGCCGGCGCCCCGGGCGAGGGCGGCGGCTCGCTCGCCGCCTGCGTGCTCCACTGCTCGGGGCCGCGGTAAATGAGCAGGCCGCCGCCCGCCAGCCGGTTGATCCGCAACGCCAGCATCGCGTAGTCGCGCTGCCAATCGCTCATCGATCCTCCTTCGTCGTGGGGCCGTCTAAGCTAGCTGTACGGTTTTCCGTACAGTGCACGGAAAGGCTCGGAGATGCCGGAGTCCATCTGGTTCCGCGACGACGCGCGCCCGCGCAGGCCGCGGCTGTCGCGCGAGCGCATCGTCGAAGCCGCCGTCGCGTTGCTCGACGCCGAGGGCGTGCGCGGCTTCTCCATGCGAGCCCTGGCCGCCCGACTCAAGGCCGGGACGATGTCGCTGTACGAGTACGTCAAGAGCAAGGAAGACGTGCTCGACCTGGCCCTGGACGAGGTCTTCGGCGAGATCGAGCCCGAGGAGCACCCCACGTGGCGTGCCACGGTCGTCCACTGGCTCGCCCAGAGCAGGGACGTCATGCGCCGCCACCCCTGGGTGCCGGAGCTCACCGCCACCCGCCCGCTGCTCGGCCCGAACGCGCTGGCCCGCTCCCAGCTCTTCTACGCCACGCTCGCCGGCGCCGGGCTGAGCGGCCCCGCCCTCGTCTCCGCCGTCGGGGCCCTGTCCTTCTACGTGAACGGGTACGCGGCCGCCGAGAACACCTGGTGGGCCACCGTCCGCACGCCGGGCGCGGACGCCGAGATCCGCGAGCGGGCCGTCCGCCACCTCGACGAGCAGGCTCCGGAGTTGTCCAGGCACGCGGACGTGGGCGACGGCGACTTCGACCGGAACTTCCTCCTCGGCCTGGACATCATCCTCGACGGCATCGAGGCCAGGCTCGAACCGTAGCCGGTCATCCGGGTACCACCGGGCTGAGGAGCGCGGGGTAGCTTGGCCACGGGGCAGGCGGCGAGGGGACGGAAGCGATGGCCACGACTCCGGCAGACGCGGCGGCGCTGCTGGCCGCGGCGCGGGCGGGTGACCGCGACGCGTTCGGACGCCTCGTCGGGCCGCTGCGGGAGGAGCTGCGCGCGCACTGCTATCGCCTGCTGGGATCCGTCCACGACGCCGACGACGCCGTGCAGGACACGCTGGACCGGGCCTGGCGCTCTCTGGCGCGGTTCGAGGACCGCGGGACGCTCAGATCGTGGCTGTACAAGATCGCGACCAACCGGGCGCTGACGTTGATCGAGCGGCGGGGCCGGCGCGAGCTGCCCACCGACCTGAGCCCCGAGGCGGCGCCGGTGGCCGAGGTGGCGTGGCTGGAGCCGTACCCGGACCGGCTGATGGGCTGGACGGCGGAGCTGGGCCCCGAGGCCCGCGCGGTGGCGAAGGAGAGCGTGGAGCTGGCGTTCGTCGCGGCGCTGCAGCACCTGTCGGCCAGGCAGCGGGCCGCGCTGCTGCTGCGCGACGTGCTCGGCTACGCCGCTGCCGAGGCCGCCGACCAGCTCGACACCACGGTTGCCGCGGTCAACAGCGCCCTGCAACGCGCCCGCAAGGTCCTCGCCGAGCTGCTGCCCGAGCCGAGCCAGCGGCAGGCGCTCGACATGCTGGGCGAGCCCGGGCAGCGGGACCTGGCCCGCCGGTACGCCGCCGCCTGGGAGGCCGGCGACGTCGACGCCATCGTGGCCATGCTGACCGAGGACGCGAAGTACTCGATGCCGCCGCTGACCACCTGGTACCAGGGCCACGACGGCATCCGCGGCTTCCTGGCCGAGGGGCCGCTGACCAGCCGCTGGCGTTTCCTGCCCGCGCGGGCGAACGGGCAGCTGGCGTTCGGGACGTACCTGTGGGACGAGCAGCGGGCCGCGTACGTCCCGGCGGGCCTGGACCTGGTCGTCGTCCGCGGCACCAGGATCGCCGAGGTCGTCTCGTTCCTGGAGGCCGATTTCGCGGACTTCGACCTTCCGCCGCAATTGCCGCGATGAGTTTCCGGCCCGGCCCGGTTTGTAGTCCTGACGACCAACCGACCGGAAGGACTCCAACCCATGACCACCGACGAAGAGCGCATCCGCGAGCTGATCGAAGGCTGGGCCGCGGCGGTGCACGCCGGCGACCTCGAGCGCGTCGTCGCCGATCACGCCGATGACATCGTGATGTACGACGTGCCGCCGCCCTACGAGGGCGTGCGCGGCATCGACGCGTACCGCAAGACGTGGCCCGGCTTCTTCCAGTGGCAGGCGCAGGGCGCGTCGTTCGAGATCGAGACCTTGGACGTCATGGCCGGCTCCGACGTCGCCTTCGCCCACGCGCTGCTGCGCTGCGGCACCCCCGGGGAGCTGGCGGCGAACCCCGCATACCGGCTGCGACTGACGCTCGGCCTGCGCAAGGAGGACGGCCGCTGGGTCGTCGCCCACGAGCACCACTCCTTCCCGCTCGGGGACGAGAGCGCGGCCGAGGAGGAGGTACGCCGGGTGCACGAGCGCTGGTACGCCGGCACCGCCGCCAAGGACCTGGACGGCATGATGGCCGCCATCGCCGACGATGTCGTCTCCTACGAGCACGAGACGCCCCTGGAGTACGCCGGCGTCGACGAGGTGCGCGAGGTCTGCGCCCGCGGCCTCGACGCCGCCGGTGACGCCGGCGTCAGCCTGGACGTGCCCGACCTGAGGATCCTGGTACGCGAGGATCTCGCGGTGGCGTGGGGACTCAATCGCGTCCGCGTCACGGGCGAGGACGGGCAGGTGTCCGAGACCTGGTCGCGGGGCACGCGGGTGTTCCAGCGGCGGGACGGCGCCTGGATGATGGTCCACCAGCACTTGTCGTTCCCGCTGGACCAGGCCACGGGCGCGGCCAGGACCGACCTGCGCCCGCCGTCACGGTAGGGCGCGCGGCCGTCTTCACAGGAGCGACGCGGGCAGCCCGAACAGCGGGAAGTGCTCGCGGCCGATGAACGAGGTGATCTCGCTGATCCGTTCGCCGCGCAGCGTCAGCACGTTGATCGACCAGGCCACGTGGGCGCCGGCCGCGTCGTCCCACAGGTAGCAGGCGACGGCCGGCTGGCCGTTGGCGTGCGCCGGGAGGTGCCGCCAGGAGCCGCACGAGGTCAGCGGCACCCGTGTCGCGAAGTCGGTGACGGCGGCCAGGCCGCGGTACCAGTGCGGCATCGGTGGCATCGACCAGGTCACATCCTCGGTGAGCAGCGCGACCAGGGCGCGGGCGTCGCCGCGTTCCAGCGCGGCGGCGTACCCGGCGACGATCTCGCGCACCCGCGAGTCCCCGATGGCCCGCAGCGTCTGCTGCTGGGAGGGTGAGGGGACCCGCTCGGCGACGATCCTGCGGGCCCGCGCCAGAGCGCTGTTGACCGACGTGGTGGTGGTGGTCATCATGGCGGCGATCTCGGCCACGGAGAAGCCCAGCACCTCGAACAGCAGCAGCGCCGCCCGCTGATTGCCCGGCAGGTGCTGCAGGGCCGCGACGAACGCCAGTTCGACGGCCTCCCGCTGCTCGTATCGCGCGGCCGGGCCCGTGTCCGGGTACGGTCCCAGCCAGTCCACGTCCGTCCGCGGGACGTTGTCGACCACGGCACGATCGTCGGCCGGGCCGAGATCCACCGGCAGGGCGCGCCTGCCGCGCGTCTCGACGAGATCCAGGCAGGTGCGGGTGGCCACCGTGTACAACCACGAGCGCAGCGAGGAACGCCCCTCAAAGCGCGCCAGCCCCCGCCAGGCCCGCACCAGGGCGTCCTGCAGCGCGTCGTCGGCGTCGTGGGCGGAGCCGAGCATGCGGTAGCAGTGCGCGTGGAGTTCGCCGCGCAGCGGGGCGATGAGGCGGGCGAAGGCGGCATCGTCCCCCTCGCGCGCCCGGCCCAGGTCGCGATCCTCCGCTGTCGGATCCGCGGTCGGCTGGGAAGTTTCGCTCATAGGTTCTGATTCTGCCCCAAGCCGGCCGTACGGGGAGCGGTCTCGGGTGGCGGCCTGCTGTCAGGCCTGGTCGCGGACGGTGGCGAGCATGGTGTCCAAGTGCTGCTGGGACGTCTGGAGGCGCTCGATCGTCTCGGTGATGCGCTGCCGCTCTCGCCGCAAATGCGTGATCATCCCCGGGCACGCCATCGGCACCATCCGCCCGCCCTCGTCGTCGTGGACGCAGTCCAGCAGCCTGCCGATGACCGCGGTGGGCAGCCCGGCGGCCAGCAGGGTACGGATGTGGCGGACGGCGGCGACGTCCGACTCGCGGTACTCGCGATAGCCGTTGGGCAGCCGCACCGGCCGCAACAGCCCCTGCTCCTCGTAGTACCGCAGCAACCGCCTGCTCACCCCGGTCTCGTGGGCCAGGTCACCGATCCGCATGTGCTCCTCGCTCCGGGCTTGACCTTCACATGGATGTGACGCCTTAGCGTCCCCATGTCTGCCTGCCATTGCCAACAAAGGGAAGGAGCCGATGATGCCAGGAGCGGTGATGATCGGGGCGGGTCCGGGGATCGGCCGGTCGGTCGCTCGCCGGTTCGGACGTGAGGGCCTGCCGGTGGCCCTCGTCTCACGCACGGGCGACACCTTGGGACTCGACGGACGCCACGGGGTGCGGGCGTACCGAGCCGACTGCGCCGACGAGACGGCCCTGCGGGCCGCTCTCGACGCATCGGCCGCCGACCTGGGCACGCCGGACGTCGTGGTCTACAACGCCGCGATCATCCGGCCCGATTCGCCCGGCGAGGCGACCGTACGCGCCCACCTGGACGCGTGGGCGGTCAACGTGGTCGGCGCGCTCATCGCGGCCGCCCATGTCGCGCCCGCGATGGCGCGGCGCGGCGGCGGCACGTTCATCATCACCGGTGGCATGCCCGAGCCCAAACGCCAGTACACCAGCCTGTCCCTGGGCAAGAGCGGCGTGCGGACACTGGTCGCCCTGCTCGACCAGGAGTACGGTCCGGCCGGTGTCCACGTGGCCACCGTCACCGTGGCGGGACCCGTCGCCCCGGGCACCGCCTTCGACCCGGACGACATCGCCGAGCACTACTGGCGCCTGCACACCCAGACCCGCGACTGCTGGGAGCAGGAGATCCTCCACGACGGCCTCCACGACCGGTGACCTGAGGCAGCCGGATCAGCGTGCCCGGGTCAGGGTTGGCCGAGGGGCCATCCTCACCCGGGCAGGGGTGCCCGGGTCAGGGTTGGCCGAGGGGCCATCCTCACCCGGGCAGGGGTGCCCGGGTCAGGGGCTGCTGGGGGCCCCAGGTCAGGGTGCGAGTGTCAGGGTGCGGGTGTCAGGGTGAAGGCGGAGGTCGCGGCGACCCTGCCGTTGACGATCACGTCGAGCTCCCTGGGCCCGGGCGGCTCGTCGCGGGTGGTCACCGGCCGGAAGGAATGGCTCCTGCGCAGGGTGAACCGCGCCCCGGCTCCGCCCGCCTCACGCTGGCCGAGATGGAACACGCGACGCGAGCCCGGCCGCCGGATCGCATACTTGAGCAGCAGCGGCCCCGGCCCGTCAGCCGTGACCGTGACCGAGAAGCCCAGCTTCTCGCCGACGGCCACCACGTCCGACTCCAAGGCCAGCACGTCCACCGCACCGCTGCCCGGAGTGGCGCCCACCAGCGCGAGCGCTTCGGGATGCCCGGCCCGCAGCAGGCCGCGCGCCGCGTGCCGCAGCACCTTCTCCACGTGCGACCCGCCGCCGGCGCGCCAGCGGGCCAGCAGTTCCACGGCCACGTCCGGATGGTCCTTGGCCAGGTCGTTGACGTGGTTGGCGACCGAGCGGCGGACGTATTCGCTCGGGTCGTCGTGTAACCGGTCCAGCAGGGGCAACGTCGGCCCGGGGGTCATCAGCCAGTCCACCCTCGTGGCCCACGGCAGGCGCGGCCGCGATCCCTCCGACGCCAGCCGGCGCAGATGCTCGTCCGGCGACTCCGCCCAGCCATACATGATCTTCAGCGCGTCGTCGCGGTAGACCTGCAGGAAGGGCCGGACCGCGAACTCGCCCGACGAGTACGGAGTCAGCGTCGCGAGCGTCTCCATCGCCGCGTCCAGATGATCCAGCCCCTGCAGGGCCGTGTGGTCGGTGGCGGGCCAGCTGCTCCACATGTCCAGGACCGCCCGCGAGGCGCTCTCGCGCACGATCTCGGCGGCCTGCGGATAGGGCAGCGGCAGCGCGTTGGCCAGTGCCGCGGCGACGTGCCTGACCCGGTCCTTCAACTCCAGGCCGCCGAGCCCGTCCAGGGCCCGCCCCACGAACCGGTCCCGGGGGAAGGGCGCCCAGGCGGCGGCCAGCCCGTCGGCCAGCACCGACACCGACCGGATGTTGATCATGTCTTTCAGCGGTTGAGCCACGGCGTCACTGTGCCAGCCGCCACCGACAATTCCCGCCGCCTGCCGACGGTCGCCGCTACGCCTCCGTGCCCGGCCCCGCTACGCCTCCGTGCCCGGCCCCGCTACGCCTCCGTGCCCGGCCCCGCTACGCCTCCGTGCCCGGCCCCGCGTCCGGCAGTTGCTCGAAGTATGCCTTCATCGACGGGTAGTAGTCGTCGAAGTCCGGCTTGGGGGAGCCGTCGCGGGAGGCCACGAGCATGTCGAGGTAATACTCCCACCCGGGCCCGATCTCGCCGAGCCCTTCCTCGTCGGCCAGGTGCTGGACGAATCGCAGCTCCGTCGTGCCGTCCCGCTCGGACAACAGCAGCTCCAGATGCCACGACCCGGCCTCGTCCACGGCGGACACCTCAAGTCGCCGCGGCGGCTCGCACGCCTCGATGCGAATCTCCTGCCAGGGTTGCTCCTCCTCGTGCACCATCTGGACCTTGATCGTCCGGCCGGCCCCGGCCTGGCCCTCCCAGGGGCCGAACCAGCGGGCCGTGCGCTCCGGCTCGGTGATGCTGGCCCACACGTCCTCGGCGGGCGCGCGGAAGGTGCGGGTGAGGACGAGATCGCTGCCGGACTCCGTGCGGAACAGCCGGCCGGTGGGGAAACGATTCATGCCGTGTCTTCCTTTCTAGCGTCTGCGGCGCCGCCCGTGCGGCGTTCGCGGCGTGTGCGGTAGACCTCGGTTTCCAGGGCGTCGAGGCGGTGCTCCCATCCGGAGGGCCTGACGAACTGGGCCAGCCACGTGACGAGCTCGGTGAACCGCTCGGGATCGAGCGTGTAGAAACGCTGCCTGCCCACCAGCTCCGCGCGGACCAGCCCGCTCTCTCTGAGCACGCGCAAGTGGCGGCTCACGGCGGGGCGGCTGATCGGGAATCGCTCGGCGAGCTCGCCGGCCGACAGCCGGCCGTCCCGGAGCAGCACCAGGATCTGCCGCCGCACCGGGTCCGCGATCGCCCCTGCCACCTCGTCCACACAGAAAGCGTAACCTACTGGTTACGCGTTTGCCAAGACCTCTCGCACCTGTTGGAAGCGGGAGAGATGTGCTCAGCGTCGGGCGGCGGACGCGTCGAGCAGGCTCCTGATGGAGGTCGCGGGGCGCTCGCCGAGCGGCCGCGTCGGCACCGCGGGCTCGGTCAGCGGAGCCCCGGGATGCGGCGTCGATCGGCGCACGATCCGGCCGATCTGCTCCTCGCTGAGCCCTTGGCCCGCGTAGCCCGGCCGCGGTCATGGGCGGCCAGAAGCCGCCGTCGGCGTCGATCGCGGTCGCGGTCGCCGCCCAGCCTTCCGGCCCGTCCGACAGTTCAGCCGGTGGTGGTCTCGCGCCAGCGGTTGGTGATGGGGAGGCGGCGGTCCCTGCCGAAGTTCTTCGGCGTGATCTTGGGGCCCGGCGGGTACTGGCGGCGCTTGTACTCCGCCAGGTCCACCAGCCGGATCACCCGCGCCACCAGCTCGGGATCGTGACCGGCCGCGATGAGCTCCTGCGAGCCCATGTCCTTCTCCACGTAGTCGTCCAGCAGCCGGTCCAGCACCTCGTACGGCGGCAGCGAGTCCGTGTCGCGCTGGTCGGGGCGCAGCTCCGCGCTCGGCTCCTTGGCGATCGAGTTCTCCGGGATCGGGCGTTCGGCCGGCAGCAGGAACTGCGGGTCGGAGTGCGCGTTACGCCAGCGGGACAGCTCCCACACCATGGTCTTCGGCACGTCCTTGATCGGGGCGAAGCCGCCGGCCGAGTCGCCGTAGAGGGTGGAGTAGCCGGTCGCCAGCTCGCTCTTGTTCCCGGTCGTCAGCACCAGGTGGCCGTGCTGGTTGGACAGGCCCATGAGGATCATGCCGCGTACCCTGGCCTGCAGGTTCTCGGCGGCCAGGCCGGACAGCTCGATCTCCTTCTCGAAGGCGTCGACGACGTTGGCGATGGGGACCATCTGCGCGTTGACCCCCTGCCTGCGCACCAGCTCCTCGGCGTCGGTCACCGAGTGCTCGGAGGAGTAGCGCGACGGCATCAGCACCACGTGGACCCGTGACGGGCCGATCGCGTCGGAGGCGATGGTGGCGGTCAACGCCGAGTCGATCCCGCCCGACAGCGCCAGGATGATCGACTGGAAGCCGTTCTTGCGCACGTAGTCCCTGACCGCCAGCACCAGCGCCGAGTAGACCTCCGCGTGCAGGTCCAGCCGCTCGGCGATGCGGGACGGCTCGGCCGGGTAGGGCGCGACGGGCTCCTCCGACAACACCAGGCGCTCGACCGTGATCGTGGAGCCGTCGTACGCGTCGTACGGGTACGTGCCCGGCTCCGCGTCCGATACCGGCAGGTCGTCCAGGTCCACGACCAGCAGCTCCTCCCGGAACTGGCCCGCCCGCGCCACCAGCTCGCCCGAGCCGTCCACCACGATCGAGTCGCCGTCGAAGACCAGCTCGTCCTGCCCGCCGACCTGGTTCACGTAGACGAGGGCGCACCCGGCCTCGCGAGCGCGGCGCTCGCACAGCTCCAGGCGTACGTCGTCCTTCTCCTTCTCGTACGGCGAGGCGTTCGGCACGACCAGCAGCCCGGCCCCCGCCTGCCCCACGACCGACACGGGGCCGCCCTCCTGCCAGAGGTCCTCGCAGACGGCGATCGCCACGTCGACCCCGTGCAGCCGGAAGATCGGCAGCCGGTCGCCGCGCACGAAGTAGCGGTACTCGTCGAACACGCCGTAGTTCGGCAGGTGGTGCTTGGCCGTACGCGTGACCACCTCGCCCTTGTAGAGCAGCGCGGCGGCGTCCAGCGGGGCGCCCTTCGGCTGCCCGACCCGGGGCGCCAGGCCGGCCCGGTCGACGTAGCCGGCCACCACGGGGACGTCGCCCAGGCCCTCCCTCTCCAGTCTGCGCGCCACCTCCTCCAGAGACCTGATGCTGGCGTCCACGAAGGACGTGCGCAGCACCAGGTCCTCCACGGGGTATCCGGTGAGGAACATCTCGGTGAAGACGACCAGGTGCGCCCCGCGTTCGGCGGCGTCTCGCGTCCACGCGATCAGCCGGTCCGCGTTGGCGGCCAGGTCGCCGACAGTGGGGTTCGTCTGTGCCAGGGCAATGCGCAGTTGGGCCACGCGCCCAGCCTAATATGCCCCGATTCTTATCGTCAAAGCGACGAAAAGTGAGCCTTCTCGCCGGGCGTGACGAGCCCGCACTCGTACGCGGCCATCACCAGCTGCGCACGGTCGAACAGCGCCAGATGCTCCAGCAGCGACTTCACCATGAGCGAGACCTCCTCCTCCGGCAGCGCGAGCGTCTGGGCGATCTGGCGGTTCGTCAGCCCTCTGGCGACGAGTTTCAGCACGTCGAGCAGGGCGTCGGAGAGCCCGGCCAGTGCCGGGGGAGAGGCCGGGTCGCTGCGCCCGGCGAAGGCGGAGATCAGCCGCGTGGTGAGTGCCGGGTCGATGAGCGCGTCCCCGGCCGCGGCCGCCCTGATCGCGGCCAGGAACTGCTCTGGAGCCGCCGTCTTCAGCAGGAATCCGCTCACTCCCGCCCGCAGGGCCGCATAGAGATTCTCGTCACTGCCGAACGTGGTCATCATGACGACCTTCGGTGGCCGCTCCCCGGCCAGGATCCTGCGCGCGGCGGCCAGGCCGTCCAGCCGCGGCATCTGGATGTCGAGCAGCACCACGTCGGGCCGGCTCTCGCCGACGGCCGCGATCGCTTCCTCGCCGTTGCTCGCCTCGGCGGCGAGCGTCACCCCCGGTTCGGCGGCGAACATGGCCCGCAGCCCCGCTCGTACGAGGGCCTGGTCGTCGGCCACCAGCACCCGCAGCACGTCCGCCGAGCCAGCCGAGCCCGCGGAGCTCGTGGCAGGCGCCTCCGCGGCACGCGGCTCCTCCAGGCGCTGGGCGAGCATGTCGCCCTCCAGACGCTGGAGCGAGGCCGACAGGTCCAGGCCCAGCTCGTCCCGCCACACCGCGCGTGCCCTGCGCAGCGCCGCCAGCGCGTCGCCCTGGCGGCCCATCCGGTAGAGCGCCACGGCCAGCAGCCGCCAGGCCTCCTCACGCAGCGGGTACGCCGACGCGTGCGCCTCCAGGTCGGCCACCAGCGACCTGGCCCGGCCCAGCGCGAGCCCGGCGTCGGCCCGCCGCTCGACGGCGATCAGCCGCAGCTCCTCCAGCCGCCCCGCCTCCGTCGCCGCCCAGCTCAGCTCGCTGAACTCGGCCAGCGCCGGACCGCGCCACAACCCCAGCGCCGTGTCCATGGCCGCCCACATCTGCGCCGGCGCGCCGTCCGACTTCACCAGGCTCTCGAAGTGCCAGGCGTCCACCTGCTCGGTCGCGGCCCGCAGGGCGTAGCCGGGCGGAGCGGACACCAGCACGCCGGCCTCCTCGCGCGGCGCGCGATCGGGTTCGAGCGCACGGCGCAGGCGCGAGACGTACCCCTGGATGGTGGACAGGGCCTGGGCGGGCGGGCCGCCCGCCCAGAGCTCGTCGATGAGGGTGTTGACGGGAACAGCGCGGCCGCCGGCCACGAGCAGGCGCGCGAGCACCGCCCGCTGCCGCTGGCCGCCGAGGTCGAGTGGGGCGCCGCCGGCCCAGGCCTGGAACGGTCCGAGAGCAGTGAAAGTGAGCATTTCAGCCGTAACTGTAGAGGGAGAACGAGTCTAGGTATATGGCGGAATGTCACAGTCCAAGGGTCGCGTCGAAATTGTCACAGTGGGAGCTCGGCGTGGACGACGGTGCCTCCTCCTTCGGCCTCCCGCACCACGCAGATGCCGCCCAGCTCGGCGGCCCGCTCCCGCATGGAGCCCAGGCCGACGCCCGGCCGGGCGTCCGGCGGCAGCCCCACACCGTCGTCGGTCACGGTCACCCGCAGCCGGTCCTCGCGCCGCAGGCTGATCGTGATCCGGGTGGCGCCGGCGTGCTTGCGGGCGTTCGTGAGCGCCTCCTGGACGATGCGGTAGGCGGCCACCTCGACCGCCGCCGGCAGGCTCGCCAGGTCGCCCGACGTCTCGATCGGCGACTCCGCGAGCTCCGCGACCGCACCCGCCAGCCCCAGTTCGTCGAGCGCGGGCGGGCGCAGGCCGTACACGAGCCGCCTGATGTCGCCGCTCACGGCGTCCATGCCGGAACGCAGGTCGGCGAGCAGCCGATCGGCGTCCTCCGGTGAGGAGCGCACGGTCAGGCGGGCGGCGTTGATCGACATGGCCATGCCGGTGAGCGACTGCCCGAGCCCGTCGTGCAGGTCACGGCGCAGCCGCCGGCGTTCCTCCTCGCGGGCGGTCAGGATGCGCTCGCGGGAGCGCTGCAGCGCCGCCGTCAGGCGTACGGCGTGCGCGGCGTCGGCGATGTACGGCGTCAGCGTCGCGATCACCCGCTCGTCGTGGGCGGCCGGGAACCGGCGCCGGTCGGTCGGGCCGATCAGCAGCAGCCCCACGGGCTCCCCGTGCCACACCAGCGCGATGGTCTTGACGGGCCGCGGGGCGTTGCCCGTGTCCCCCACGGCTCCCGACGTGGTCGTGGTGCCGTCCACCTCCACCGCGACGCCCGTCACCGACAGCCCTTCGCGCAGCACGTCCAGTGTGGCCAGCAGCCCGTGCACCGGGTCGGCGTGCTGGAGCCGGTGCCGCAGCCGCCTGGCCAACGCGCTCGGCACGCCGGTGCTGCCGTAGAGCAGCCGGTCCACGCCCCGTTGCAGCCCGCGCCGCATCGGCTGGAAGAAGGCACCCGCGAACACCGCCGCCGCGATGCCCGCGATCGGGTCGACCTCCGACAGGAACATGCTGCCCGCCGCGCTCACCGCCACGTACACGCCCATGGTCACGATCGCCAGGCCGGTGCCCACCAGTGCCCTGCTGATCAGCGTGTCGATGCCGAACAGCCGGTAGCGCAGCACTCCCACCGCGATCGCCGCCGGGATCAGCGGGATCGTCAGCGTCGCCAGCCACCACACCGGGTCGCCCACGATCAACGGGATCAGCAGCCCGGGCAGCGTCACCATCAGCCACAACAACTGCCGCCGCTCGATCGCGTCGCCGCGCTTGAACCGCACGACGAGCGAGGCGAACGCGATCGCCATGGCCGCTCCCACCACCCAGTGGGCGGACCTCCTGAGCGCCCACTGCTCGGTCGCCACCGCGACCCAGTCGAGCGCCATGCCCGCGACGGCCAGGGCGACCACCCATCGCCACCGCTTGGACAGCAACGATCCGACGGGGTAGAGCAGCGGGAGCAGGACGCCCAGGGTGAGCTGGAGAACATTCCACGTCAGGTTGACGACGATCCGCCCGTGGGGCGGGCCGCCGTACACGAGCATGAAGACGTTGGCCGACAGGATGTTGGCCGCCGCGCTCAACCCGCCGATGCACAGCAGCCACCCGATGACCAGCCGCGGCCTGCTGTAGACCAGGATCGCCCCGAAGACCGGGAAGGCTGTCCCGGCCATGTCCTCGGGCGCGAACGGCAGCGGCGTATACGGGGACGGGGGCAACTGCGCCGTCACCCAGATGTCGGTGAGCTCCAACACGACGGCGAGCGTGGCGATCCCGATCGCCACGCCTCGCGCCAGACCCGCACGGCGCATGCCACCCGCCCTTCCCACCCCATGGATGGGAGGAAATTATCGGGCAAGTGCCAATACCCGATCAAAATTCTCTCAACGCCGCCGGATCGCCGGCCCGAGCGCCAGCATGCCGGCCGCCGACACCAGCGCGACCCCGCCCACCGTCAGCCACAGCGCCTCCATGCCGAGATCCAGCAGCGGCCCGCCGAGCAGCGGCGCCAGCACCGCGGCCATCGACCAGGCGAAGCCGAACAACCCCGCGTACCGCCCCCGCAGGTCCGCCGGCGCCAGCGTCGCCACGATGGAGCCCGCGATGCCCGCCGTGACGATCTCGCCCGCCGTCCACACCGCGATCGTCACGGCCAGCCCCAGCGTGCTGGTGACGTACGCGGTCATCGCGAAGCCGGCCCCCATCACGGCCAGGCCCAGCGCGAACGTCCGTGAGGCGTCCCTGCGCCCCAGCCATCCCGACACCAGTGGCTGCACCACCACGATCAACACCCCGTTCAGCGCCATGGCCAGCCCGAACTGCACCGGCGTCAACCCCACGACCCCGGTCATCGCCACCGGCAGCATGGTCATCGTCTGCGAATAGAGCAGTGCGTGACCCAGCGTGACCAGCGTGAACGCCACCATCACCCGGTCGCGCAGCACCATCCCGAACCCGCCGTGCGACTCCCGCGCCGCCGGTCGCGTCTCCGGGACCGCCCGCCACACCAGCACCGCGAAGACCACGCTCGACACCGCGTCGATCCAGAACAGCCAGATGAACCCGAGCCCCGCCAGCCACCCGCCGGCCGTCATGCCGACCGAGTAGCCGAGGTTGATCCCCCAGAACAGCAGCCCGTACGCCCGGGGCCGCTCCGCAGGCGACACCAGGTCGGCGACCATGGCGTTGGAGGCGGGCCGGTAGATGTCGATCACCAGCCCGAGCACGAACATCGACGCCATGATCGCCGGCAGGGAGGTGCTGTAACCGAGCGCCAGCATGGTCGCGGCCGTGGCCAGCATGCCGCCCGACAGCGTGGCCCGCCGCCCGACGCGGTCCGTGAGCACGCCGGCGAGCAGCTGCGACAGCAGCGAGCCCGCCCCGAAGACGCCCATCACCAGGCCGGCGGTGGTCACCGGCAGGTCGCGGGCCTGGGTGAGGTAGACGCCGGTGAACGGCATGACCATGGTGCCCAGGCGGTTCACCAGCGTGCCGCCCCAGAGGGCCCAGAACGGGCGGGGCAGGCCGGCGACTTGGGAACGGAGGAAGGACGGCTTCTCGGCAATGACCTGTGGCACGCGACAAAGGGTGATATTTCCGGTTTCCCGGCGCGAACGGTTTAGGCCACACTAAAAGGATGCCGGTAACGTGGATCATGAGGCCGGAGGACGTGGCGCGCATCCGGTTCGCGTTCTCCCCGATGTGGGAGCTCGTCGCCAGCCTGCGCACGCTCCAGCAGCCCTCCAGACACTCCATCCACCTGCCCTGGCTCAAGGCCGTGCGGCCCCGGCTGGCCGGTCTCGACCTGACCGAGCTGCTCGCGCTCGTGCCGCCGGCCGGCTACATCGCCGACTTCATCACCCCGCCGCCCGACACGCCGATGCCGGACTTCGCCGCCGAGCTCGACCGGGTCAGGAACGCGCCGCCCGAGCGGGCCAGGACGGAGGCCGCGGAGGTGCGGGGCACCGACCGGGCCGCGCTCGAGCGGTTCATGGCCGATCCCGAGGCCGGCGTGGCCAGGGTGGCCCGCACGCTGGAGACGTACTGGGAGTCGTGCTTCTCCGAGTACTGGCCCCGCGTGTACGCCCTGCTCGAACGCGACGTCCTGCGCCGCTCGCGGCAACTGGCCCAGGGCGGCGCCCACGCGCTCTTCGCCGACCTCGACCCCACCGTGGTCTGGACGGGCGGGCGGCTGCTCATCGAGCGGTCCCCCTGCGGGATCAGCGGCCTGCACGGCGACGGGCTCGTGCTGGTGCCCAGCGCCTTCTGGGGTCCGAGGGTGGCGGTCATGTCGGCGCCGTACCAGTCGATGCTCGTCTACCCCGTGCACGGCGTCGGCACGTTGTGGCAGCAGGGCCCCCCGCCCGCGCCCGGTGCGCTGGCGGCGCTGATCGGCCGGAGCCGGGCGCAGATCCTGCTCGCCCTGGCCGAGCCCAGCACCACCTCCGCGCTCGCCGCCCGCATGTCGCTCACTCCGGGCGCGGTCAGCCAGCACCTCGGCGTGCTCAGCGGCGGCGGGCTCGCGGTCGGGATGCGGGTCGGCAAACAGGTCGTCTACCGCCGCACCCCGACCGGCGACACGCTCGCAAGTCAGGCGTCAGCGGGTCGCGCCGCGTGGGTCGCGGCTGGTCAGGCGTAGCGTGTGGACTCCAGGAGCCAGTCCAGGTGCGCGCGGGGCGCCGCGAGGTAGGCGCAGGCCACCTTGCTGACATCCCGCGCCACCTTGGGCGCCAGGACCTCCAGCGGCAACCGCCTGGCCGCCGCCTGCATGTCCTCGCAACGCCGGACGATCCTGTCCAGCACCCAGGCCGTTGCCTCCCGCTCGCCGAGACCGAGCTGGCGCATCGCCAGCACCACGAAGTTGTGCACGTCGCCGTGCTCCTTCGGCAGCGACGCCACGTCGTTGCACCAGGCCGTGACGTCGCTGCAGGCGTTCACCAGCTGCTGCCAGGGCTCCGACTCGTGCACCCAGGCCGGCACCTCCACCCGCAGGCACGGCTCGACCAGGTCGTACAGGTACGGCCCCACCGTGCCCCTGCGCAGCGCCGGGTACTCCTCCAGCGTCGGCATCCGGCCCGCCGCCCGGTTGTCGGCCTCGGTACGGCACGCGTCGTGCTGGCGTTGCAGGCCCACCGCGAACCTGGCCCGCCACCGGTCGCTCATCCGCGCGCTCGTCACCCGCCACAGATCCGCGAACGCCGCCTCCAGCGGATGACGCGCCGCGCCACTGAGCAGGCCGTGGAAGACCTCCAGCCGGCACTCACCCTCGTCGAGCTCGTCGTCGAGGTGGAACAGCCACGTCAGCCACTGCGCGAACAACGCTGCCGCGGCCGCGTCGAACTCGGCGAACGCCCGGCCGGCCATCCGGTGGAAGCCGACGCCGGGATCGGCCCGCAGGCCCGTCCGCCTCGCCCAGTCGATGACCGCGGCCTCGATCGCGTACACGGCCGGATGCATCCGGCACGGCTGGGCCATCGCCGGCACCCGCTCGGTGAGCG
The DNA here is from genome assembly GCF_004011505.1 of Nonomuraea polychroma. Lineage (NCBI taxonomy): Bacteria > Bacillati > Actinomycetota > Actinomycetes > Streptosporangiales > Streptosporangiaceae > Nonomuraea > Nonomuraea polychroma. Next base: position 1,826,647 of record NZ_SAUN01000001.1, read on the forward strand.
GCAGCAGCGCGAGGGCGGCGGCGCCGCCCCTGCGCGGCAGCGGCATCATCGAACTCAGCACGGAACGCAGCGCGGTGCGCACCGTGGCGAACACGGTGGTGCTCATGGTGATGCTCACAGCGCGCCGAAGAGCCAGTTGCCCGTGGCGCTGGGGTCGTCGCTGCGGTAGTACTCGGAGGCGGCCGCGACCAGCCCGTCCACGGTGAGCGTGCCCCTGCCCGCCCGGTCCAGCCGGTCGAACGCCTCGTCCACGTCGTCATAGGCGACGCCGAACGCGCTCAGCATCGTCCGGAACTCGCCGAGGCCGATCTCGCCGTCCTTGTCGCCGTCGCACAATTCCGCCACCGCCACCGTGGCCGGCCGGAAGACGGGGTCGTACCGGTCACCGGTGACGAACGCGTCCGTCATCGCGGTGCGGAAGTCATGGCGCGCGATGCCGGAGTCTCCGTCGCGCTCGAGCGCCTGCGCCAGGGCGGACCAGATGCCGTCGAAGCTGTCGACGAGGCTCGCCCCGGTGACCGAGGTGGGGGACTCCCCGAAGCCCACCAGCATGCGGGCGCCCAGCCCCAGCAGGTCCTCACGCTCGACGACGCCGTTGCCGCTCGCGTCGATGTGGTCGAACGCCCGATCGAGCTTGTGATTGAGCAGGTCGATAGCCACCAATGCCTCCCCCGAGACTGATTGCGTGATCACATTAAGGCGGGGCGGGGTCTTTGTCAGCGAGGCACGCACCGGCTTGTTCACCGGCACCCCCCGTAACGTGTGCGAAACACGGACACGGCATCCTGGTAAGAGACCTGTACTGTCTTTTTGAGGGGATGCCTTGGACCGCCAGCAGGAGTTCGTGCTCCGCACGCTCGAGGAACGCGACATCCGGTTCATCCGGCTCTGGTTCACCGACGTTCTCGGCTTCCTCAAGTCCGTCGCGATCGCACCGGCCGAGCTCGAGGGAGCCTTCGCCGAGGGCATCGGCTTCGACGGCTCCGCCATCGAGGGCTTCGCCCGCGTCTACGAGTCCGACATGCTCGCCAAGCCGGACCCGTCGACCTTCCAGATCCTGCCCTGGCGCAGCGAGACGCCGGGTGCCGCACGCATTTTCTGCGACATCCTGATGCCGGACGGCTCGCCGTCGCACGCCGACCCGCGCTGGGTGCTCAAGCGCACCCTCGCCAAGTGCGCCGACATGGGCTTCACGTTCTACACCCACCCGGAGATCGAGTTCTTCCTGCTGAAGAACCGGCCCGACCCCGGCGAGCGGCCCGAGCCGATCGACTCCGGCGGCTACTTCGACCACACGCCGCACAGCTCCGGGCACGACTTCCGGCGCCAGGCGATCATGATGCTCGAGTCGATGGGCATCTCCGTCGAGTTCAGCCACCACGAGGGGGCGCCCGGCCAGCAGGAGATCGACCTGCGCTACGCCGACGCGCTCACCACGGCCGACAACATCATGACCTTCCGGCTGGTCATGAAGGAGGTGGCGCTGGAGCAGGGCATCTGGGCCTCGTTCATGCCCAAGCCGTTCACCGAGCACCCCGGCTCCGGCATGCACACCCACATGTCGCTGTTCGAGGGCGACCGAAACGCCTTCTACGAGGCCGGCTCCGACTACCGGCTGTCCAAGATCGGGCGGTCCTTCATCGCCGGCCTGCTCAAGCACGCCGCCGAGATCACCGCCATCACCAACCAGTGGGTCAACTCCTACAAGCGGCTGTGGGGCGGCGCCGAGGCCATCGCGGGCCAGGGCGGCGAGGCGCCCTCCTACGTGTGCTGGGGCCACAACAACCGTTCGGCCCTGGTCCGGGTGCCGATGTACAAGCCGCACAAGGGCGGCTCGACGCGCATCGAGTTCCGCTCGCTCGACTCGGCCTGCAACCCGTACCTGGCGTTCGCGCTGATCCTCGCGGCCGGGCTCAAGGGCATCGAGGAGAGCTACGAGCTGCCGCCGGCGGCCGAGGACAACGTCTGGACGCTGACCAGCGCCGAGCGCCGGGCCCTCGGCATCGAGCCGCTGCCCGGTTCGCTCAACGACGCGATCGAGGTCATGGAGCGCAGCGAACTGGTGGCCGAGACGCTGGGCGAGCACGTCTTCGACTTCTTCCTGCGCAACAAGCGGACGGAGTGGCGCGAATACCGCCGCCACGTCACCGAGTTCGAGCTCGGCCGCTACCTGCCCGTCCTCTGACCCGCGTGTGCTGACGGCGGCCCGGCGCTCATGGGAGCGCCGGGCCGTTCGTACGCGGGCGAGCGCCGGATAGCCAGCCGATCATCCTCCCTGGAACTCGCGTACCTCGACCGGGAGCAGCGCCACCGCTCGCGCCATCTTGCGGCCCCACTCCAGCGCCGCCTCCATGCCGGGCGCCTGGATGATCGTGAACCCGCCGATGTGCTCCTTGCCCTCGGTGTAGGGGCCGTCGGTGGCGACCAGCTCGCCGCCCCGCATCTGCAGCACGCGCGCCTGGTCGGCGGGCTGCAGCCCACCGGAGAAGACCCACACGCCGGCGTCCTTCATCTCCTTCTCCAGGGCGCCGAGGTCGCGCATGATCGGGTCCAGGATCTCGGGTCCAGGCGGCGGCCCGTCGCCCTGGTACATGGTGAGCACGTAGTGCTTCATGAGTGCTTCCTTTCCCTTCAGATTCCTTCAGCTCTCACCCCCTACACGAACGGCTTCCGCCCGGATCGACACCCGGGAACGAAAAAGCGGGCCACGTCCGCGACGTGACCCGCTCTTTCCCGGAAACTTCTACTTGTTGACGTGCTTGTACAGGTACACGGCGGCCTTCTTCATCGCGGCGGCGCTCGTGCCCGCACGGTGCCGCTCCGCGGCCGAGACGGCCTTGGAGAGGGTCGTCTTCCCGTGGACCTTGGCCGAGCCGTTGTACACGCCGTGCGCGTAGTTCAGCCAGGCGGCCAGCAGCTCACGGTCGAGCAGCGCCTTGGCGGCCTTGCTCTTGGTGCCGAGCACCTTGTACGCCTTGGCCAGGGTGGTCGCGTCGGTCAGCTCGGGGAAGACCTTGCTGCCGTTCTGGGCCAGCGTCAGGTAGCACAGGAGCGTCTTGTCGCTCAGGCTGCCCTTGTTCTTCAGCATCTCCTTGGCCCAGGTCTTCGCGCTCAGCGGCTTGGTGCCGTTGCCCCGCTTGCAGTCGTCGGGGACCGGAATCGGGTTGCTGTCCACGCCGGGGTCCCCGGGGTCGCCCGTGTGGGTGTGCGTCGGCGTGGGGCTCGGCGTGTGCGTCTTCGTCGGCGTGGGCGTCGCCGTGACGGTGGGTGTCACGGTCGGGGTGGCCGTAGGCGTAGCCGTCGGGGAGGTGGTGGGCGTCGCCGTCGGGCTCGTGGTCGGCTTGGGCGGCAGCGCGGCAGCGAGGTCGATGCGCTTGGTGGTCACCTGCGCGTTACCGCTGTCGTAGCGGATGGGCTTGCCGGTGCTCTCCAGCTTCTGGGCGAGCTCTTGGGCGGACAGGTTCGGGTAAGCCTGACGCATCAACGCCAGCGCCCCGGCGACGTGCGGGGCCGCCATTGACGTGCCGCTCACGGAGGTGAAGATGTTGTTCGGGATGGAGGAATTGATGTCCACGCCGGGCGCGAACAGGTCGAGCAGGTTTCCGCGGTTGCCGAATCCGGCCACAGCATCTTGATTGTCCGTGGCGCCGACCGTGAGGGCCTGCGAGAGGCACCCCGGACTGGCGACACCGTCGTCGTAGCCCTCGTTGCCCGCGGCGATGACCGTGGTTACGCCGGCCCGCAGCAGCGCGCCGACCTCCGGTGCGAGCGCGCCGAAGTCCTCGTCGTTGTCGCAGTACGTGGTGTGCTTCGTGGCGGTGCCGAGGCTCATGTTGGCAGCGACGACCTTGTGCGTTGCCTGCACGCTCGCGAGGTACTCCAGCGCCAGCTTCTGGTCGGAGGTCAGGCTGAGGAAGCACGGAGCGGTGGCGCCCAGCTCCTGGCAGATGGGGCCGTTGAAGCGGGTGAAGACCTGGATGGGCAGGAGACCCGCCCCGGGGGCGACGCCGTTGGAGGGGGCGTTGCCGGCCTTCTTGCCCGCCGCGATGCCGGCCACGTGTGTGCCGTGGGCGCACCTGTTCCAGCCCGACACGATGCATTTCGCGGTTTCGGCGTCGGCCGCGCCCGGACCCGTCTGGATCGGCTGGCCGTTGGGGCACAGTGACACCGCCTGGTAGCGCGGCTCGTCATAGGTCGTGGAAAAGCATGCCTCGGTCACGATCCGCCCAGCGAAGAAGGGATGATCGCGGTCGATACCGGTGTCGAGGACGGCGACAGTGGAGCCCTGGCCGGTCCAGCCGGCTTCGTTGGCCTTGTCCGAGCCGATCAGCCTGGTGCTGACATCAAGCGAGGGCTTGCTCAGCCGGTCCTCGTAGATGGCCGCGATTCGGTCATCGGTCTTGATCGTGTCGAGCGTCTTCTTGTCCATGGTGGCGACCAGGAACTCGTTGGAGCTCGTCTTGTCGACGACCTTGGTGGCGCTCGAGGCGTCCTCCGTGGTCTTGGCCACAGACGAAACGCTCTCGCCGCTCTTGACCTCGATGATCGCGCGTACTTTGTCGCCCGATTTCACGTCGGCCGTGAGGCTCTTGGCCACTTCAGGGTCGCCTGTGGACGCCTGGGCGGGGACGGTGACGGCAAATAACGCCGTCGTCGTCATGGCGAGCACAGATGCGCCCGCCAGCAGAGACCGCAGTCTCACTGGTCCTCCGAGGGGTAGAGGGGGGAATCTACCGCCGGCAGCCGATACGAGCGGGCATGCGAGAAGATCTCAGCAATGCCTGCGCCTCCCCATGGCTGACGATTGGAACGTTTCCCCGTTTAAGTCTGAGCGGCAAGCGTATGGAGTGACGGGAGAAATCGGTGGGAATGACGTTATTCCGTTATCCGGAAATCTCCGTCTGCCACATTCCCCGAAGCGGCGGTGCCGTCGAAGACGATGGAGGCCAGGAGGTCCGCCTCGGCGCGGTCGACGATGCGGGCGCCGGTCGCCGGGGCCGGGTCGCCGTTCTTGACCCGGGCCACCAGGTCGGCCCACCGGCGTTGGTGGCGGGCGAAGGTGCGCGGTGCCACCACTCTGCCCCTGGCCCGCTGCCCGGCCACGGCGACCTCCGCCGGGGCGTCCAGCAGGAGCAGGTGGAAGGCCGCGCCGTGCCGGCGGGCCAGCCAGGCGAAGCCCCGCAGCACGTACGGGCCGCAGCCCCGGTTGTGCGCGATGACCGACTGCCCGCCGGCCAGCGCGCGCCGGATGCGGGTCAGGTGGGTGACGAAGACGACGGCGCGGCGTACCGGATAGGGGGCCCAGGGGAGCCGGCCGTCCCAGTGCCGCCGGGACTGATAGGAGTCGATCACCATGACCCTGTCCCTCGCGACCGGCGCGCTCTCCGCGCCGTGCAACCCGTACAGGCGTCGCAGCAGGGTGGTCTTGCCCGCGCCCGGGAGCCCGGTCAGGATGACCAGGGATCCGGACGGGTACCGCACCATCGCGCCCTGCACAGGCTCACTCCGCACGATCCGCGTCCCCTTCACTTCCATCACGCCGGCAACGACCAGCCTCGCCGAGACCGCGGGCGGGCGCGCGCCTCACACCTTATGAGTTCAGCCGGGCGGTGAGCGTGGCCACCTCGTCGCGCAGCAAGCCGTGGGTGTGGGCGAGCTCGGCCAGCGCCTTGCGGGCCTCGGCCAGGTCGGCGGCGATCTGGGCCAGCTCGGCCTCGGTACGGCGCTCCGCCGCCGCCGTGCGCTCGAACCGTTCGACGAACCAGGAGGCGATGGCTGCGGTGACGACGCCGGCCAGGGCGACGCCCGCGACCATCAGGCCGGACGCCACCAGCCGGCCCTCGGAGGTGACCGGGAAGCGGTCGCCGTACCCGACGGTGGTCATCGTGGTGAGCGACCACCAGATGGCGTCGCCGACGGTCTTGATGTTGCCGTCGGGGTTGTCGCGTTCCACGTCCAGGACGGCGATGCTGCCGACCATGCACAGGAACAACGCCGTGCCGGAGACGTAGACGACGGCGCGCACGCGCAGCGGGAGCCGTACCCGGTCGGCGATGACGTGCAGGAGCAGCAGCGCCCGCAGCAGCCACAGCGGCCGCAGGAGGGGGAGGAGGACGACCAGGAGGGAGGGGATGTTCCTGAGAAGGAAACGCAGGCGGCGGGGGGCGAGCGACAGGCGGATCAGGTAGTCGGCGGTGAACAGGATCCAGGTGGCGACCTGGATGTACCGGAAGGTCTCGTGTGCGGCGGGGGGCAGGTCGGGGACGAGGACAGGGATCGCCCAGCTCAGGAGGAACCCCGTGCCGATGGCGAGGAGCGCCACGCTGGTGCGTCGCTCCCAGGAGGTCAGCCGATCCATGCCGACAGTGTGCACCGGCCGGCCCCGTATCGGGGGATTGGTCGCGGGGCACCGGAATCCCGGGCTAAAGTACTGCCAACGCCTTGATCGGCCTCACGCCGGGATCGTCCCTGGAGTGAGGCCGATTTTCGTTGCTTCTGACCCCCTGGTCACGTCCGTGCCACGTGCAGTGCCTAACCTCACGTCGAGGGTGGGGAAGTTTCGGACTGGGTCGAGGCGTTATGCGGTGGTACGGAGCGGTACCCGGACCCCCGGCTCCTTGGTAAACGGGCGGTCCAGGTAAAATCGGCCGCTCTATATGGTATTTACGGACTTTGCGCCTCATGTGGCGATATTGGAGGATGTGGCATGACGACGGCTGCCCTGCAGACCGTGTTGACCGTTCCCCAGCGTTTCCGCGGGCCCGAGGGCGTCGCCAACGGCGGCTGGATAGCGGGCACCATGGCGGAGGCGCTCAACGGTGGCCGATCAGCCGTCGAGGTCACGCTCCATGCCCCTTCGCCGCTGGAGACCGAGCTGCGGCTGGAGCACGTCGCCAACTCCGTGTCCCTTGTACACGGCGACAAGTTGCTCGTCGAGGCCATCCCGGTGGCCGAGGACCTGGAGGGGCCGGGATTCGTGCCGTTCACCGACGCCGCCCGCGCCGAAGCGGGGTTCGTCGGGTTGAAGGCCCACCCGTTCGCCGAGTGCTTCGCGTGCGGGCTGCGCGAGCCGGGTGACGGCCTGCGCATCTTCCCCGGGCCGGTCGAGGGCGCGAACATGGTGGCCGCCGGCTGGCGGGTGCCGTTCACGGTGTCGGGCGAGGACGGGGTGCCCGCCTCGATCATCGGCGCCGTGCTGGACTGCATCACCGGCTGGGCGCACTTCGGCCCCGGTGAGACCGCCCTGCTCGGGAGGCTGGCCCTGCAGATCCACGGTCACGTGCACCCCGGCGGGCGTTACTCGGTGGTGGCCCGCCCGACCGGCCGTGACGGCCGCAAGATGTTCGGCCAGAGCGCGATCTACGAGATGGACGGCACGCTGGTGGCGGCCGCGCGTGCCACCTGGATCGCTCCACGCTGACCACGACAGCGGACGGCCCCCGAGCATCACACGCTCAGGGGCCGTTTTCGTCAGACTCAATCCCGGGTGAGCCGCTCCACGACGGTCCTCACGCAGCGGTCGTCGAACATGATCGTGTAGTGGTTGCAGTCGGGCACCACCTCGTCCCGAAGCCCCGGCAGCCGATTCGACCACGGGGCGGTCAGATCGTCGGGGAGCATGCCGACGTCCTGGTTGAGCAGCCCGCGCGGCGCCCTGAGCAGCAGCAGCGGCGACTTGATCGCCTCCAGCGCCGCCCCCGCCTGGTCCTGCTCGGTGTTGAGCCACCGCCCGTCCTGCAGCACCGCCTCGCCCACGACCCGCGACCGCAGCGCGCCCTCGGGCCCGGTGAGGTCGTAGCGGACGTACGCCTCGACGTCGTCGTTCCAGCGCCCGGCGAAGGCAGGATGGCTCTTGAAGAAGTCGACGTACGCCTCCGCCGACGGGTACGTCTGCCGCAACCGCGCCAGCGCGGGCCCCAGCGTGGCCTCCATCGCCGCGTCCGGGTCCACGCCCTCCGGCAGCCGCGGGAACGGGATCCCGCCGTCCACCAGCACCACCCGGGCCCAGTTCCGCCGGGATGGATCCGCAGCGGAGCGAGGACGTCCATCCCGGCCCTCCGAGCTCGGCTCGGCGATCGGACGAGGTGCGGCGGCCAGCGCGGCCACGTACGCGCCCATCGAATGACCGGTCAGCACCGCATCGGGCCCGGCCCCCACGTGGTCGGCGACCCGCAGCACGTCCTCGGCGTGCCTCGGCAGCCCGTACGGGCCGGGCAGCGAGGCGCTGTGCCCGCGCCCGCGCAGGTCCATAGCGACCAGCGACCACCCTTCGGGCAGCCGCCGCCCCACCGCACCCCACGCCATCAGTGAGGCGGTGATCCCGTGCACCGCGATGATCACCCGCGGCCCGGTCCCGAACGTGGCGATCCGCAGCCCGCCGACCTCGTCGAATCTCATATCGGGATCTTAAGGACAAACCTCCCGGTACGGCACGCCGGTCACGTGTCGCTCCCACTCGGCGGCACTCAGAGGCTTCCCGGCGCGCGCGCACACCGCGGCGACCATCTGGCCGGGGTCGACGAGCCGCTCGCGTACCGTGCCCGCGCCGTCCAGCACCAGCACCTTCGAGCCGTCCGCGGAGAACGCCAGCGCAGCCGGACCCAGCTCGTGCCCGTCGCGCAACACTCCCAGGTCAGCCCCGGCGGCCAGGTCCACCAGCTGCACCCGCCCGTCACGCGTGCCCACCGCCACCACGTCCTCGCGCGGCGACCTGACCGCGATCTCGCCGCCGCCGACCCGGCCCCGGATCGCCTGCCCGATCTGCCGGTGCGTGGCCACGTCGTAGACCGTCACCCGGCCGCGCGAGTCCACCGCCGCCACCTCGCCGCCGTCCCTGGTGAACACCACGCCGACGACCGTCGTCCCCTGGCCGGTGCCGCCGAAGGCCGCGCCGCGCGGCCGGCCTGAGGCGGCGTCGAAGAGCTGCTGCGCACTCGCCGCCACCGCGAGGAGCGTGCCGTCGGGGGAGAACTCGATGTCCCGCACCTCGTCCACGTCTGCCGACCACAGCGGGCGGCGGGCCCGCCAGTCCCAGACCCGCACCGTGTACGTGCTCCCCGTCTCCAGGTCGGCGGCCTCCAGCACGCCGGCCAGTCTCGTCCCGTCGGGACTGAACACCAGCAGGTCCGTCTCGGTGACGTCGTCGATCGGCAAGCGGGCCAGCTCCTGCCGTGTGCTCGTGTCCAGCACCGTGATCGTGCTGGAGCCGCCCACGGCCGCCAGCCGCCCGTCCGGGCTGAGCGCCAGGGCGCCAGCCCCGTCGTCGTCCGGCCGGCGCTGCACGGGCTTTCCGGCCGGCCGGCCGGGGGCGGTCAGGTAGACGGCGTTGAAGTCCTCCGTGGCCAGCAGCCGCCCGGGCAACAGCGCGGCCAGCGCCCATGACGTGGCCGCAGGGCGGTCCCCGGTGAGGTCGGCGAGGTCCACGGTGACGACCCGGTCCTCGTTCAGGTACCGCAGAGTGTTCCCGTCGAAGCCGGCCTGGGGCACCGGCTGCGCGTCGTCGTCCGCCCCGCCGGGCACCGACAGCCCCGTGAGGTGCGTGCCGTCCCGCCACACCTGGATCCCGGTACGCGTGACCGAGGCGAGCAGCCGGCCGTCGCGGCTGAAGGCGAGCTCGCCCCCGTTCCAAGCCGTCTTGTCCTGCCCCATCGTCCCGCTGCCGCCGTCCCGCAGCGAGGTGAACTGCAGGCCCCGGCGCAGCGGCTCCACCAGCCAGCGGCCGTCGGGGGTCAGCGCGAGCGGCATCCCGCACGTGCCGCATCGTTCCGCGGCCGGGCGGGTGGACCGCCTGCCCAGGTCCGGCAGGCGCAGCAGGTCGATCCGGCCGGGCGCGCCCGTCGCGTAGACCGCCTCCCCGGAGGGCGTCATGGGACCCAGGGCGGCCCTGGTCCGCGCCCGGCCGCCGCGTTCCAGGTCCCACACGTAGGTGTCGTCGTCCATGCTCACGAGCGCGTACCGGTCCACGGTCCCGTACGCGACCTGGATCGGCACGTCTTTCTTGCCGTACGCCCACGAGCGCGTGGTCTTGCCCGTCCGCAGGTCCCAGACGGCGGCGCGGGCGTTTGTCGCCACCAGCACGTACCGCTTCGTGGGCGACAGCGCCACCGACAACAGACGTTCCTTCGCGAGGCCCAGCTTGGCGATCCCGCCGGTACTCTTGCCGATGCGCACGTCCCACAGGCGGATCGCGTCGCCTCCGACGCTGGCAAGCGTTCTGCCGTCGCGGCTCAGCACCCGCAGCGTGTCGGCATTCGTGGCCGGATCCCTGAACATCGCCACCTCCCGCTGCGCCAGCGAGGCCGTCAGCGCCGCCCGCGTCTGCGGCGTGCGCTCCAGCCGCCAGGCCGCCACGCTGAGCTGCATCGCCACCCGCGGGTCGCTCTGCCGCAGCGTGCCGGCCAGCTGCGCCAGCCGGGCCGCCTCCGCCTGGTCGCGCTGGGCGGCGATGCGCCCGGCCCGCTCGTCGGCCAGCCCGCCCTGGTACACGGCCAGCCCGGCCGCCACCAGCGCGATCACCAACAGGCCGCCGAGCGAGAGCGTCACGAGCCGGTCCCGCCTGGCCTTGAGGGTGCGTGCCCGCGCGCCCGCCGCGAGGAAGTCCCGCTCGAACGGGGACAAGGTGATGTTCCTGCGGGCCGTGGCCGCCCACTGCAGCGCGTTCTCCAGGCTGTGTCCGTGGAACAGGTCGCCGTCCCTGCGCCCGGCCCGCTCCCAGCGCCGCGCCGCCGCCAGGATCTCCCGGTGCACGGCCAGGCCGTCCCGGTTGGCGTCCACCCAGCGGCGGTAGCGCGGCCAGGCGTGCGGCAGCGCCGGCCGGGCCAGCCAGACCTGCTCGCCGTCCCTGCCCAGCAGGTACGCGAACACCTCCAGGATCCGCGTCACCGACGACACCTCGGGCACCGGCCGGCCGTCCACCAGCTCGGCCAGCTCGGCCCGCCGCGCCGACAGCTCGCCCCGCTCGCCCACCGTGACGAGCCTGAGGAACACCTCCGGCGCGAGCTCCCGCTCCTCCGGGCCCAGCTGCGCGTACGCCTCCTCGGCCAGCGTCCCGAGCGCCGGATCCGCCGCGGCCGCCGTCACCCCGGCGGCCTCCCTGCCGCCTTCGGCGAGCAGATGCGCGGTGTCCGTCCCGGCATGCCCGCTGACCAGGGACAGCAGCAGCTCACGCGCGCTCGGCCGGTGCAGCGGCTCCTTGCTGAGGGTGGCGGCCACGAGCGGGCGCAACGCCTCCGGCAGCACGCTCAGGTCGGGGACGGCCGAGAGCACCCGGTGCATGACCCCGCCCAGGCTCTCCGCCTCGAACGGATCGGTTCCCGTCGCCGCGTACACCATGATCGCGCCCCACGCGAACACGTCCGCCGGCTTCCCGGCCCGCTGCCCCGTGAACACCTCCGGCGCCATGTACGTCGGCGTCCCCGTCACCAGCCCGGTGCTGGTGAGCGACATCTCGGCCGTCCTGGCGACGCCGAAGTCGATCACTCGCGGCCCGTCCGCGCCGAGCAGCACGTTGTCGGGTTTGAGGTCGCGGTGGATCACGTCCGCGTCGTGGATCGCGGTCAGCGCCGTCGCCACCGCCGTGCCGAGCCGGTGCAGGTCGCCGCCGGTGAAGCGGCGTCCCTCCGTGACCGCCCTGCGCAGGCTGGGGCCCTCGACGTACTCGCTGACGATGTACGGGCGGGGCTCCTCCAGCCGCGCCTCGATCACCTTCGCCGTGCAGAACGCGGCCACCCGCTGCGCCGCGGTGACCTCCCTGACCAGCTGCGCCGCCTGGCCGCGGTGCAGCACCTTGATCGCCACTCGCCGGCCGTCCTCGGCGTACGCCTCGTAGACGACGCCCTGGCCGCCCGCGCCGAGCCGCCCGGCCAGCCAGTACTCTCCGAGCCGCTGGGGATCGTCGTCGCTCAACATCTCCACGGCGTGTTGGATGAGGAGTTTGGGGCGAAAGTTCCGGATAAATTACCCGGTATGCGCATCACCGTTATCGAGCACGAGGCCGAGGCCGGGCTCGGATATCTCGGCGGCTGGCTCGGAGTGGCCTGCGACGTCGTGCGGCCGTACCTCGGCGAGGCGATGCCCGAGCGGGCCGCGGACGGCCTGATCGTGCTCGGCGGTGCGGCGGCGGCCTGGGAGGACGAGCGCAGCCCGTGGCAGCCTGCCACCCGCGACCTGCTGCGCCGCGCCGTGGACGAGGCCACGCCCACGCTCGCCATCTGCCTCGGGGCCCAGCTGCTCACCATGGCCTGCGGAGGCACGGTGGAGCGCGGCGCCGGCGGGCTGGAGGTGGGGGCGTGCGAGGTCGTCGCGCTGCCCGCGGCCGCCTCCGACCGGCTGCTGTCGGGTGTCGGCGCGGCCGTGGCCATCCAGTATCACCAGGACGCCATGACGCGGCTGCCGGACGGGGCGGTGCCGTTGATGACCGGTTCCGCGTACCCGAATCAGGCGTACCGGCTCGGTGAGGCCGCCTGGGCGGTCCAGTTCCATCCCGAGGCCACGCCCGAGATCTTCGCCTCCTGGACGGCCGAGTCGGATCTGGAGGCGGCCGAGGAGCTGAACGCCGAGGTCAAAGCCGCGGAGAGCCGGCTCATCGCGACCTGGCGGCCGGTCGCCCAGGCCTTCGCCGACGTGGTCAGGGCCGCCGCCCGCCCTTCTGCTTGACATTCGCCCGGCGGGGTCTCGTGAGGACGTGGGCCAGCACGTGCACGCCGCCCAGCACCAGCGGGAGCGCCGCCAGTGCCCCCGTCCCCGAACGCACGGGCACCCCGGCCGCCCGGAGCCGGCGCCAGGCCCACACCGAGAACGGGATCACCACCACCGGCGCGGTCGCCGCCCCCGGCGTGTAACCGCGCGTGGCGGCCGCCTGGGCGAGGTGCAGCACGCCGTGCGCGCCGAACCCGGCCAGCGCCGCCTGGAAGACCGGGCTGTGCCCGCCCGTGCGCGCCCCCAGCGCCGCCGCCCCCGCAATCACCCCGCCCATGAGCCCGATGGCCACGTTGACGTGCCGTTGCGGCACCTCCAGCCGCTCCCACGGGACGTCCGGGAAGCGCCGTTCCAGCCGCGGTCGTGCCTTCCGCACCCACCCGGCCATGGTCGCCACTTCCTCCGCGTCGTGCACGGCCCACGCCGCGAGCAGACCCCACGTCACCGTCGCCGGAACCCGTTCCACGTTCACCCTTTCCCACGAAACGCAACGCAACGTTGCGTTCGATGCTACGGCGTCCCACGGGAGTGCTGTCAAGATGGAGAGGTGCCCAGGATCGAATCCACCACCGCGCGTCTCGCCAAGCTCGGCTTCGCCGACGGCGCGAGAGCGGCCCAGCTCATCGGCCAGGCCGGCGCCGACCTGGACGACCTCCTGGAGTCGCTGGTGGACGTGGCCGATCCCGACCTGGCCCTGATCTCCCTGACCCGGCTGATCGAGCGCGAGCCCGCCGTGCTCGGCACCCTGCGCCAGGACGGCGACCTCAAGGCCAGGCTGCTCGCCGTGCTCGGCGTCAGCGCCGCACTGGGGGAGCACCTCGTGCGCCACCCCGGCCAGGTCGCCTGGCTGGCCGAGCCGCAGCTGGGCGAGGCGAGGGCGGAGCTGCTGCGCGCGGTCGGCGCCGACCCGGAAGCACCGGAGCCGGTCGCCGCCGGCGAGAAGGCGCTCGTGGCGCTGCGGGTGGCGTACCGGGGCAGGCTCATGCACCTGGCGGCGCGCGACCTGACCGGCCAGTCCACACTCCAGGAGGTCATGTCCGAGCTGTCCGACCTCGCGGGCGCCGCGCTGGAGGCCGCCCTGGCCATCGCGCGGGCGGAGGTGGACGCGAGCGAGGTACGCCTCGCGGTCGTGGGCATGGGCAAGTGCGGCGCCAGGGAGCTCAACTACATCAGCGACGTCGACGTGATCTTCGTGGCCGAGCCGCAGGAGGGCGCCGACGAGGCCAAGGCGTTGCGTACCGCGACGAGGCTGGCCCAGGCCATGATGCGGGCCTGCACCGCGACCACGCCCGAGGGCTCCCTGTGGGAGGTGGACGCGGGCCTGCGCCCCGAGGGCCGCTCCGGCCCGCTGGTGCGCACGCTCGCCAGCCACCTGGCGTACTACCGGCGCTGGGCCAAGACGTGGGAGTTCCAGGCGCTGCTCAAGGCCCGGCCGGTGGCGGGCGACATGGCGCTGGGCGCGGCCTACGTCGAGGCGGTCAACGACATGGTGTGGTCGGCGGCCACCCGTGAGGACTTCGTCGAGGACGTGCAGGCCATGCGCCGCCGGGTCGAGGCCCACGTGCGCTCCGAGGGGGAGCGGCAGCTCAAGCTGGGCCCCGGCGGCCTGCGTGACATCGAGTTCGCCGTACAGCTGCTGCAGCTCGTGCACGGGCGGCTCGACCCGCTGCTGCGCCGCCGCGCCACGCTGCCCGCGCTCGCCGCGCTCTCCCGCGGCGGGTACGTCGGCCGCGACGACTCGCGCAGCCTGGCCGAGGCGTACTCGTTCCTGCGCCAGGTCGAGCACCTGCTGCAGCTGCACCGGCTGCGGCGCACCCACATCGTGCCCACCGGCGAGAGCGACCTGCGCAGGCTGGGGCGGGCGCTCGGCATGCAGACCGACCCGGTGGGGGAGTTCACGGCCCGGTGGCGGCGGCACGCGATGGAGGCGCGCCGGCTGCACGAGAAACTCTTCTACCGCCCGCTGCTGCAGGCGGTGTCGCGGCTGCAGGAGTCCGAGGCGCGGCTGTCGGCCACCGCCGCGGCCGCCAGGCTGGAGGCGCTCGGCTACGTCGACCCCACCGGGGCGCTGCGCCACATCGGCGCCCTCACCTCCGGGGTGTCCAGGCGGGCCGCGATCCAGCGCACGCTGCTGCCGGTGATGCTGGGCTGGTTCGCCGACACGCCGGATCCGGACGCGGCGCTGCTGGGGTTCAGGCAGGTCAGCGACAAGCTGGGCAGCACGCCGTGGTACCTGCGGCTGCTGCGTGACGAGACGGCGGTGGCCGCCAGGATGGCGCGCGTGCTCGGCACCAGCCGCTACGCGACCGGCCTGCTCATGAACGCGCCCGAAGCGGTCGCCATGCTCGGCTCGGACGACGAGCTCGCCGTGCGGCCACGGGAGTCGCTGCTCGGCGAGGCCTCCGCCGCGGTGTCCAGGTACGTCGGCGGGGACGGTGGCGCGGAGACCGCCGTCGCCGCCGTTCGGGCGCTGCGGCGCAGGGAGTTGTTCCGCATCGCCGTGGCCGACATCTCCGGGCTCGCCGACATCGAGACGGTCGGCGGGGCGCTGTCGTCACTGACCGACGTCACCCTCCAGGCGGCCCTGGACGCCGCGCTCGGCAAGGTCGGCAACGTCACCTCGTTCGCGATCATCGCCATGGGCCGGCTGGGCGGCATGGAGCTCTCCTACGCCAGCGACGCCGACGTCATGTTCGTGCACCAGCCCCTGCCGGGGGTCGAGGAGCGCGAGGCCACGGACGCCGCGTTCGCGGTGGCCAACGAGCTGCGCCGGCTGCTGTCGCTGCCTGCGCCCGACCCGCCGCTGATCATCGACCCCGACCTACGGCCGGAGGGCCGGCAGGGTCCGCTGGCACGCACGCTCGCCTCCTACCGCGCCTACTACTCGCGCTGGTCCTCGCCGTGGGAGTCGCAGGCGCTGCTGCGGGCCCGGTTCTCGGCGGGCGACCCCGAACTGGGCGCGGCGTTCACGCACATGATCGACGAGCTGCGCTACCCGCAGGGCGGGCTGCACGACGACGCGGTCAGGGAGATCAGGCGGCTCAAGGCCCGCATGGAAGCCGAGCGGCTGCCGCGCGGCGCCGACCCCGGCCTGCACACCAAACTGGGCCCCGGCGGCCTGTCCGACGTGGAGTGGGTGGCCCAGCTGCTGCAACTGCGCTACGCGGGCACGCTGCCGTCGCTGCGCACCACGCGCACGCTGGACGCGCTGCGCGCCGCCGTGGCCGAAGAGCTGCTCGCCCCCGCCGACGAGGCCGTGCTGGCCGAGGCGTGGCGCTTCGCCTCCCGCATCAGAGACGCGATCATGCTGGTCAAGGGCCGTCCGGGCGACAGCGTGCCGCGCGACGCGGGCGAGCGCAAGCTGATCGCGCAGACGCTCGGCTACCCGCCCGACGGCTCGGAGGACTTCCTCGACGACTACCGCCGCGTGACCCGGCGGGCACGTGTCGTGGTGGACCGAGTTTTCTACGGGGCTTGATCAAGCATTCCGGTTAGGTGTATCAAGGCGCGGTGTTATCCGTTTACGTGGATCTGGCCCTCGGCCTGGTGGTGTCGTTCCTGCTGCTGTCGCTGCTGGTGAGCGGCGTCAACGAGGCGTTCGTGCGGGTGCTGTCCATCCGCAGCAAGTTCCTGTGGGCCTACCTCAGGGACACCATGGACGGCGCCGACGACAAGAGAGGGTCGTGGTTGCCGGCCAAGGTGCGTGATGTGTTCACCGCGCTGCCGTTCCTGCGCGATCCACGTCCCCGCCACAGCGACCTGCCCGCGCCCGCCGAGGCCGGCGGGATGCCCGAGGAACGAACCGGCGACTCCATGATCAACCTGCTGTACGAGCGGGTGAGGGAGATCGACCACGCCAAACGCGGCCGCACCAGCATCGCCAACATCCCGCCCAGCCGGTTCGCGGTCGCCGTGATGGAGCTGGCGGCGGGGCAGGACGGCGACGTCGAACGGTTCCTGGCCAAGCTGAAGGCCATCGACAGCCCCCTGTACGGCCCCCTCAAGGGCGCCTGGGAGACGGCGCAGCGCGACCTCGACCGGTTCCGGCAGGGCATCGAGACCTGGTTCGACGGCGAGATGCAGCGGTTGTCCATGCTCTACAAGCGCTACGTCAAGTGGGTCGTCGCCGTGCTCGGCCTGCTGGTGACGCTGCTGTTCACGATGGACGGGCTGGAGTACGCCAAGACGCTGCTGCGTGACAACGCCTTCCGCGCCTCGGTGACCGCCGTGGCCGAGGCGGGGCCGGACGCGTACAACGAGCTCAAGGCGCGCTGCACGGGCGAGGACCCGATGCGGTGCGTCACCGAGACGCTCAGCCGGCCCGCCCTGGTCAGGATGCTGGGTCAGGCCCTGGTCAGCGTGTCGATCCCAGAGCAGGGCGACCCGAGTGTGCACTGGAACGGCGGCTCGTGGTGGGACCGGATCAGCACGCCCAGTCACTGGCCCGGGTTCCTGCTGACGTACGTGGCGCTGCTGTTCGGGGCGCCGTTCTGGTGGGACGTGTTCCGCCGCATCACGGGGATCAAGGGGAGGCGCTGAGGTGGAGACCGAACGGCTGATCATGCGCAGATGGCGCGAAGAGGACAGGGAGCCCTTCGCCGCCATGAACGCCGACCCCGAGGTGATGGAGCACTTCCCGGCGACGCTCACCCGCGGGCAGAGCGACGCCATGGTCGACAAGATCGAGCAGCACTTCGACAAGCACGGATACAGCCTGTGGGCCCTGGAGGTACGCGAGAGCGGGCAGTTCATCGGCTTCACCGGGCTGGGCTGGCAGACCTTCGACATGCCGTTCCTGCCCGCCGTGGAGATCGGGTGGCGGCTGGCCCGCCCGGCCTGGGGTCACGGGTACGCCATCGAGGCGGCCAGACGGGCCGTCGAGTACGCCTTCACCGAGGCGGGCCTCGACTCGCTGATCTCCATGACCGCGGTGCGCAACCTGCGCTCCCGGGCGGTGATGGAGCGCCTCGGCATGACGTACGAGACGGACTTCGACCATCCCTGGGTCGCCAAGGGCAGTGCGCTGGTCCCGCACGTCCTCTACCGGCTCAAGCGCGGCGAAGACGCTCAGGTGCTGAGGGCGTAGAGGCCCGCACGGCCCACGCCCGCCGTGCCCGCCTGACGCGCCGCTCGCCATGCCCGCATGCCGAAGCGGATGCGAGTATCGTGATCGGTCCGTGCTCCGTGGCCGCGATCGTGAGGTGACCGTGCGTTTCCAGCATTCCGAGGACATTTGGCGGGACCACCCCGAGCTCGTTCCGGGTGTGATCTTCGTGCGGGGCATCACTGGGGACGTCGCCGTGGACGACCGCTTGGCGACGTTCAGCGAGCTCGCCGCCAAGCGGCTCGCGACCGCCTCGGAAGGCGAAATGCCGGAGATCCAGGCGTGGCGGCGGGCGTTCTCGAAAATGGGGCTCAAGCCGACCCAATACCGGTGCGCGTCGGAGTCCCTGCTGCGCCGCTTCAGGAAGGAAGGCGCCCTGCCGCGCCTGCACCCACTGATCGACCTGTGCAACGCGGTGTCCATCGCGTACGCGATCCCGGTGGCGGTGTTCGACGTCTCCAAGATCGCCGAATACGTGGAGGTCAGATACGCAACGGGCGAGGAGACCTACCTGACCTTCGCCGGCGAGACGGAGCACCCGCCCGCCGGAGAGGTGATCTTCGCGGACGCCGAGGGGAAGGCGCACGCCCGCCGCTGGACCAACCGCCAGAGCGGCCACTCGGCCGTCCGCGACGCGACCACCGACGTCCTGATCGTCGCGGAGGCGCTGCACGGCACCGCCCGGGAGGACGTCGAGTCCCTCGTCGCCACGCTCACTGACGAGCTGACCGCCCTCTGGCAGGCGACGCCCAGGTCGGGGATCCTCAGTCCGTCGGCGCCCGAGTTCACGACGTGATCCCGTACAGGATGGCGTCCGCCAGCGCCTCGGCCTGATCGGCGGGGGAGAACAGGCCCGGGCAGGCCAGCCACGTGGCGGCGGTGCCGTTCACGGAGGTGATGATCGCCAGAGCGGCGGTCTCCGCCGGCACCCCGTCGCGCAGCCCGGCCCCGTCGAGCAACTCCATCAGGCCGCGCTTCCAGCCCTCCATCACGATCTGCTTGTCCCCTAGCCCCGACTCCAGCTCGGGGAACCCCTCGGCGCTGCGCATGGACAGCGCGAACACCTCCCGCAGCGTCGCATCCCGCTCCAGCGCGGTGAAGAACGTCACCAGGAAGCGCCGCATCCGCTCCATCACCGGCCCGTCGCCGTCGAGCGCCCCCCAAACAGGCGCGGCCGCCTCCGCCCACAGTTCACTGCTCGTTGCCAGGTAAGCGCGGCCTTGTCCTGGAAATGGTGGTAGGCGGCCCCGTCCATGGCGGGGGAGACGGCCGCCGCGCTGGTGGCGGCGGCCCACGACCGGGGCAGGCTCGTCGTCGCCCATGCCCTCACAGCCGAGAGCGCCCGCCAGGCCGTACGGGCGGGGCGCGGACGTGCTCGGCCACGTGTTCGTCGACCGCTCAGACCCTTCGCTCGCCTACGAGCTGGGTGATACGGCGGTGGTGCCGACCCTGGCCGTGCTGGGCGCGTTGTTCGGCCGGGGAGTGGGAGGAAAGGCCCTGGCCGCGGACCCACGGGTGTCGCCGTACCTGACCGAAGGCTCCCGCCGGATGCTCACCATGGGCCCGTACCTGCTGGGGGAGGGCGCCCGCCATGACCCGGGCGCGGCGACCCGCACCGTCGCGGAACTCCGGGACGCCGGCGTGACGCTGCTCGCCGGATCCGACGCCTCCAATGTCGGCACCGCCCACGGTGCAACCCTCCATCAAGAGCTCTCCCTGCTCGTGGCGGCCGGCCTCAGTCCGCGCGAGGCCCTCGCCGCCGCCACCTCTGCCCCCGCCGACCGTTTCGCCCTGAAGGACCGGGGCCGCATCGCCCCCGGCCTGCGCGCCGACCTCCTGCTGGTGGACGGCGACCCTACGGCGCACATCGGCGCCACGCTCGACATCGCCGGCGTGTGGCTGGCAGGCCGCCGGCTGCCGGGCAGATGACCCCGCCGAATCGCGACAGCAAATCCACCGGAAAACCGATTCGGCGGAAAAGCAGGCGAAACAAATGCGTAACCTCCGCTCGAATTCGAGGTGAACCAGAGCTTCACACCTCGTGAAGCAGATCTGCTGCTCAACCCCTTGTCCGTGGCTCTGGCCAGGGTTAGAACAGACTGACCGGCGCATGCCGCCGATATTCACATTTCCCATCGGGAAGGTTTTTCGAATTGTCTCGGGAAACTCTGCGCGGCGGCCGCGTGGTCATTGTCGGAGGCGGCGTGATCGGCACCTCGATCGCTTTTCATCTGAGCGAGCGCGGATATCGCGACGTGACGGTGATCGAGCGCGGGCTCGCCGGGGAGGGCGCCACCGCCTACGCCACCGGTGGCATCAGGCAGCAGTTCTCCTCGCGGGTGAACATCGAGCTCGTACGGCGGTCGCTGCCGTTCTGGCTGGACTTCGCCGGGCGCACCGGGTTGCCGCTGGACTTCCGGCAGCACGGCTACCTGTTCCTGATCTCCGACCCCGCCATGCTCGCCGCCTTCGAAGCCAACGCGCGGCTGCAGCGCTCGCTCGGCGTCGAGGTGGAGGTGCTCGATCCGCACCAGGCCGCGGAGCTGTTTCCCGGCATCCGGACCGACGACCTGGCCGGCGCGACCTACACGGCCGGCGACGGCTCCGCCTCGCCGAGCGACGCCGTGGCAGGCTACCTGGGCGGGGCCCGGCGGCAGGGGGTGGAGCTGCGGCAGCGTACCGAGTTCCTGGGGCTGCTCACCGATGCCGGCGGCGCGGTGCGCGGAGCTCGCACCAGCGCGGGAGACATCGAGGCCGAGCTGGTGGTGATGGCCGCCGGCCCGCAGGCGCGGGGGGTCGGCCGGCTGTGCGGGGTGGACATCCCCGTCTCTCCCCATCCCCGCCAGGCGTTCGCCACCACCCCCCTCGACGGCCTGCACGGAGACCTTCCCTTGGTGGTCGACCTCGCCACCGGCGCCTACGTGCATCCGGAGCCTGCCGGCACGGCCATCGTGGGCGGAAACGACCGGGACGCGCCCAGCAGCGACGTCGCCACCGTGGACTGGTCGCGCGTCGACTCGCTCGCTGCCGCGCTCTCGCACCGCTTCCCCGCACTCGACGGGCTGGAGATCGTGCGCGGCTGGGCCGGTCTGCGCGAGATGACCGCCGACGACCACGCGATCGTCGGCCCCGTCCACGAGTTTCCCGGTCTGTGGGTCGCGGCGGGCTTCTCCGGTCACGGCTTCATGCAGTCACCGGCCGTCGGCGCCGCCCTGGCGCAGTGGTGGCTGGAGGGCGCGCCCCCGCTGGATCTCACGCCGCTGCGCCCCTCGCGGTTCGCCGACCACCTGACGCCTGAGCTGGAGACGGCCGTCTTCTAGGTCCTTGGAGGTTTTCGTTGACCACCGACAACAGCGGGGCTGACCTGCTGGTCGAGGCGCTGGTACGGCACGGCGTGGACACGATCTTCGGTGTCCCCGGGCGTGGTGCTGTACGACGTGCTCACCCGCCACACCGGCCACCTGCGGCACATCCTCGCGAGGGACGAGCGGCACGCGGGCTACATGGCCGACGGTTACGCCAGAACCCACCGGCGGATCGGCGTCTGCGAGGCCTCCAGCGGCGCCGGCGCGGTG
The DNA here is from genome assembly GCF_004011505.1 of Nonomuraea polychroma. NCBI lineage: Bacteria > Bacillati > Actinomycetota > Actinomycetes > Streptosporangiales > Streptosporangiaceae > Nonomuraea > Nonomuraea polychroma. The sequence goes on from NZ_SAUN01000001.1 coordinate 1,848,022, forward strand.
TACCTGGCGGGCGGGCTCGGCGAGGCGTACGCCGGGAGCGTGCCGGTGCTCGCGATCACCAGCGACATCCACCGGCGCAGCCGCGGCTCCGGGGCGATCACCGAGATCGACCAGGAGGCGCTGTTCAGCGGGGTCACCAAGTGGCGGGCCGCCGCGGAGCGCGCGGCCGACATCCCCACACTGGTGGCGGAGGCCATCGCGGCCGCGACCACCGGCCGGCCAGGACCCGTCGCCCTGATCGTCGAGCACGCGGCGATCCCGGTGGCCACCACGATCCACGGCAAGGGCGCCGCCCCCGAAGACCACGTACGGGTGCCCGAGCACAAGGATTCCCCGCCCCCGGTCGCGCCCTGGCAGGCCGTGCTCACCGGCAGGTCGAACACCCGGCCGTTCTACTGACCCGACCCATCCCCCCGCCGCGAGTAACTCCTGGAAGGATCCGACCATGGCAGCAGAAGCGCTACCGGCGACCTCGCCCGCCGCCCCGGCGCTGTCCCACTCGACCGCGATGCGCGCCGCGCGCGCGAGCTTCACCGGCACCGCGATCGAGTGGTACGACTACTTCCTCTACGGCAGCGCGGCTGCCGTGGTCTTCCCCACCGTCTTCTTCGCCGAGCTGGGTGACACCGCGAGCGTCCTGGCCTCACTGGCCAGCTTCGGCGTCGCGTTCTTCTTCCGGCCCCTGGGCGGCATCCTGTTCGGCCATCTGGGCGACCGGCTCAGCCGCAAGCAGGCCCTGGTGACCACCCTGCTGCTGATGGGACTGGGAACCTTCGCGATCGGCTGCCTGCCGACGGCCGGGCAGGTCGGCCTGCTCGCCCCGATCCTGCTGATCGTGCTGCGCATGATCCAGGGCGTCGGCCTCGGCGGCGAGTGGGGCGGCGCGGCACTGCTCGTCGTCGAGACCGCCCCGGCACGACGCCGGGGGCTCTACGCCTCGGCCTGCCAGCTCGGCGTGCCCGCCGGTCAGCTGGCGTCCTCCGGGATGCTGGCCCTGTTCGCCCTGCTGCCGGAAGAGGACTTCCTGGGCTGGGGCTGGCGAGTGCCGTTCCTGTTCAGCGGGGTCCTCGTGATCGTGGGCCTCTACATCCGCGCGAGGCTCCCCGAGCCACCCGAGTTCCAGGCGATCAAGGAAGCCAACGAGCAGCCGAAGCTGCCGATCGCCGAGGTGCTCCGCCACGCGAAGAAGCCGACCCTCTTGCTGATCTTCGTCCAGGCCGCGGCCACCATCGGCTACTACCTGTTCACCGTGTACTCGCTGTCCTACGTCAAGAACACCCTGCACCTGCCTCAATCGTGGGCCCTGACCGGGGTGCTCATCGGGGCGGCGATCCTGCTGTTCGCCATGCCGGCATGGGCGGCTCTGTCGGACCGCGTGGGACGCCGCCCCGTGTACTTCGCGGGAACGTTGTTCATCGCGCTGTTCGTGGTGCCGTTCTTCTGGCTCCTCGACACCCGGGACCCGGTCTTGATCGCGCTGGCGATCGTGCTGGCGCTGGTCTTCGGGTACGGCCCGACCGGCGCACTCAACAGCGCCCTTTACGCTGAGCAGTACCCGACGCGCTACCGGTACACCGGCGCCTCGGTCGCCTACCAGTTCTCCAGTGTCGTGGCGGGCGCACCGGCCGCGCTCGTGGCGAGCGCCCTCGTGGCGACCACCGGGACCAGCCTGTCGGTGGCCTGGTACGTGATCGGCGCCGCGGTCGTCTCGCTGGCATGCATCGCGGCGCTGACGGAGACCAGCCGGGCACCTCTGACCAAGGAGTGAGCATGGCCGACATCGGGATCGTCATGCTGGACAACCGCATCCCCCGCCCGCCCGGGGACGTGGGCAACGCGGCCAGCTTCCCGTTCCCTGTCGCCATGGCGGTGAGCATCGGGGCGGGCACGCGCCAGGTGGTCGAGAACCACGCCGCCGGGCTGCTGCCCGCCATCACCGCCACGGTCAAGGAACTGGCCGATGGCGGCGCGCCGGCCGTGACGACCTGCTGTGGCTTCCTCGCGGTGTTCCAGCAGGAGCTCGCCGACTCGGTGGAGGTTCCGGTGGCCACCTCCAGCCTGCTGCAGGTTCCGCTGGTGCTCCAGACGCTCCGCCAGGACCAGGCGCTCTGCGTGCTCACCGCCAACGCGGCCACGCTGACCGACGCCCACCTGCGGGCGGTAGGCATCGGCGCGGACCTGCGGCCACGAGTCCACCTCGCAGGCCTGGAACGCACCGAGCACCTCTACCCGGTGCTCACCGGGGAGATCGAGAACCTCGACGTCGCTCGTGCGGAGGGCGAGGTGGTGGCGGTGGCGCGAGCCGCGACGGGGGAGCGGCCGGAGATCGGCGCCTTCGTGTTCGAGTGCACCAACCTGCCGCCCTACGCCGCGGCGGTGCGGGCCGCCACCGGGCGGCCGGTCTGGGACGCGCTGAGCCTCATCGGCTGGCTGCGTGCGGGGGTCAGGGGCTCGTGCTGAACATGGTCCACCTGCAGACGCTGCAGGCCGTGCTGGAGACCGGCTCCCTGAGCGGGGCGGCGAAGGAACTCGGCTACACCACGTCGGCCGTGTCGCAGCAGATCGCGACCCTGGAACGGGCACTCGGCGTGCGGTTGTTCGAACGCGGGCCGCGCAACCTGTGGCCGACCCCCGCCGCCGTCCAGATGGGACGGCATGCCGCCGCGATCCTGTCCCGGCTCGGCGAGGCAGAGCAGGACATCCGCGGCTACGCGGGCGGCCGGCGGGGACGCCTGCGCGTCGCCGCGTTCGCGACGGTCGGCGCGCAGGTGCTGCCCAAGGCGCTGGCCCGGCTCGTCGCCCGCTTCCCCGAGGCGGAGCTGACCTTGCAGTACGACGGCGGACCGCCCGAGGTGGCGCAGGCGGTGTGCGAGGGCCGGGCGGATCTCGGCCTGATCTTCGAATACGATCTCGTCCCCGAATCCGTCCCCGGTGAGCTGCACACGTGCCCCATCCTCGAGGAGGAGCTCGTCGTGATCTGCGGCCGCCGGCAGCGGACCCGCGACGAGTTCCACGTCGACCTCGCGGAATTGTCGGACGCGATCTGGGTGGCCAATCGGGAAGATTCTCCCGGTTACGAGAATCTGCTGCGGCTGTGCGCGCAGTCCGGGTTCAAACCCGAGATCAGATTCACCAGCAACGATTTCGACGTCATCCGGGGAATCGTCCGGGAGAACCTCGGCGTGGCGCTCGTGCCGGCCCTCGCGCTCGGGATCGACCGTGCCATCACCATGCGGCGCATGCGCTCGGACGGCCCCCGCCGGAAGGTGCTGGCCGCCTATCGGACGACCGATCCCAACCCGTTGGTGCCCGCGGCCGTCGATGCGATCCGGGAAGCCGCGGAGGATTTCGTCAACTGGACCACCCAGGCATTCGGCGTCCGCGTGGACCCTCCGCTCGCCGCAACCCTCAAACACACCTAGCTCCCGTGCGGGTCAGTGGTAGAGGGCTGATCGGGCGGCATCTCTGATGGTCCCGGCCACGCGGTAGGCGGCTTGCTCCAGCTCCGGCTGGATCTTCTCCACTTCCGCCGCCCCTACCCGTCCCTCCACGTACGGCAACTGCCGCACCCGTTCCATCCGCAGGTACGTCGGCGGATGCGTGCGATCCACGCGGGACTTCTGCTCGCGTGCGGCTTGGCGGCGACGCTCGAGCTCCTCATCCGGGACGGCGGCCACACTGGCCTGCAGTTTGTCCCACAGGTCCGATGCCCCTGCGACGATCAGGCTCAGTTCCAGGAAATTCTCGGCCGACGGCACGCGGGTGGTCAGCGCATCGAGGGTCGAGGCCATGGCCCGCGAGCCCGCAACGTGCGCGCCCCATTCGTCCGCCCGGTACTCGGCACGCTGCGACGAGCGGTACAACAGCAGCTCCAACGCAAAGATGAGTACCCGCACGGGAAGACCGGCCAGCGCCACCAAGGCTTCGGCGAAGAGATGGACCAGACCGTCATCCTCATGCCAGTCAAACCTGGTCATCTCGCGCAGTTCCCTGAGGGAGTGCAGCGCGCTGCCCACGAAGAGCCCGTGCCTGGCGTCGCCGTTGCTGGAATGGGCCATCTCATGCGCGAGAACCGCGACGCGCTCCTGCGGTGTGAGGATCAGCCAGAGTGGATAACCGATCACCAGCAAGCGCCGGCTCCGCCATCCGTAGGTGCTGAACTCCGCGTTCACCATGCCGCCGAGGGCCACGACGTCCGTTCTCGGCGCTCCCACCCCAGCGCCGATCCGGTCGAGCAGAGCGTACAGGTTCGGGGCTTCCTCGCGGGTCAGGGACTGGATGTCGGCGGGGAAGCGGGAGGCGCGGGGGCGGACCAGCCAGGCGAGGCCGACGGCCACGACGCCGACGAAGAAGGCGAAGAGCGTCATACGGGACAGCAGGTACACGCCGACGATGAGGAAGGCCGGGCCGAGGAGGTGAACCAGGCACGCCAAGGCATAGGAGGCGATGCGTGCCAGGCCTACAGATAAGCCGGACGGCGAGGATGATTCAAGGGACATGCCACAACAACGTGCCAGAGCGCGGACACGCCAGGATTACGATCTAGGCCTGACGCCCGTGCGCTGACCGTGCTGTCCGTTGTGATCAACGCCCCGCGGCTGGTCCGCTAGGGCTTGCCCTGGGACAGCGGCAGGCGGACCCTCCGCTCGCCGCAACCCTCAAATCCACCTAGCTCCCATGCAAGCGCCCGGCGACCGACCCGGTGGGCGCCGAAACCGGAACGTGACGAGACGCGAAGGGCCCCGGACCACGTTCGGATCCCGGGCCGTTTCGTCAGGTCGGGCTACACGTCGTAGGTGTGACATATACAGTGCGCTGGCCAGGCAATCCCTTGATCGTTAAGGGGCCTGTTCGGTCCCTGTTCGGTCGTCCGGGCCCTCGGGCCGGAACGCCGCGTCGATCGCTTTGCGGGTCCGTCCATCACTGCCAGGCATCAGGTGCGTGTACGTCCGCAGCGTGTACCCAGGGTCCTGGTGCCCAAGGTACTCGGCCAACGCCTTGACGGACTCGCCGGCGTCGAGCAGCACGCTGGCGAAGTAGTGCCGCAGCGCGTGCATGCCGTGCTTCCGATTCGCCTGGTTGCGACGCCCCGGAATTGGGGCGGGCCGATCCTTGGAGATCACACCTACCCGCTCAAGGGCAGGCTTCCAGATGAACTCGTTGATGTAATAGGGCAGCCGCAGATCGTGCTCAGGGCTTGGTGATCGCCCATGCGGAGCGGTAGGCCCGTACGTGTGGTCCGTACGTACGCGCGTTAAAGGGGTACGGCCACCGCTGTGATCATTCAGGTGTGATGGAACTGAAGATCATGCGATGGCCGTGTTGGTCAGCGTAGAGCACTTTGACGCGGCCCGTCTGCAGTCGGGTCTGGATGACGCGTTCGCCCAGGTCGCGGGGCGGTTCAAGCGGCGAGAGGTCCGGCTTCGCGCCCGCTCGTGCGTCGAGGGTCTGCTGTCGGGTCTGGAGCGCAAGAACGGCTGGACACTGGCCGAATATGCCGGTGACCGCACGCCGGATGGGATGCAGCGGCTGTTCAACGCGGCGGTGTGGGACGAGCACAGGGTCCGTGACGACATCCGCAACTATGTGCTCGCCTCTCTGGGCCACCCCGGCGGGGTCCTGGTCGGCGACGACACCGGGTTTGAGAAGGCCGGCATCTGCTCGGCCGGGGTGCAGCGCCAGTACACCGGCACCGCGGGGAAGATCACCAACTGCCAGATCGGTGGTGCGACGCGAGGTCGCACGCTGTGAGTGGTTGCGTAGGGAGGAGGTCGGCATGGCGCCGATGACGTAACCCGGGCCAGTGTCCAAGGCCCGTCCCCTCCTCGACATGCGTCGCTGGTAACGGCGGGGTGTGAAGCTCGGGGAAGAAGCCCAAGATCCCTCGTTCCATCCGGGGGCGACAGGCAAGGGGAAGACCGGACGGGTGAAGCTCACTGAACCCTCAACGATGCTCCGTGATGGCAAGCCTCGCCGATGGGAAGCAGTAGCGGGGTGCAGGACTGGCCGTTGAGAAGCGGCAGGTGCCGGTCGAAGACACCGAGTCGACCGGGAGGACACCACCGTCGCGGAGTAATGAGGGCGCCCACCTCGGTCGCATCTCATACGTGCGGAACGCGACAACCCCGTTGGGGTCCAGACCCATTGGTCAGGTCAGCCGACCGTAAGGAAGGCCCAGCTCCCCAGCGGGTGCAGGACGGCCCAAGAAGCTAACGCCGGCCGCCGAAAGGCAGCAGGAAACCGGGACACAGAATCGGCACCTCCGCCGAGTCCCGCATAACTGGCCGGATACGGGCGGCTGCCCGGACCCGAAAGGGTGCTGACGTGGGCCGGGTGAGCCTGTGAAGAACTCGACCGAACAGGAACCGGAACCGATGGACAAGTTAGACACCGCGACGGTCATACCCGCTGCCGATCTGGCTGCGACCAGCACCGCTGCGGTGAACGGACCGGAGGACACGCCGCTCGACTGGGATGCCATCGACTGGCGGGACCAGGAAGAGTCAGTACGGCGACTGCGGCAGAGAATCTTTACGGCATCGCAGGCAGGGGACCTCAAAAGGGTCCGCAACTTGCAGAAACTGATGCTCCGTTCCTGGTCCAACACGCTGGTCAGCGTGCGACGGGTGACGGAGATCAACGCAGGACGCAAGACGGCCGGGATCGACGGTCAGGTCGTCCTGACCGCCTGGGGCAAAGCGGAACTGGCCCACCGGGTCCAGCACCGGGCAAGCCCAGGCACGGCCCGGCCCGTCAAGCGGATGTACATTCCCAAGCCAGGCGGCAAGAGACGCCCACTCGGCATTCCCGTGATCCTGGACCGGGTCGAGCAAGCCCGGGTCTCCCAGGCACTGGAGGAGTGGGAGGCGCGGTTCGAGCCGAAGTCGTACGGCTTTCGGCCCGGCCGCAGCTGTCAGGATGCGATCGCAGCGATCTACTGGACGGCCAAGGGCAGCAAGGCCCGCCGCCGGTGGGTCCTGGACGCGGACCTGGCAGCGGCGTTCGACCGCATCGACCACGACCACCTTCTCCAGCAACTGGGCACGTTCCCCGCGCGGGGAAAGATCGGGCAGTGGCTGCGAGCGGGTGTGGTCGAGGAAGGCCGGTTCACGCCGACCGAGGAGGGAACTCCTCAAGGCGGAGTGATCAGCCCCGTGCTCTTGAACATCGCCCTGCACGGGATGGAGATGGCTGCGGGAGTCCGGTACCGGCAGACCGGCCGTCGTGCCGGTGACACCATGCCGGGCTCCCCGCTGCTGGTGAGATACGCTGACGATCTTGTCGCCCCCTGCCATTCACGGGAACAGGCCGAGCAGGTCAAGGCCCGCCTTGCCGAGTGGCTGAGGCCGAAAGGACTGATCTTCAACGAGGACAAGACGCGCGTCGTCCACCTCGAAGAGGGCTGTGACTTCCTCGGTTTCACCATCCGCCGCTATCACGGCAAGCTGCTGATCAAGCCCAGCCGCGAGGCCGTCAGACGGATCCGGAACAGGATGCGCGCCGAGGTGCGGTCCCTGCACGGGGCCAACGCCGCGCCGCCCATGCGGTGGGCTCGTCGCGCCGCTCGATGGCCATGGGGATCCCGATGCTGACGGCTGGCCCTAGGACGATCATGCCCTTGTTGGCGACGCGCCAGATCAGGCCCTGCTCCTTGAGTTCCTTCATTGACCTGGTGATGACGTGCGCGCCGACGCCGTAGGTCTCTTTCAGTACGGCGGTGTGGGGGAGTGGTTCCCCCGCCGGGTAGGTGCCGTCGAGGATTTGGTCCGGAGGTCGTGCAGGACCTCGGGATACCTCACGACGGGCGCGGGCAGGAAGGCTCTGGTCGCACGTGTCCGACCTCAACCCCATGGTGCAGGCCTGGGGCAGCGATGGAACGTCGCGCCATCGGGCACGCCTAGCGCGAAGCCAAGGGGAGCGGCGCATTCCCGCAAGGGCCCCAGGGACTTGCCTCGGTTATACGGCGTCGTACAAGGGGATGATCTCGCCGCTGTCCTTGGCCAGCACTGTCCGCACGTGCCAGCCGATGGCCGCCGCGTAGCGGCCGACCAGTTCCATGGTGGCCACATCGCCGCGCTCGATCTGCGAGACTCGGCCCTTGGTGACACCCATGCGTTCGGCTACCTCCGCCTGTGTCAGCCCCTCCCGCTTGCGCTGCTCGGCAAGCCGGTGGCCGACCACGTAGGCGTCGATTTCACGACGCGCCTGCGCCCGCTCCTCCGGCGTGAACTGGGCCGCGACCGCTTCCCGGTCCCACTTGCTGTGTCCGCTCACCGCTGCCCCTCTTCCGCTTCCCGTTCCTTCAAATACTGCTCGTAGCGCGCTTCCGCCCAGGGAATCCACTCGCGATACCAGCCTGACCAGTTACCGGACTTGTCGCCGCCGATCAGCAAGATCGCCTCACGCCACGGGTCGAACGCGAACAGGATGCGGATCTCGCTGCGCCCCGACGACCCTGGCCGCAACTCCTTCAGGTTGGCTACCTGAGCGCCTTTCAGGGTATCTACTAGGGGGCGCCCCAGAGCTGGGCCGGTCTCGGCGAGTAGGTCGACGGCCTCGGTGATCCGGAGCTGACTGGCCCGGTCGAGACCCTGGAACCAGTCCCAGAGTTCGTCGGTCTTGTTGATCTCCCACGCCACCCTTGAAGTATAGCTTTTCCTATACGTATCAGGGTAGCCAAAGCCTCGATAACGCGCCAGATCCAACCGTCGGAATGTGAAAGGCCCGGCACCCTCTTCGGGTCCGGGCCTTTTTCGATCAGATCGGATCAGACGTCGTAGTAGAGCTCGAACTCGTGCGGGTGCGGACGCAGACGGATCGGGTCCACCTCGTTCTCCCGCTTGTACGAGATCCACGTCTCGATCAGGTCAGGCGTGAACACGCCGCCCTCGAGCAGGTAGTCGTGGTCCTCCTCCAGCGCGTTGAGCACGTCGGTGAGCGAGCCGGGCACCTGCGGGATGTTGCGGGCCTCCTCGGGCGGAAGCTCGTAGAGGTCCTTGTCGACCGGCTCCGGCGGCTCGATCTTGTTGCGGATGCCGTCGATGCCCGCCATCAGCATGGCCGAGAACGCGAAGTACGGGTTGCACGACGGGTCCGGCACGCGGAACTCGATGCGCTTGGCCTTCGGGTTGGAGCCGGTGATCGGGATGCGGACGCAGGCCGACCGGTTGCGCTGCGAGTAGACCAGGTTGACCGGCGCCTCGTAGCCCGGCACCAGACGGTGGTAGGAGTTGACCGTCGGGTTGGTGAAGGCCAGCAGCGACGGGGCGTGCTTGAGCAGGCCGCCGATGTAGTAGCGGGCCGTGTCCGACAGACCGGCGTAGCCGACCTCGTCGTAGAAGAGCGGCGAGCCGTCCTTCCACAGCGACTGGTGGCAGTGCATGCCCGAGCCGTTGTCGCCGAAGATCGGCTTCGGCATGAACGTCACCGTGTGGCCGTACTCGAGGGCCGTGCTCTTGATGACGTACTTGTAGAGCATCAGGTTGTCGGCGGTCTTGAGCAGCGTGCCGAACTTGAAGTCGATCTCCGCCTGACCGGCGGTGCCGACCTCGTGGTGCTGCATCTCGACATCGATGCCGCACTCGATGAGGTTGCGCACCATCTCCGAGCGCAGGTCGGTGAAGTGGTCCATCGGCGGGACCGGGAAGTAGCCGCCCTTGTAGCGCGGCTTGTAGCCGAGGTTGCCGCCCTCGGTCGCCTTACCGGTGTTCCAGGCGCCCTCGATGGAGTCGATGTAGTAATAGCCGGCGTTCTGCTTCGTCTCGAAGCGCACGTCGTCGAAGATGTAGAACTCGGCTTCGGGACCGAAGTAGACCGTGTCGGCGATGCCCGTGCCCTTGAGGAATTCCTCCGCCTTGCGCGCCACGTTACGCGGGTCGCGGCTGTAGGCCTCACCGGTCAGCGGGTCGTGCACGAAGAAGTTGATGTTGAGCGTCTTGTGCTGGCGGAACGGGTCCACCACGGCACTCGACGGGTCGGGCAGCAGAAGCATGTCCGACTCGTGGATCGCTTGGAAGCCGCGGATCGACGAGCCGTCGAACATGAGCCCGTCGGTGAAGACGCTTCCGCTGAAGTTCTCTACCGGGAAGGTGAAGTGATGCGTCGTCCCCGGCAGGTCGGTGAACCTGACATCGACGAACTGCACCCCTTCGTCACTGATGAACTTCAGGACGTCGTCGGCGGAGTTGAACACTCTCGAACCTCCCTGGGGACTGGCCATCATGCCGACGCTAGGGCGTGGCGGTTTCCAGATGGTGTCTCGATTGTTTCGCACGTGTTACGCAGCGTCAGGTGGGCTGAGCCGCCTGGCAGTCGGCGTCGGTCTCCGGCGTGTCGAGTTCGTAGGGGTCGACGGGCGTGCCGGTGACCGGCGATTCGTCCGGGGGCGAATCGCGGTAGACCGGGTGAATGTAGCCGTCCTCGACATCGCAGCGGGCCGGTGTCGGGCTCGCGCCGAAGCGCTCCAGCCAGAGGAACGGCAGACCCGGGGCGCGCTGCAGTCGCACCTCGCCGGTGGCGTGCGCGACGAGCCGGATCGTGGTCTGCGGCTGCCCGGGCCGGTGCACCGCGTACACGATCAGATGGTTCAGCTTCACCGTGACCCCGCGCACGCCGCCGTCCTTGAACGTGCCGAGCGTGACGCGCCCCTTCACCTTGATCACGTCGGTGGCGAGTTCGGCGGTTCCGGGCGCGAAGCTGTTCACGAGGTGGCGGGTGGAGGCGTCGGCGTCGTCCAGACCGTCGCGGAACCAGTCGCGCTGCTCATCGGCGAGCAGTTTCGCGAAGGCGTCCGGCTTGCCACCCAGGAGCGTCTTCCTGTCCAGGTAGGCCGCCGCCAGCAGCTCGCGCGTGCGCTCCAGGCCCTTGGCCACGTCCTTCTTCGACAGCCCGCCGAGCGCCTTGGCCTCGGGCATGACGAAACCGTCCACGCCCTCCGGCCAGTCCTCCGCCGGGGACCCCGCGAACGGCCCCGCCGGCTCCTCTTCCGCTGTCTTCTCGGGCTCCTCGGGCAGGGGAGCGGCTGCCACAGGGATGGTCTCCGCCGGTATCGCGCCTGAGGGGGTCAGCAGGTCGGGGCGGAGGGTGACGACCACGCCCGCGGCCGCGATCAGCGCCGTGATCGTGGCCATCGTCAGCCAGGCCCGCCCTATGCGGGGCCGGGGCCCGGCTAAGTGATCGGTCCGGCCGTCCGACAGGCGGTCGGCGTGGCCGGGCGTGCGTCCTGATCGGCTCCGGCGCCCCGTTCTGGCCCCCTTCTTGGCGGCGGTCCGCATCCTGCGCCGCTCCTCGGCGTCGATCTGCGCGACCAGCTCGTTGAAACGCTCATCAAGGTCATCCCCGTGTGGCATGGCGTACATCGTGGCCGCTCCAAGACGCGGTTGGGTCACAATGCCGACCGCCGTGCCGGGCGGATACCGTTGAGGGCATGAGCAGCAAGGAGCCTCGGTGGACGCAGACGTGGCTCGGCGGGGTCCGGGCCGCCGGCGTCGATCTCGGATACCCCGGGCAGCGCCTGGGCCTGCCCGAAGAGGGCAGCGGGTCGATCGCGGGGTGGGGCCGCAGGATCGGCGCGCTCGTCATCGACTGGGTGATTTGCACGTGGGCGGTCGTGCAGCTGCTGCTGCGGATGAATCCGGCCGAGTCGCCGTGGGCGCCCATGGCCGTGTTCGCCGTGCAATACCTGATCCTGGTCGGGTTCATGGGGCAGACGTTCGGGCACCGGCTGATGGGCATCAGGGTCGCCGCGATGGACGGTGGGATTCCCCGCTGGCTGCCTGTGCTGGTCCGCACCGTGCTGCTGTGCCTGGTGGTGCCCGCACTGATCTTCGACCGCGACCAGCGCGGCGTGCACGACCGCGCCTCCAACACCATGGTCGTACGGATGTGACCGATCAACCGGCGCGTCGGTGAGCCGAAGGAGCTCCTCCACGCTGTGGCGCTGAGTTTCCGGAGCAGCTGGCTGAGTTTCCAGAGCAGCTGAAGGCGCTAGGCTCGGGAGCAGCTGAAGATCACCGTGCCCGGGATGTGGCGGCCGCGGAGCGGGCTCCAGCCGCCCCACACCCGCTCGTGCCCCTCCGGCCACTCCGGCTCCAGCAGCCCCGTGATCGTCAGGCCGGAGGCCACCAGCAGGTTCACCCAGTCGGCCAGCGTCCGGTGGTGCTCGACGTACGTGACCGCGCCCCGTTCGTCGCGTTCCTCATAGGGCGACCGGTCGAAGTAGGACCGGTCGGAGGTCAGCCCACGCGGCCCCGGGTCGTCGGGGAACGCCCACCGGATCGGATGGCTCACCGAGAACACGAACCGGCCGCCCGGCCTGAGCACCCTGCGTACCTCGCCGAACACGGCGAGCGGGTCGGCCACGAACGGCAACGCCCCGAACGCCGAGCACGCCAGATCGAAGGTGGCGCCGGCGAACGGCAGCGACTCGGCGTCTGCCTGCACCACCGGCACGTGCAGCCCCGTCTCCAGATCGATGCGCTGAGCATGGCGCAGCTGCCGGTGCGACAGGTCGAACGCCGCCACCTCGGCCCCCTGCGTCACCAGCCAGCGCGCGCACTGCGCCGCACCGCAGCCGATCTCCAGCACGCGCCGCCCGCGCACCTCGCCGAGAAGATGCGCCTCGGCCTCGTCCACCCCTTCCGGACACCACACGAACCCGGTGTCACGCAGGAAGCCGCCGTGCTCGACCTGGTAGTCGTCGGCGTTGCCGTCCCACCAGCCCCGATTGGCCCGCGACGAAACGGACAGCACTAGCGCATCTTCGGGCCGCGCGGGATGCGGGCACCCTTGGGCATCGGGCCCTTGGGCAGCGGCATGTTGCGCGGCAGCGAACGCAGGCGGTCCTTGACCTCGTTGACGGCGGGCTTCTTCAGGTTGCGGGGCAGCTTCATGAGGTGGCGCTGCAGCTTGCCGAGCGGCACCTGCCCCTCGCCGTCACCGCACTGGATGTCGTAGATCTCGATGCCCAGTGCGATCCGCGCGACCCGCTTCTTCTCGGCCGCCAGCATCTTCGCCACCCTGTTGCCCGGTCCCTCGGACACCAGCACGACACCCGGGTGACCGACCACGAGATGCACCAGGTCCTGGTCGCGGTTGACCGCGATGGCCGGGGTGACCTGCCAGTTGCCGCGCATGCCCTGCAACACCGCGGCCGCGGCGCCGGTCTGCCCGTGCAGGATCGAGTATTGCGCCCTCTGCGCGAGCTGGCCGAACACCACGAGGCCGACGGTGATCGCGGCCAGGATGCCGATGAAGATCGAATACCACAAATAGTCCGTGACCAGGCCGATCACGACGACCACCGCCAGCGTGCCCACCGCCGAGAGGAAAACGGTCGGCATCCCCTTGGGGTTGGCCTGCTTGATGATCTGCGCGATCATGCGGAGCTGCTTGATGCGCCCCGGCTTCTCTGGGTCCTCGGACTTTGCCATGCTCAGAAGGATACAAACCAAGTGGAGCAGTATGGAAAACGCGCCCCGGCCGTTTTCAGATCTTCACCTGGACCGAAAGCCGGGGGTCGGCCACGGAACGCGCCGCCTCGATCGTGTGCTCGCCCGCGACCGTGCGCCACCCGTCCTCCCACACCTGGAAGGCGCGCTCGGGCAGGAAGACCGTGGTGATCACCGTCTGCCCCGGCTCGGCCTCGACCACGTCGAACCCGGCCAGCCGCCGCTCGGCCCCGTCGGCCACGTAGAGCTGCACGACCTCGCGGCCCGGGCGATCGCCCGTGTTGGTGACGGCCACGGTGACGCTGGTGCCCTCGGCGGCGATGGAGTCGTAGGACCAGGTCGTGTAGCCCAGGCCGTGCCCGAACCAGAACGCCGGCTCCTTCCCCGACCGCTGCCAGGCCCGGTATCCGATGAGCACGCCCTCCTCGTACGCCACCGCCCCGTCCACGGGCGTCACGCCGGCCACGGGAGCGTCCTGCAGACGGCGTGGCCACGTCGTCGGCAGCCGCCCGCCCGGCTCGGCGTCCCCGAAAAGCACGTCCGCCAGCGCCGCCCCCGCCTCCTGCCCCGGGAACCAGGTGAGCAGCACCGCAGCCACCTCCTCCGCCCACGGCATCTCGACCGGCGAGCCCGTGTTGACCACGACCACCGTGCGCGGGTTGGCCGCGGCCACCGCGCGGATCAGCTCGTCCTGCCGCCCCGGCAGCCTGAGGTCCGTACGGTCGAAGCCCTCGCTCTCCACCTCCGGCGTGGTCCCGGCCACGACCACCGCCACGTCACACTCCGCCGCCACCCGCACCGCCTCGGCCAGCAGCGCTTCCTCCCCGGGGCTCGGGTCGGCGTGGCCGAGCGTGAAGGACACGACCGTCATGCCGCCGAACGTCCCCGTGGGGTGCGTCACAGTCACCTCGTACGGCTCGCCCGCCGTCATCGGCACGCTCACCCGCCGCTCCGGCGGAGACAGGAACGCCGCGGCCGGGTCGCCGACCGGCGGCTCGACGGTGTCGTCGAAGACGGTCTCGCCGTTCACGGTGACGGTGAAGGCGCCCGCACCGGTGACCGACAGCTGGTGCTCACCCGACAGCCCCGGCGTGTACGTGGTCACCAGCCGGACCGCCTTGAGCCGGTCGCCGTCCACGTCCGGCGGCAGCTGGCCGATCCAGCGTGCCTCGCCGCCGGCCAGCGGGTGCTCGGCCAGCACGCCGCCCTTCTCGTCCAGGAACAGAGCCCGGCTGGGGGAGGAGATCGCCGCCAGGCGGACCCGGGGGTCGGTGCCGATCGCGTACCGGACGTCGGTGCGCTCGGCCAGGCCCTCCAGAGGTGAGATGATCCGGTCGGGGAAGACCTGGGCGCTGCCGCCGCCCATGACGCGCGCCTCGTTCGCGGCCGCGCCGATCACGGCGATCGCCGGAGCGCCTTGGAGCGGCAGGACGCCGTCGTTGGTGAGCAGCGTGAACGCGCGTGCGGCGACCTCACGCGCCAGCGCCACACCATCGATCACCTCGCCATCCGTCCCTGTGCCCGCAACGGCGCCTGTGCCCGCATCCGCCCATTCGCCGCCGCCTGCGCCCGCCTGACCGGTCCTGCCGGATTCGCCCTGCGGAGCGCTGGTGGGCTGGGTGGCCGGCGCATGCAGGGCGCCGACGCGGGCGGCCAGGCGCAGGATGCGGCGGATCCGGTCATCGATGACGGCCTCGGGCACCCGCCCTTCCCGCACCGCCGTCACCAGCTTCTCGCCCCACGGCCCGTACGGCCCCGGCATGGCCACATCGGTCCCGCCCATGGCGGCCGCCTCGGTGGACCGCACCGCCGTCCAGTCGGACACGACGAACCCGTCGAACCCCCACTCGCCCTTCAACACCCCGTTGACCAGCTCCGCGTTCTCGGTCATGGTCGTGCCGTTGACCGAGTTGTACGCCGTCATGACGCCCCAGGCGCCCGCCCGCACCACCCGCTCGAAGGGCGCCAAGTACACCTCTCGCAACGCCTTCTCGTCCACCCGCACGTCCACGGTGAACCGGTCGGTCTCGAAGTCGTTGGCCACGAAGTGCTTGGGCGTGGTGGCCACCCCGCCCTCCTGCACGCCTTCGACGTACGCCGCGCCGACCTCACCCGTCAGATACGGATCCTCGGAGAAACACTCGAAATGCCGCCCGCCGAGCGGCGAGCGGTGCAGGTTGAGCGTGGGGGCGAGCAGCACGTGCACCCCCTTGCGCCCGGACTCCTGAGCGAGCAGCCGCCCGGCCCGCCTGACCAGGTCGAGGTCCCAGGTCGCGGCGAGCGCGGTCGGGCTCGGCAGCGCGATCGACGGGTCGCCGGAGCTCCACTGCTCGCCCCGTACGCCGATGGGGCCGTCGCTCATCACGAGCCGGTCCAGGCCGATCTCGGGAACGGGCGGGAGCGACCACATGTCCGCCCCGGTGAGCAGCCGGATCTTGGTGGTGAGGTCCAGGCGGGCGATCAGTTCGTCGAAGTCCACCCGCCCAGTTTTCCCCAGCAAACCGACCACTCGATAGGTTTGTTACCTTAGAGTTACCTAAAGCGCGAAGAACTCCAGCAACTCAGGCACCAGCGCCTCGACGGCGACGTCGTGCGTCTGGTCCTCCAGCACGCGGTGAGCCGCGCCCGGCACCGCCGCCGCTACCGCCGCGCCCGCGTTCCGCATCCATCCGGGGCTGTCCTCGCCGTTGAGCACGAGCGCCGGCCGCCTGATCGCCGCGATCCGCCCAGCGGGCAGCGCGTTGCCCGGACCCAGCACGGCGGCCTCGTACGCCAGCGTGTGCGCCACCGCCTCCGCCTGCTCCCAGAACGGCTGCCCCCGCATCGCGGCCACCGCCTCGGCCGGCACCTCGGCCGCCTCCACCAGGAACCGCTCGACGACCTCCGCCCGCCTGCCCGCCTCCACCAGCGCGGCCAGTTGCGCCGCGAAGTCGCCGGGGAGCGTGGGCGCGCTGTCGTCCACGTGGTACGGCGGCTCCCACAACGCCAGCTTGGAGATGCCCGGCAGCCGCAGGGCGGCCTCCAGAGCCAGCGCCGCCCCGGAGGAGCCGCCGAACACCATGGCGGACCCGCCGGCCGCCGCCATGACGGCGGCCAGATCCTCGACCTCCCGCTCGACCGCGTACGGCGCCGTGTCCCCGCTGTCGCCGCGGCCCCTGCGGTCGTAGGAGCAGACCGTGAACCACGGCGCCAGCGCGGCCGCCACACCGGCCAGCGTCGGGTGCGCCCGCTCCATCATGGCCCCGGCGACCAGGATCACCGCCGGGCCCGAGCCGCAGGTGTCGAACACGATCGGAGTGCCGTCGGCGGAGATCGCCTTACCGCTCACGACGCGGGCTGAACCAGGCACAGCGCCTCCCAGTGGTGGCCGTCCAGGTCGGCGAAGCCGCGCTGGTACCTGAAACCGCCCTCGTGCTTGACGCCCGCCGGGGTCGCGCCGGCCGCCAGAGCCTTGTCCACGAGCTCGTCCACTTGCTGCGGGTTCTCCATCCCGAGCACCAGGATCGCCTCGGTGGCCGTGGCGGCGTCGGCGACGTCCTTGGCGATGAACGAGGCGAACACCGGCTCGGTCAGCAACATCACCTGAGTCTCCTCACTGATGACCACCGACGCCATGCCCTCGGCCATGCCGAAGATCGTGAAGCCGAGCCCGGTGAAGAACTCCTTCGACTTGTCCAGGTCCTTGACCGGCAGGTTGACGAAGAGCTGCATGTTCCTGATCCCTTCCCGCGATCGGTTGATGCCTACAGTCTGCTGACGAAGGGGGTCACCGGTCTTGGATCTGGGTGCCAGGCGAATTGACGTTCAGCGCACCATGTTCGCGCGGCGGTATTCGGCGGGCGGCATCCCGTACGCGCGCCGGAACAGCCTGCTGAAGTGCGCGGAGTCCGGCAGCCCGTAGCGGGCCGCGATGGCGCTCACCGGCTCGTCGCCGCCCCTGGCCAGCTCGGTGCGGCAGCGCTCCAGCCGCCGCTGCCTGATCCAGGCGGCCACCGTCGTGTTCTCCGTCTCGAACAGCCGGTGCAGGTAACGCACGGAGATGTGGTGGGCGGCCGCGATCATGCCCGGGTCCAGGTCGATCTCACCCAGGCGCTGCTCGATGAAGGCGTGCACGTGCAGCAGCAGCGTCCGCTGCCGCGTGTCGGCCGGCAGCGACCGCGTCAGCTCCAAACGCTCGGCGACCGCGGTGCTGACCAGGTCCGTCACCACGGCCGACAACCGGGTCGCGCTGGCCGGGGCGTACGTGTCGTGGTCCGTGGCCACCCGGCGCAACAGCGGCACGGCCAGCGCGCCGGCGCCCGAGTCGGCGCTGATGGGCAGCGCGGTGAGCTGGGCCACCGAGCCCGCGGGCAGGGCGAGCACGTCATGCGGGAAGCTGAACACGGCCAGCTGCACCGCGCTGTCGTAGGCCAGCTCGTACGGCCTGGTGAAGTCATAGATCGCGAACTCGCCGCGGCTGAGCTGCGTGTACCGGTCGTCCTGCGCCAGGCGTGGGCTGCCCGACAGGGCCAGCACCACCCGGTAGAGGTCGGGGTTGTCGCGGTGGATCAGCCCGGCGGTGCGGTGCACGCTGTGCGGGGTGGACGTGCGTATCCGGCCGACGCCCACGGGGCCGAGCCGGCCCATCTCGATCTCGCCCCGCAGCGGCGCGTCGGGATCGATGCGTAAGTCGAGAGGGCCGAGCGTGTCGCACACGACGCTCCGCCAGGCGTCGTGGCGCCGCTTGGCCGGCAGGTCACTGGTGCGGATGAGTACGGCCATACCCCGTCGCCCTCCGTCGGCTGCCCCGCCATCGTAACCGGGCACGCGCATGAAGGAGCCCCGGGCGCGTCGCCCGAGGCTCTCCTCAGTCGGGCTCAAGCGGTCTGGCGAGCCTCGATGGCCTGCTTGTAGAGCTTGCCCGCCCGGTAGGAGGAGCGGACCAGCGGCCCGGACAGGACGCCGGCGAACCCGATCGCCTCGGCCTCGGCCTGCAACTCGACGAACTCCTCCGGCTTCACCCACCGCTCCACCGGGTGGTGGCGGGGCGTCGGCCGCAGGTATTGCGTGATCGTCAGCAGGTCGGTGCCGGCCGCGTGCAGGTCGCGCATGGCCTCGACGACCTCCTCGCGGGTCTCGCCCATGCCCAGGATCAGGTTGGACTTGGTGACCAGCCCGGCCTCGCGGGCCATCGTGATCACGCTGAGCGAGCGGTCGTAGCGGAACGCGGGACGGATGCGCTTGAAGATCCGCGGCACCGTCTCCACGTTGTGCGCGAACACCTCCGGCTTGCTGGAGAAGACCTCCTCCAGCTGGTCACGGTTGCCGTTGAAGTCGGGCACCAGCAGCTCGACGCCGCAGCCGGGCAGCAGGGCGTGGATCTGGCGGGCGGTCTCCGCGTAGAGCCAGGCCCCGCCGTCGGGCAGGTCGTCGCGGGCGACGCCGGTCACGGTCGCGTACTTCAGGCCCATCTGCTCGACGGACTCGGCGACCCGGCGCGGCTCGTCGCGGTCATACTCCTTCGGCTTGCCCGTGTCGATCTGGCAGAAGTCGCAGCGGCGCGTGCACTGGTCACCGCCGATGAGGAAGGTCGCCTCGCGGTCTTCCCAGCACTCGTAGATATTGGGACAGCCCGCCTCTTCACAGACCGTGTGCAGGCCCTCGCGGCGCACGAGCGATTTCAGCTCGGTGTATTCGGGGCCCGTCTTGAGCTTGGTCTTGATCCACGGGGGCTTGCGCTCGATAGGGGTTTCGGCGTTGCGCACCTCCAGGCGGAGGAGCTTGCGGCCTTCAGGAGCAACGGTCACCTCCTCAGCTTACGTCTCCCCGTGAGCCGGCCCGGTCCAGGGTCACGTGATGAGGCCGAAGCCGCGGATCGCGTAGTGCGCCTGCAGCTCCTCGTCGATCCGCTCCGCCAGTTCCGCCAGCTCGTGCTGCCGCTGTTAGATGCCGATCCGGTTACCGGCGGAGAAGGTCCTCTTCGTGCAGCTCGAACGATTCCATGCCGAGGGACTCGGCCAGCCGCTTCTCCGCGATCGGCAGGACCTCCTCGACCACGATGCGCCGGCCGGTCTCCGCCGACAACGAGGAGACGCCCACGTCGGGCAGGCCGCACGGCGCGATGCGGTTGAACCAGCGAGGGTCGTTGGCGCAGTTGAGAGCGAAGCCGTGCATGGTGACCCCGCGCGAGACCCGGATGCCGATCGCGCCGAGCTGGCGATCCGGCAGACCCAGACTCGCATCGCCGATCGCCCAGACGCCGCCCCTGCCGGGCACCCGCCGCGCCGTGACGCCGAAGTCGGCGCACACCTGGATCATCGTCTCCTCGAGGCGGCAGGCGTAGGTGATCACGTCCGTGACGCCGCCGATGATCGGATAGGCGACGAGCTGCCCGGGACCGTGCCAGGTGAGCCGCCCGCCCCGGTCGACGTCGATGACCGGGGTGCCGTCCGCCGGCCGCTCGTGCGGGGCCGTGCGCTTGCCCGCGGTGTAG